>JBKPIV010000012.1:0-4246 GCA_046730395.1 Actinomycetota bacterium | reverse complement strand
CTCGACGACGTGGCCACCGTCTCCTCGCGCGACCAGTCGCGCTGGAGCTCGCAGGCGAGCGCGACCCAGCTGATTGGGCGGCCTCCTGCTTGGACGACCCGCTCGATACCGGCGCGGTGGGCCTCCTCGCTCGTGCCCCCGATAGCGTCGACGACGGGATAGACGTCGTAGCCCTCCCGCAGCGCGTCGAGGGCAGGAAACGCCATGCAGATCTCCGTCCAGAGCGCGCACAGGATCAGCTTGCGTCGGCCGGTAGCACGCACGGCGGCGAGGAAGTCGGCGTCCTCCCAGGAGTTTAGGGTCGTCCGGTCGATGGGCGGGTAGTCCTCGAGTAGCTCGGCGAGCTCGGGCACGGTCGGCTGTTGGCGTCCCGACGCCACGTTGACCGTCGAATGGACGATGGGGACGCCGAACGCCTTAGCGGTCTTCACCGTCGAGACGATGTTCTCGATCAGCAACTCCTGATCCATCGAGCGCACCGCGGCGAACTGCGAAGGCTGGTAGTCGATCACCACCATTGCCGCGTTCTGGGGCGTGAGCAGGTGGTCGCCCAGGGGGTCGCGTGTCGTGCTGCTCGCCATCAGGGATGCACCTGGGAGCCGTAGCCGAGGTCGAGGCGGATCGATTCCATCACCCAGAACGTCGTGCTCTCGGTGAACACGTCCGCCGCCGCCAGCACGCCGGTGTACTTGTCGATCACCGGTGCGGCTGCGACCGTCGTGACCTCGTCCAGGTAGCCCTTCACCGCCGCCCATGAGTTCTCGCCGTACTTCACGAAGTACCGCGTGGGATCGACGGTGTCGATCGCCTTCCTCGAGCTCTCGGCGATGTCGGCCATGTACTGCTGGTGCAGGGTCACATCGTCCCGGGTGCCGAGCCTGCCGAGGTGGCCGCCGATGAAGTGCTTCCACGAGTACGCGAGCGCATTCGCCGACGCTTCGAGGTAGCCGGGGATGTCCTCGGTCAGGTTGGCGATGTAGACCGGCGCCCAGCCCGGGTTCACGATGTCGATCAGCATCAGCGTGTCGTGGTCGGGCAGATGGATGATGATGTTGTCCGGCGAGTGGTTCGCGCCGTGCCAGGCCAGCTCGATGCGCTCGCCGCCGATCTCGAGAGTGCGGCGGTCCTGGAACGTCTCTTCGTTCGGGGGCCTCGCCGGGTCGTCGTCGCGCAGCAGCAGTCGCCGCGTCTCCTCGTGTCCGATGCGGGCGACGTTCTTGTCGAACAGCGAGGACGCGCCGGCGTGGTCGGCGTGGTGGTGCGAGTAGACGAGATGGGTGACCTTGTTGCTGACGCCGTTGGCGGCGGCGATCTCGTCGACGGCGCGCTGCAGGTTGTGGCCGATGGTCGGCGGCGCGTCGAGCAGGACGACGCCATCCGCCGTGGTCAGGAACGCCGACTGGTAGGTGCCGTCGGTGACCCAGTACAGGTTCCGCTCGACACGGCCGACGTAGTAGCCCTGCTCGTTCAGTGCCGGCCCGAGCGCCGAGCGCGGGACCGGCGCGTAGTCCGGCAGGCTTTCGACGCGGGCGGCGGCGCTTTCCGTTGTCGTGGTCATTCGCTCTCCTTCTCAGTGGATGGGCACTGTCGCCGCGGTGCGTGGGCGATCGCATCCCGGAATTCCTTGGTCCGTGACCCCAGTGGCATGCTGTTCCCATGCCGATCAGCGAGACGGCGGAGCGGTTGCTCGGGAGGCGACGGGAGCGAGCAGTGCTCGAGCGGCTGCTGGATACCTCGCGCGACGGTCACGGCGCCGTCCTCGTGGTGCACGGCGACCCCGGCGTGGGCAAGACCGCGCTGCTCGAGTACGCGGTCGAGGCGGGCGAGGGTTTTCGCGTCGTTCAGGCTGCGGGTGTCGAGGGGGAGATGGAGCTCGACTACGCGGCGCTGCAACAGCTCTGTTCGCCGATCCTCGAGTTCATCGAGCGTCTCCCTGATCCTCAGCGTGACGCGCTCGGCGTCGCCTTCGGGCTCAGCGCCGGACAGGCGCCCAGCCCGTATCTCGTCGGGCTCGCGGTTCTCGGCCTCCTCTCCGAAGCTGCCGAGCAGCAACCGCTCCTGTGTGTGGTCGACGACGCGCAGTGGCTCGACGGCGCATCGGCCCGAGCGCTCGCGTTCGTGGCTCGCCGCCTGCTGGCGGAGAGGATCGCACTCGCGTTCGCGACGCGTGACGTGGGCGGTGGATTGGCCCGCTTCCCGCAGCTCCGAGTGGAGCCGTTGGGCCGTCGGGATGCACGGGCGGTGTTGGAGTCCGTCCTCGCGGCGCGGCTGGACGAGTCAGTGCTCGAGCGGATCGTCGCCGAGACAGGCGGGAATCCGCTCGCGCTCCTGGAGCTCCCGCGCGGACTGACGCCCGCCCAGCTGGCCGGCGGTTTCGCGCTGCGTGCAGCGCTGCCTCTGTCCACCGGGATCGAGCAGAGCTTCGCGAGGCGGCTGGCGCGGCTCCCGCGCGAGGCGCGGCGGTTGCTGCTCCTGGCGGCGGCAGAACCGGTCGGCGACCCTGCGCTTCTGTGGCGCGCAGCGCAGCAGCTTGGGATCCCAGAGACGGCCGCGCACGCTGCGGAGTCGGAAGGCTTGCTGACGCTCGACGGTACGGTGGCGTTCGGTCACCCGCTCGTGCGCTCGGCGGTGTACGGTGCGGCCGAGCCGAACGAGCGGCGCGAGGCTCACCGCGCGCTGGCGGATGCAACCGATCCGCAGATCGACCCGGATCGCCGCGCGTGGCACCGTGCGCAGGCGGCGTCTGTGCCCGAAGAAAAGGTGGCCAGCGAGCTCGAGCGCTCCGCGGCGCGGGCGCAGGCGCGTGGCGGCTTCGCTGCTGCTGCCGCCTTCCTCGAACGCGCGGCCACGCTGACACCCACTCCCGCACGCCGTGCGCAGCGCGGGCTGATCGCAGCTCAGACGAAGTTACGGGCAAGGCGCGCTCGACGACGCGCTCGGTCTGCTCTCGTCAATGGAGGCCGGCGCGCCGGGCGAGCTCGATCGCGCCCGCGTCGAATTGCTGCGCGCGCAGATCGCATTCGCCTCCACGCACGGCAGCGATGCCCCCACGATGCTGCTCGAGGCCGCCCGCCGGCTCACGCCGCTATCGCCGATACTCGCGTATGAGACGTATCTCGATGCGCTGTCGGCGGCGATGTTCGCGGGACGGCTGGCGGTGCCGGGGCGCAAGCGTGCTCGACGTGGCGCTGGCCGCGAAGGCCGCACCGAGGCCGCCCGTCCTCGGCGGCCCCGAGTTGTTGCTCGAGGGCTCGCGACCCTTTTCAGCGAGAGCTACGAGGCTGCGTCCCGATCCTGCGCCGGGCGCAGAACGCGTTCGACGTCAGCTGGCTGCCCGTGAGCGAGCAACTGCGCTGGAAGTGGCTCGCGACCGTCTCGTCCGTCCACGTGTGGGACGACGCCCGCTGGGAGGCGATCTCCGAACGGCATGTGCAGATCGCCCGGGAGACCGGTGCGCTTGGCGAGCTTCCGTTCGCGTTGAGCCAGCGTGTCTACGCGCATCTTTTCGCGGGGGAGCTGACGACTGGGGGATAGTCGAGTTGATCGAGGCTTCGGTTCGAGCCGGAACACCCGAGCTGGCCGCGGGCGCTTGCTCGCGTCTCGCGGAGATGGCCAGGGCGAGCGGGACGGACTGGGCCCTCGGGGTCGCGGCGCGCTCGGATGCGCTCTTGGCGGAAGATCAGCGAGCCGAGGAGCTCTATGTCGAGGCAGTGGATCGACTCGGTCGATCTCGGATAGCGGTCGATCTCGCTCGTGCTCACCTCCTCTACGGCGAATGGCTGAGACGTCAACGCCGGCGCATCGATGCACGCGGGCAACTGCGGACAGCGCACGACCTCTTCTCAAACTTCGGGATGGAGGCGTTCGGCGAGCGCACACGCGTCGAATTGGAAGCCACCGGCGAGCATGCTGGGAAACGCACCGTCGATACCCTTGGTCAACTGACGCCGCAGGAGGCACAGATCTCGCGCCTTGTGGCACAGGGAAACACGACCCGAGAGATCGCCGCTCAGTTGTTCATCAGTCCGAGCACGGTCGAGTACCACCTCCGCAAGGCGTTCCGCAAGCTCGGCGTCAAGTCGCGTACGCAGCTTGCACGGCGGATGGTGTAATCGTCTTCGGGCTTAGTTCAGGAGCGGCGAGGGTGGGATGCGCGTCGGGCCGCGAAGGCGGTCGAGGACGAATGCGACCTCGTCGAGGTAGCACCAGCTCCAGTCCTCGCCGGGCTCGAGTGAGCGGATGATCG
>JBKPIV010000011.1:0-26701 GCA_046730395.1 Actinomycetota bacterium | reverse complement strand
GACCTGGTTGGCGCTTTTCTGCGCCTCGTCGACTGTGACCACGTCGTACGGCGCTGCCACCCGGTTCTGCGCAAGGAAGACAGCGAGATCGTTCCAGTCGCGCTGGCCGTTGCCGTGCTTCATAGCTGCGGGTCGGGCATGACGTGGCCCCCTCGTTCTGGGCCGCGGTCAGCTAGCTCGTCGGCGCGAGCGCGGGGGTCGCGGTCGGAGCCCGGGGCACCGTCGTGGTCTCGGCGTCTCGTGTGACGAGTGCTGCGTAGCGCCCGCCTGCTCGGATCAGTTCGTGGTGGCGGCCTGTTTCGACGATGCGGCCGTGGTCGAGGACGATGATCTGGTCGGCGTCCTGGATCGTCGAGAGGCGGTGTGCGATTGCGATCGTGGTGCGACCTTCGGAGAGACGGTCGAGTGCGTCCTGCACCAGTCGTTCCGTGTTGGTGTCGAGCGCGCTCGTCGCTTCGTCGAGGACGAGGATCGGGGGGTTTCGGAGGATCGTGCGGGCGATCGCGATTCGCTGTTTCTCGCCGCCGGAGAAGCGGTAGCCGCGTTCACCGACGATGGCGTCGTATCCGTCTGGGAGAGAGGAGACCAGTTCGTGGATGTGGGCTGCTTTGGCGGCGGCCTCGATCTCCTCGTCGCTCGCGCCCGGCTTCGCGAAGCTCAGGTTCTCCCGCACCGACGCGTGGAACAGATAGGTCTCCTGCGAGACGACGCCGACGAGATCGCTCAGCGCCTCGAAGCTCAGGTCGCGAATGTCGACGTCGTCGATGGTGATGCGTCCGAGTTCGGGCTCATAGAGCCTCGCAGCCAGGTAGGCGAGCGTCGTCTTCCCCGACCCCGTCTCGCCGACGAGGGCGGTCTTCGTGCCGGCGGGCACGTTGAACGAGACGTCCCGCAGCGTCCATTCATCGCCGTACTTGAACCAGACGTCCTCGAAGACGACGTCGCCGGGCCGGCCGACGGCGACTGCGTCCGGCTTTTCGATGATGTCGATCGGGTGGTCGAGATACTCGAAGATGCGGTCGAACAGCGCGAGCGAGGTCTGCACGTCGAGACCGACCCCGAGCAGCGACCCGACCGGGAAGAACAGCCTCGTCTGCAAGGTCGTAAACGCGACCAGCAGCGGGATCGACACGGCGGACGAGCCGTGCGCCAGGGCTATGCCGCCGAACCAGTAGACGGCGGCCGGCATCACGGCGAAGCTGGTCTGGATCAGGGCCATTACCCACCGGCCGGCCATGCGCTGGCGCACCTCGAGGTCAGCAAGACGGCGTGAGTCGGCATCGAAGCGGTCGGCGAGCTCGTTGCCGCGACCCATTGTCTTGCCGAGCAGAATCCCGGACACCGAGAGCGATTCTTGGACGAGGCTGGAGATGTCGGCCAGGCTCTCCTGCGTCGTCTTCGCGATCCGCCTTCGCTCATTGCCGACACGCCACGTCAAGAAAACGAAGATCGGCACCAGGGCGAAGGCGAACAGGGAGAGCTGCCAGCTGAGCAGGAGCATTCCGATCACCGTCGCGACCACAGTCGTGACGTTCGAGGCGATCGAGGTGGCGGTGGTGGTGAGGACGTTCTGGACGCCGCCGATGTCGTTCGAGATACGCGACTGGACCTCGCCGGTCCGTGTACGGGTGAAGAACGCCAGCGACAGTCGCTGCAGATGCCGGTACACCGCCGTCCGCAAGTCGTGCATCACCCGCTGTCCGACCTGATTCGAGAGCAGCGTCTGGTACACGCCCAGGACGCCGGTCACGACCGCGATCAGGATCATTCCGGCCGCTGCCAGAGACAGCGCGGTCGTGTCGTTACGGCCGATCGCCTCCAGTGAGCGCTCGAGCAGGAACGCAGGCAGCACGCCCAGCGCCGCCGATACGACGATCAGGATCAGGACGCTGCCGAGCCGCAGCTCGTACGGCGCGAACAGCGTGCCGATCCGGCGCAGATTCGCGCGCCGGACGGCGGGATCGGCCGGCCGCTCCGGCGCCTCCTCCGCTGAGTGAAAGAACATGCCCACTGCCTGTCAGGGTACGTACGGGTGCCGCTCGACCGATTGGTCACTGGCGCCACTGCATCCGTCGGTGGCCGCAGCAGCAGGACCTCGGTGTGAGTCTCGCCTCGCCTCGAAAGAGGTGAGCTGAACTGCTCGCATCACTACAAAGATTGTAGCTACTATGAAACTATCATCGACCCAGGAGCGTGAACTACCCGGTGGAGAAATATCTGCTCATTCCGTTGGACGAAACCGTTGTCTTTCCAGGCATGACGGTGACGATGCCGCTCGATACGGTCGGCGAGGCCCGCGTTCTGCTCGTCCCCCGGCATGAGGGGACGTATGCGAAGGTCGGGACGGTGGCCGAGGTCGTCGAGACCGGCCGTCTCCCGGGTGGCGGGCAAGTCGCGACGCTGAGCGGGCAAACGCGTGCACAGCTCCGCGCTGCCGAGACGAGCACCGGCGGCCGCCTCTATGTCGAGGTCGAGGAGCAGCCCGACGAGACGCCTCCCCCGATCAAGACGCGCGAGCTCGAGACCGAATATCGCGCCGTCGTCGAGGAGATCCTAGAGCTCCGCGAGGCGGACGCCCGCATCGGCGAGTTCCTGCGCTCGGTCACCGAGCCCGGCGCGCTCGCCGACACCTGCGCCTACTCGCCCGACCTCACGTTCGCGCAGCGCGTCGAGCTGCTCGAGACCCTCGACGTGACGGAGCGGCTCGAGCTGGCCGTCAGGCTGCAGCGCGAGCGGCTGGCCGAGCTGCAGGTCCGCCGGCGCATCCGCGAGGACGTGGAGACCGGCGCGCAGGCGCAGCAGCGTGAGTACTTCCTGCGCAAGCAGCTCGAGTCGATTCGCAAGGAGCTCGGCGAGGACGAGGGCTCGGTGGTCGACGAGTACCGGACGAAGATCGGCGAGTCGGGCATGCCCGACGAGGTGCGCGAGCAGGCGGAGCGCGAGCTCGGCCGGCTCGAGCGGATGGGCGATTCCTCGGGCGAGGCGTCGATGATCCGCACCTACCTCGACTGGCTCCTTGCCGTGCCCTGGAGCACGACGTCGGACGAGCGGCTCGACCCGAAGGTCGCCCGCGAGGTCCTCGACGCCGACCACGCCGGCCTGCAGGACGTGAAGGAGCGGATCGTCGAGTACCTGGCCGTGCGCAAGCTGCGCCAGGAGCGGGGAATCGAGGAGGACAAGCGCTCCGGTGCGATCCTCACCCTGATCGGCCCTCCCGGCACCGGCAAGACCTCGATCGGCGAGTCGGTCGCCCGTGCGCTCAACCGAGAGTTCGTGCGCATGTCGCTCGGCGGCGTCCGCGACGAGGCCGAGATCCGCGGCCACCGGCGCACCTACATCGGCGCGCTGCCCGGCCGGCTCGTCCGCGCCCTGCGCGACGCCGGGACGATGAACCCGGTGATCATGCTCGACGAGGTCGACAAGGTCGGCGCCGACTGGCGCGGCGACCCTTCCGCCGCACTGCTCGAGGTGCTCGACCCGGCACAGAACCACTCGTTCCGAGACCACTACCTCGACGTCGAGCTCGACCTGTCCCAGGTCGTCTTCATCGCGACCGCCAACGTGGCGGAGACGATCCCCGGGCCGCTCCTCGACCGAATGGAGGTAATCCGCTTCGACGGCTACACGGTCGACGAGAAGGTCGCGATCGCCAAGGGCTACCTCTGGCCGCGGCAGCGCGAGCGCAACGGCCTCCGCGAGGACGAGGTCGAGATCGCCGACGACGTCATCCAGACGATCGTCGCCGAGTACACCCGCGAAGCTGGAGTCCGGCAGCTCGAGCGCGAACTCGGCAAGCTGCTCCGCAAGACCGCCACCCGCATCGCCGCCGGCGACGCGGAGCCGCCGATCACCATCGACCTCGCGCAGCTGCGCGACGCCCTCGGCCGGCAGCGCTTCTGGCAGGAGTCGGCCGAGCGTACAGCAGTGCCCGGCGTCGCCACCGGCCTGGCCGTGACCGGCACCGGCGGCGACGTGCTCTTCGTCGAAGCTACGCGGATGGAAAGCGAAGCCGGCGCGCTCGTCCTCACCGGCCAGCTCGGCGACGTGATGAAGGAGTCGGCCCAGATCGCCCTCTCCTGGGTCCGGGCTCACGCCGACACGCTGGACATCTCGACCGACCACCTGAAGGGACAGACCTTCCACGTACACGTTCCGGCGGGCGCGATCCCGAAGGACGGTCCGAGCGCGGGCGTGACAATGACGACAGCGCTCGCGTCGCTCCTGACGAAGCGACCGGTGAAGCACACCGTCGGGATGACCGGCGAGGTCACGCTCCAGGGTCGCGTCCTCCCCATCGGCGGGCTGAAGCAGAAGGTGCTCGCCGCGCACGCCGCCGGCTTGACCGAGGTGATCCTGCCGGAGCGCAACCGAGCCGACCTCGAGGACGTACCCGAGGACGTCCGCGAATCGATGACCTTCCACCCCGTGCTCAGCATCGACGAGGTGCTCGAGCTCGCCCTCGAGCCGGCGCCGGACCATGCGTTGCAGGCGGCTTGAACCGATCCCCGAGGAGGTCCGCCGCACCGCGGACCTCCTCGAGAGACGCTGGACGCTCTCGATCCTCTACGCCTCAGTAGAAGGGGCCGAGCGGTTCAACGAGTTCCGCGACACCCTCGGCCGCGTCCCACCCGCAACCCTCACCGTGCGCCTCACGGAACTCGTCAACGCGGGCCTGCTCGAGCGGCGAGTGCTCGACACCAGGCCGCCCGCAGTCGAGTACCGTCTCACCACTCTCGGTCGGCGTTTCGAGCCGCTGATCCGCGCACTCGGACGCTGCGCCCGCACCTGTCAGCCAGGCTAGACCGGACGCGCCCCAGCGGCAGAGCGATCTGGGATCCGCCGGGATCGAAAAGAACACGGAGCCGGTGGCGCCTTGGTCCACCACCCCCACAAGCTTTCCTTCGCTGGTCCATATACCGCTGAAGCGGGGTACGTCAGCGCATCGACGGAAGCGGAGGGTCGAGAGCCGACCACGGTTTCTGTCGCTGGCCCAGGACATCGTGGCCGCCGTACCGACGTTGACTCACGATCGAATTCAAATCGGCACCATGCCGCCCGCTTAGCCGGAGACCGGCTCGAGCCGTTGCAACGTCGCCACGGCGGCAAGGACCGAAACGACGTGACCTTTCTTGTCGCGCTGGAAGCGCACCTTCTCGCCCGACTCGCGGAAGCCGGGCTCGACTGTGAATACGTCCGCCTCTTCGGTCGGCGCAAGCGTCGGCGTCCAGGCGGGATCCTCCGGATCGAGGAAGGTGAGCTTTCCGTCACGCCACTCGAGCCGGATGAAGCCACGGTGCTTTCCGATGTAGAGGCCAACAAGTGAACGCCACTCCTCCGGCAAGGGTGGTGGCGGCTCGATCACCGGCGCGGCCTCACGCACTGCTTCACGGGCGATGGCGCCGAGCTTCATCGCCAACTCGGTCGCGTCGCCGATCCCGTTGAGCAGTGCGATCGCTCCAACCTTCTCCTTGGGATCGAAGCACGCGTTGCTGATGAATCCGTAATACCCGCCGGAGTGCATCCGCCAGATCACGTCGTCTCTGCGCACGGCGTACCAGCCGATCGCCCAGGCGCGCGTCCACGCCTCGTCGACGATGTAGCGCGGTTGGTGCATCTCCGCCAGGGTCTCCTCGGCGATCAGGCGCTTGCCCCCCGCCGTGCCGTCACCGAGCTGAAAGGAGAGCCAGCGGGCGAGATCATCGACGCACGACCAGAGCCCGCCCTCGGCCTCAAACACGGCCGCTTCTGGATCCGGAGCAAGCTCCAACTCGTCGGACAGGAAGCGCGGCTCGTATCCCGTCGCCCTCCGTACGGCGAGTCGGGCCGGCAGGGGTTCGAATGACGTGCCCAGCAGCCTGAGCGGCCGTAGAAGCCGCGATTGCACGACCTTGCCGTAGGGCCGGCCGATCACGCGGCCGACGATCTCGCCGAGCAGCTGGTATGCAAGGTTTGAGTACTTCCACTGGGTGTTCGGCGGGACAGTGGCAGCGATCTCGGCGGCGCGGGCAAGCGTGTGTTCCGGCCGCGACTCGTAGACAACGGCCGTGAAGTCGGTTCCAGGCGGCTCGCTCTGGAGGCCGGACTCATGTGAGAGCAGCCGCCGGATCGTGAGCGCCTCGATGGGCGCAAACGCGCTCGTCGCCTTCCTCAGCTCCGGAAGGTAGGCGACGGCGGCGTCGTCGAGCGACAGTTTGCCTTCGTCGCGTAGCTGCATGATCACCGTAGCGGTAAAGGTCTTCGTAATTGAGGCGATACGGTAGAGCGTCTGCGGGGCGGCCGGACGGCGCGCCGCCACGTCCGCGAACCCTACGCCGGCCGACCAGACAAGCTCGCCGCTGTGGACGACGCCGACGGCGGCACCAGGCAAACGGTTCTCCTTGACGAAGGAGGCGACGGTGGCCTCGTACCTCGCTGCCGGCTCCCGAGCGGGGCTTGGCACGCGCCGACCCTATCGAGCATCGGCACGCGACGCGACCGAGGGAAAGGCTGTCTCGCTCCTCGCGCGGATCCTGCGTGCCGTCAAAGCGCGACGGATCGTCCGCAGTTCGCGTCAGTGGCTACGAGGAAGCCGCACCGCTTCGGCGTTCCGCCTCGCGCTTCAGATGCTCGAGGCCGTCGTGGAGCGACTTGTCGAGCGTCTTCTGGAGCTGCCGGCGAAACAGGCGCGCAAGCAGGCCCGAGAACGACTCCTCGGTCTCGACACGCGTTCCGCCGTGGCTCGCCTCCAATCTCCACTCGTGGACGGCGTTGATCGACATCGTCCGGCCGCGCCACTTGATGCGGCGCGGGGGCTCGACCTGTTCGAACGTCGACACGATCGTCCCCGGTCCAGCCTTCCACCGGAACTCGGAGCCGGGCGCAATCGGACCGTCGAACGACATCGACTCCACCTCCGGGTTCCACTCCGGTCAGTCCCGCAACCGCGTCAGGACGTCCCAGACGACCTCTGGCGGCGCTGCAATCTCGACCTCGACCCTGCTCCGGACCGGAGCATCCGACGTCTCCACGCACGAGATCGTAGAACGTGCGCTGCCGGCGACCCTGACGCCCGCAGCTAGGCTCGTCGCATCCTCGAGCTCGACACTCCCCACGGACTTGCGCGAGTGCACGTTCATCCCGTTGATTCACCCGTCGCTGCGCTCGTGCTCGGCCACGGGGCGGGCGGCGGGATCGAGTCGCCCGACCTTGTCGGCGCGACCAAGGCCGCCGTCCGCGCACGGCTGAGCGTCGCGCTCATGGAGCAGCCCTACCTGGTAGCGGGGCGGCGTAGCCCGGCTCCGGCGAGCCAGCTCGACGCAGCCTGGACCGCAGTCGTCTCGCAGCTCCGGGAAGGCCCGTTCAGCGGCCTTCCCATCCTGACCGGCGGCCGCTCACTCGGCGCCCGGGTCGCATGCCGCACCGCAGCCGCGACCGACTCGGTCGCAGTCCTGTGCCTCGCGTTCCCGCTCCACCCGCCCGGTCGCCCCGAGAAGAGCCGCCTCCCCGAGCTCGACGCCGTCAAAGTCCCGACCCTCGTCGTCCAAGGCGAGAGCGACCCGTTCGGGACGCCACCCGACAGCCCGAACCGCACCCTCGCCCGCATCCCCGGCACCCACTCGCTCAAAAGCGAAACCACCGTTGCTGCCGCCGTCTCGGAATGGCTCGCGACGCTCAACAGCGATTAATCCGAATGGCCGGCCGCCGACAGGGTCTCCTCCCAGATCCGGCGAAGCTCCGGCCAATAAAAGTCTTGCACCGCGATCCCCCGAGCGCGAACAAGCCGCCCTGGTCGATCTGACCGCTCTCGTCGAGAAAGAGCAGATGCACAGGCAGAGCCTACGATTCAGCCCCGGTGACGAGCTGGCTCCTGGCCCGCGACCAGCTCAGAGCGAAGGCGCTCGCCGCCGCTATGACAACGCGTGCCGCCCGCTCAGTCGTAGTGGAGCTCGATCGAGGGCGGCAACGCGACCCACGGGTGACGCCGATCCTCGTAGACCGAGACCGTCGGCGACGGGAACGCGGGGTCAGCCAGAGCGCCGACCGGAACGGCGATCATGCCCGGCATCGCCGGCACGCGGTAGTAGACCGTCCCGCCGCATTCGGGGCAAAAGTGGAACCTCCGCTCGTCACCTTCCTCGTCGGAGAGGCGAACGTACTCCGTCGAACGGCCCTCGATGCGCACCTGATCTTCAGAGAACCGAGCCTGGACGCCGAACACACTGCCGGTCCGCTGCTGGCAGGCGAGGCAGTGGCACATCGACACGCGAATGGGCTCTCCGTCGATCTCGAGACGGAGCGACTGGTCAGCGATCGAGCAGCAAAATCACGCGTCCGCGCAGGCCGGCGGGCAATGGCAGGACGACCGGTCTTTGCGACAGCCTGCGCGGCGATCCCGACCGGATAGACGTTGGGATGGGCGACCGTGGCTGGCAACCCGATCGAGCTCGTCAACCTGCCAGATAGCCCGCCGGTGAAGGCAAACGCGTACGGGCGTCGAGACGCACGACCTCGTCGGCGAGGCGGACGATTCCCGGATCGTGGGTCGCGCACACCACCGCGAGCCCGTGGACGCGGGCGGCTCTCGCGAGCAGCCTGCCCACTCGCGCGGCGTTCTCCTCGTCCAGGCGCGCGGTCGGCTCGTCGGCGAGCAGGATGGGGCTCCCGGAAGCGAGCGCCCGTGCGATCGCGACCCGCTGGCGCTCTCCCGCCGAGAGCAATGCCGCCCGCTGCGCGTTCTTGCGGGCGAGCCCAACCTCCGCGAGCACGGTGTCCGCGCGCGCTGCCTCTCCAATCCCTCGCACACTCAGCGCGAGGAGCACGTTCTCGCGCGCGCTGAGGTGCGGGACGAGTCCCGGTTCCTGGGTGACGATCGAGACGCTCTTCCGCCGGATCGCGGCCAGCTCCTCGCGTCCGCGGCCGTCGAGCAGCTCACCGCCGAGCAGCACCTCGCCCTCGCTTGGCCACTCGAGCCCGGCGAGCAGGTGCAGCAGCGTTGTCTTGCCGGTTCCCGACCGCCCGACGACGGCGAGCAGGCGACCCCTCCCGACCTGCAGGCTCAACCCGCGGAGCACGGGCTGGTCTTCCTGGTAGGCCTTGTGCACGCCTCTGAGCTCAGCGACCACGTCGCCGCTCGCGGCGGTGGGACGCGTTGAGACCGAGGCCGCTGGCGTGGGCGTGATCTCTCCCTCCGCGACGACTCGCCCATCGCGGACATGAACAAGCCGGTCGGCGATCCTCGCCGCGTCGGGATCGTGGCTGACGATCAGAGCGGCGGCATGAGCCTCGCGGGCGAGCTCGGCGAGAAGGTCGTAGACGATCGCGGCGTTCTCGGCGTCGAGCTCGCCGGCGGGCTCGTCCACGATCAGGAGCCGCGGCCGGTGGGCGACGGCGGCACAGACGGCGACCCGCTGCTGCTCGCCTCCGGACAGAGCCACGCGGTGGTCGTGCGCGCGGCCGAGGAGGCCGACGCGGTCGAGGAGCTCGTCGGCGGCGGCGAGCGCCTCGCGTCTGGCGACCCCACGGAGCAGGAGCTCGAGCGCGACAGTCTGCCGGATGCTGAGGTCCGGCGAGAGCGCGCGCGCGTAATGCTGATCGAGGAAGCCGAGGGTGGCGGCACGGAACGCGTTCAGCTCCCGTCGGTTGAGATGCTCGAGATCGACACCGAGGATATGCACGCTTCCCGCGGAGAGCGGCTCCAGGCCTGCCGCCACCCGGAGAAGCGTCGTCTTTCCCGAGCCGCTCGGGCCGAGCACGACCACGACCTCCTCCCTCTCGACGGCCAGCGTCAACCCCTGCAGCGCAACCGAGGCGCGGGCGCCGCTTCCGAAGATTCGGAACGCGTCGCGTAGTTCCACGGCCGCACTCATTCGCTGCTCCAGGAAGTGCGCTCCGGAACATCGGCGCGGAACGCTTGCCGCACCGTGGCCTCGACGAGGGCGAGCGCCCCCACCACGAGGGCGGCGAGCGCGATCGCAAGCGTTCCGGTGCCGAGATCGGTGACGAGGGGCAGAACGGGCTCGGTCGCGGCCGCCGTCTCCTTCACCAGCGAGACGACGAGCCGCGAGAGGACGAATCCGAGGGCGCACCCGCCGGCAACGCCGAACCCCATCAGTCCAAGTGCCCGCAGGCGCAGATGGCGGCGCAGCGTCTCGGGGCCGGCTCCCTGGGCCTCGAGATCGAAAAGCGCGTCCCGCTCGTCGCGGACGTCGCCCACTACGGTCGTCCACAACCCGATGATCGCCAGCACAAGCGCAACAAGCGCGGCGACGCCGAGCGTATAGACGGCGCCCCGCGCGAGCGGGTCGCTGCGCGCCTGCTCGGCCAGGTCGCCGCGCGACTGGGTCGTAAGCAGTGAGAACGGGGGCCGGGTCAGCCCGTGCGCGAGCAGATCGGAGCTCCGGCCGGGGGTCGAGAGCCACAGCTCGCCCGGCATTCCAGTTCCGGGTGCGTCCGCGTTCAGCGTAGTCGAGAGCGCCGCCTCGTCGGCGACCGCGAACGGCTCGGCCGCCCCGATCGTCGGGAAGCGACGCGCGGTCGCGACGACGCGCGCCTGCACGGGTGGGTCGTAGAAGTTGAGGGTGACGAGACCGCCGGGGCCCGCCGCGGCGGCGACCTCCGGACTTGCGATGATCGGAAGCGGCCGGTCGTCCGTCGCCAGCCGGGGTCGGAAAACGATCGTGTCCGCGTTCGGGAACGAGTACGAGATCCTCTCGCCCTCGCCCTGGCCGGGGCCGCGGACGATCCATCCGTGCCAGTCGGTGACGGTCCTTCCACCGGCGAGCAGCGGCGCGAGCTCGAGGCTGCCGCTCGGGGCGAGAATGAGCCGGCGCTCGTTCGCTAGGTGGAAGAACCAGGCGCGCGCCGCATTCGAGAGCGACACTTCGAGCGCCACGATCCGGCTCGCTTGGCGGGGGGCGCGCGCCCTCATGACGGTCGCTCCCTTTGCAGTCCCGAGTGCGACGGTCTGGATGCGCCCGCGCGCTTCCTGCAGTACGAGGTCGACCGCAACGCTTGGGCCGCGCGCGCGGACAGGTAGGCGGAGAGCAGCATCGGGTGGCAGGCGCGCGCCGGCGAGCGAAGGGGAGCCGTTCCAGCGGATCGCGCGCGCAAGCTCCGCCTGCGAGCGCGCTGAGTAGTCCGATCGCCACCGCAAGACCGCGAACGCCGCGCTCGGGACGCCGAGTATCGTCGCGCTCTGCGTGCTCGTGCCCGCTCCTGCGGCGTCTGCGCTCCGGCGGAGAACGGAATACGCGCGCACGCCGGGCGCCAGCCGCTCGTAACCCTGCAACGGAGCTGCGTCGAGCGGCAGGACGAGGTGAGAGCTCTCCGAGACCGTGTAGTCGAGCGGCACTGCGAAACTCGCTTCGTCCTTCGCGCCCCGCTCTAGCGTCGAGCGATAAGCGGACGCGAACACGACAAGCCCGGTCGCGGTCGCGATGAACGCGCATGCCGCAGCCGTCCGGCCCGGGGCGCGGGCGAGTGCAAGGAGCGCGAGCCGGACCGCCACCGACCCGCGCCGCGCGAGCCGCTCGGCGAGCATGGTCAGCGGCCCCAGCAGGCGCGCGACCAGCAGCCCGCCCGCGAGGAAGACGAGCAGCGGCAGCAGGAGCAGGAACGTCCCGCTCGGCGTCCCGCGGCTCATGCCGGTCACGATCGCGAGCACCGCGCCGAGCGCGACGACGTCGAGAAGGCGCACTCGCCGGCGGGGCTCCCCGGAGTCCTCCGCGCTCGCAGCCCAGGCGACGAGCACGAGGGCGAGAACAAGAATCCCGCCCAGCGCCAGTACCGCGGTGCTGGTCCAGAGCGAGTTGACGAGAACTCCTTCCGCCGGCAGCCCTTCTGCCGACGCGAGCGCCGCGATCGCCGCCGCTCCGAGGCCGATCCCGACGGCCCAGCCGACAGCCACGATCGCCCCCACCTCGGCGAGCAGCGCGACGAGCAGTTGTATGCGAGACGCCCCGCGCTGCACGAGCCTCCGTCGCTCTGCTGCGAGCCCGCGACTGAGCCCGGCCGCGGCGAGCACGGTGAAGCTGAAGAGCGCGACCGCGGCGCTGCCGCCGACGAGCAGCACGCGGCGCGCGTACGTGTCGCCTCGCTGCCGCGCCGAGAGCAGCGCGCTGTCCGGTCCTGCGAGCACGAGCGACGGATCGGCCTGCTCCAGCATCGCCTGCGTCTGGGTCTCGCGCCGCAGCACCGAACCGATCTCCCACACGTGGATGCGGCGGGCGTCGACCGGCGCCAGCCAGCTGCGTAGCCGGAGCAGCAGCGAGACGGATGGCAGCCTCTCGACCGCATCCGAGCTAGGCCCGAACAGGAGGAACGTCCGGGGATGCGATCGCTGCGCGCGTTCTTGCTGGAGGCGCAGGAACGTAGTGCCGAACCTCGCCGGATCGACCAGCCGCCCTTCGCCGACGCGCACGAGGCTGATCCCACCCTCCCTGAGCGTCGCCAGTCCCCGCCCGCCGATCTGCAGCACCTCGCACACGCGGGGATCGCAGCGGCGGGGAAGACGGCCGCTCGTCACGCGGACGAACGATCCGAGGCCGTCCAGCCCGGCGAAGCGGACCAGCTCTCCCTGCAGCCGGAAGTCGCGGAAGGCGACAAGCCGGAGTGGGCGCGCGGAGGTCAGCCGTGCGAGCGCCGCGCGCGCGGCTGCGTCGTGGGTTCCCTGCGACGGCAGCCCGTTGAGGTCGACTCGGAAGCTGCGCTCGTTGCGCGGGAGCGCGGTCACGAGCGAACGGAGCGAGAGATCACGAGCGACGAGGCTCCCGCCGAGCACGCCCACGAGCATCGCGACAGCGGCGCCGATGCCCGCCACCAGGAGAAGGTTGCGGCCGCGCTGCCGGCGTAGTCGTGCGCGGGCGACGATCGTCGGCGCCAGCAGTCCCCTCCAGCCGTTCACACCGGTAATCTAATGATATTGGTGTGAAAGCTCCACCTCGGTACGACGTCCCGAAGAAGGCACCGGGCTCACTGCGCATCGTTCAGGAGTTCCTCAACACGGCCGACCGCGAGCACGGGCGCGAGTGGCTCGACAGCCCTGCCGCCCTCCGCCGCTGGCTGCGCGAGCGAGGGTTGGGCGCAGTGAGAGTCGATGGCGAGGACGTCACTCGAGCGCAGGAGCTACGTGAGTCACTACGTGAGTTCGTCGGCGGAACCGACACGCGCGCGGCGGAGCGCCTGAACTGGGTCGCACGCGAGGCGGGGATCAGCTTGCGCTTCTACGCAAATGCAGCGGAGCTCGTCGCGGGCGCTCCAGGGGTCGCAGGAGCGCTCGGCCGCATCCTGCTCGCAGTATTCGAGGCGATGACCGAGGGCAGCTGGCCTCGGCTCAAGACGTGCCCGAACTGCCACTGGTCGTTCTACGACTACTCGCGCAACCGCTCGGCAAGGTGGTGCTCGATGACGCTGTGCGGGAACCGCAGCAAGACGCACGCGTACTACCACCGTCACTCGCGGGTCTGACCGGCAAGAAATCCATCCCGCGCGGTAGTGAGGGTCCGCTGACGCGACGGTCGTCGCGGCAATTGAGGACAGATTCTGACCTAGAGGGCGTTTATCGTGCGCAGGGCCTGTAAGCCACCGAAGGGAGGGCGCCCAATGCCCGAACGCGACGGATGGATCCCCGGCGTTCCTAGCTGGGTCGATACGAGCCAACCGGACCCCGAGGCCGCGGTCGACTTCTACAGTGGCCTCTTCGGCTGGGAGTTCGAGAGCGTGATGCCTCCAGGGTCGGAGGGCGAGTACTTCATCGCCCGCCTGCACGGTGGCGACGTTGCCGCGGTCGGTTCGATCCCCGAGTCGGCGCCACCAGTCGCTACGTGGGACACGTATATCTCGGTCGCTAGCGCCGATGAGACCGCGTCGAAGGTGCGCGAGGCCGGCGGAGGTGTCGTGAGGGAGCCGTTCGACGTCATGGACGCCGGCCGGACGGCCGTCTTCACCGATCCCGAGGGGGCGGCGTTCTGTGTCTGGCAGGCGAAGGAGTTCAAGGGCGCGCGAGTCGTCAACGAGCCGGGCTCGTTGAACTTCAACGGCCTCAACACCCGCGACCTGGAAGGCGCGAAATCGTTCTACCGCTCTGTGCTCGGCTGGGAGACGATGGCGGCAGGCGGCGCCGAGATGTGGACCATGCCCGGCTACGGCGACTACCTCGAGCGCGACGACCCCGAGCTCCGCAAGCGGGTGGCCGAGGTAGGCGGACCGGTGGGATTCGAGGACGTCGTGGCGAGCATCAACCCGATCGCGGACGACCAGCCCGATGTCCCGGCGCATTGGAGCGTGACGTTCGCGGTCGCCGACGCCGACGCCACCGCCAAGGCGGCCACCGAGCTCGGCGGCCAGGTGATCGTCCCGCCGTTCGATGCCCCGTGGGTTCGGATGACCGTCCTCACCGACCCGCAGGGTGCGACCTTCATCGCGAGCAAGTTCGTGCTCGAGAACAAGGATCTCGGCAGCCGGCCGAGCTCCGCCGTCGGGGCCGCCTGAGAGAGGGTGTCGGCAAAGGCCGCCCCGCTCCATGGGTGAGGCGGGGCGCGCGCGTAGCGTTGGTGTGCATCTGCTTTTTCTCGACGAGAGCGGTCAGATCGACCAAGGCGATACTTCTGCTTCGTCGAGGCGCGGTGCACTCGGGGTCGCAAGCGCCGGTGACGTTGCTGCTCCTGGCCCGCGTCCAGGAGGCCACGACCTCGGCGACACGACCCAGGAGGTCGACTGCTTCTAGGCAGGATTCCGGCCGATCGTCGTGCGGGAGTGCGTCGGCGACCGCGTCGCCGGCGTCGTCGAGTGGAACCTGTTCGATATCGACGCGAAGTTCGGCGACGTCGAGCCGCTCGAGACGGTGCTGGACTACCTTGCCGCAGTCGCACCGCCGGCCGACGCGGCGGTGGATATCGCTTCAGCCCGAACCGCGGCGCCCAACTCGGCCGGAGATCTCCTCCAGCCACGGGGTGGCTCACCACGCAGGTAGCATCGCGAAGCCATGAGCGAGGGGGCTACATGACCGTCGCCGTCGATGCGATCCGCTCCGTAGAGCTCCCTACGAGGATGGTGCACGGGCCCGGCGCGATCTCTCGCCTCGGTGAGCTGATCGTCGACCTCGGCATCCGCCGTCCCATGCTCGTGACCGACAGCGGTGTCGTCGACGCGGGGCTCGCCGACGAAGCGGTCCGCCGGCTCGAAGACGCAGTCGTTTTCGACGGCGTGCGACCGAACCCTGACGTCGCGCTGGTCGATGCTGCCGCCGACGTCTACCGCGAGCACGGCTGCGACGGGCTGGTCGCACTTGGTGGCGGGTCGTCACTCGACACCGCGAAGGGCGTGGGCGTCGTCATCGCGCACGGCGGCTCGATCCTCGACTACGAGTACGGCGGAACGCCGATCACTAGGCGCATCCCGCCGCTGATCGCCGTGCCGACCACGTCGGGTACCGGCAGCGAGGTCACGCTCTGGGCGGTGATCACCGACCTCGACCGAAAGATCAAGTTCAACGTGGGCGGGACGGCCCTGATCGGCGCCCACATAGCGGTGATCGACCCGGAGCTGACACTCGCCCTCCCCCCGGCCATCACTGCCGCCACAGGCATGGACGCTCTCTCACACGGGATCGAGTGCTTCACGTGCGACTACCACCAGCCGTTCAACGACGCCGTCGCACTGCTGGCGATCGAGCTCGCCGGGCGCTGGCTGCGGGCGGCGTACAAGGACGGCTCGAACCTCGAGGCCCGAACTCACATGGCGCACGCAGCCACCCTCGGCGGCATGGCGTACGGAACCGAGAGCGCCGGCGCCGCGCACGCGATGAGCCAGTCGGCCGGCGGCGTCCACGACTGCCCGCACGGCGCGCTGACCGCTCGCGTGCTCGGCCCCGTGCTCGAGTACAACGCGCCGGCGTCACCCGAGCGCCACGCCAGGATCGCCGAGGCGCTCGGCGTCGACAGCACCGGGCTCGACCCGCTCGAGACGGCGCTGGCGGGCGTCGAGGAGCTCTACCGCCTGACCGAGGACGTCGACATTCCGACGATGACCGAGCTGGGCTTCGCCGAGGAGGAGATCCCGATGCTCGCGCGGATCGCGTTCGAGGACCCGCAGACGATCGGCAACGCACGCGAAGTCGACGTCGCCGGGTACGAGGAGATCTACCGAAACGCGTTCTCGAGGGGGAAGCGATGAGCACGACGACGTACGACTACTCGTTCGTCGTCGGCGGCGCCTGGGCCGAGTCCGAGTCGGGCGCCCAGATGGAGGCCTGGAGCCCGGCCAGCGGCGAGTCGCTCGGTACCGTCCCAGAGGGGACGCGGGCCGATGCGCAACGCGCAATCGCCGGAGCGAACGCCGCCTGGCGCGACTGGGCTGCGCGCTCGGCCTTCGAGCGGGCGGCCGCGATGGAACGCGTCGCCGACCTTATCGCCGAGCGCCGCGACGACCTCGCGCGCGCGCTCACGCTCGACCAGGGCAAGCCGCTGCACACCGAGTCGCACGGTGAAGTCGACGAGCTGATCGAGTATTGGCGGATGGCCGCGGCCGACGCGAAGCGGCTCGAAGGCTCGATGCCGCCGTCCGTCGACGCGGGCAAGCGGATCCTCGCCTACCGCGTGCCGCGCGGCGTCGTCGGCGTGATCACGCCCTGGAACTGGCCGTACACGATGCCGTCGGAGCTGATCGCCCCAGCGCTGGCGTCCGGCAACGCCGTGGTCTGGGCGCCGGCGGCGTCGACTTCCGTCTGCTCGGTGAAGCTCGCGGAGTGCATCGTCGACGCGGAGCTCCCGGCCGGCGTCTTCTCGATGCTCACCGGGCACGGCGCGGTCGTCGGTGACGAGATCGCCGGCAGCGAGGGAACGCACGCGATCGGGTTCATCGGCTCGGTCGAGACCGGCCACAAGGTCGCTCAGCGCGCGGCCGGCAAGCCGGTGCTGCTCGAGCTCGGCGGCAACGGACCGATGGTCGTCCTCGACGACGCCGACGTGGAGCGGGCGGCCGAGGCGAGTCTCGTCGCCTCGTTCTTGTGCGCAGGGCAGTCCTGCACCGCCGGGGAGCGCTTCCTGGTTCATGAGGCCGTCCACGACGAGTTCCGCGAGAAGCTCGTGGCGGCGACGGAGCGCGAGATCCGGTTGGGCGACCCGCTCGACCCGGAGACGACGATGGGCCCGCTGAACAACGAGCCGACCGCGCGGAAGATGGACGAGCACGTTGCCGACGCGGTCGACCGCGGTGCGGCGGTCGTCGCCGGCGGGTCGCGCGCGACGGGGTTCGCAACCGACCTCTACTGGCAGGCGACCATCCTCGACGAGGTCACGGACGAGATGGAGGTCGCCCGCGAGGAAACCTTCGGGCCGGTGATCCCGATCTCGACGATCTCGAGCGACCAGGACGCCCTGCAGATCGTCAACTCGTCCCAGTACGGACTCCTGACCGCGGTCTGGACGCGGGACCTCGCGCGCGGCCTGCGCTTCGCCGAGGCGGCGCATGCCGGCTGGGTGAACGTCAACGAGTCGACGAACTACTGGGAAAGTCACCTGCCGTTCGGCGGCCGCTCCGGCAAGAAGTCGGGTGTCGGCCGCGTCGGCGGCTCGCACTCGATGCGTGACACCTTCACCGAGGCGAAGACGGTCGTCGTCACGCTCGACTGAGCTCGGCTAGTCGCCGAGCTCGGCGCGCCGCCGCGTGACGTACTCGGCCAGCTCCTCGCGGATCGCGTCGTCGAGCGCCGGTTGCTCGTAGCTCTCGAGCGTCTCGCGCCAGATCTCGCCCGCGCGGGCGGTCGTGTCGCGCTCGCCCTTGCTCTTCCAGCGCTCGAAGTTCTCCGTCGAGGAGAGGAGCGGCCGGTAGCCTGGGGCCGGCTGCATCAATCGAGCCGTGCGTCGCGCTTCGAGGCGACCTCGATCCTGAATCCGTCCGGATCGAGGAAGAAGGTCGCGTAGTAGCCGGCGCCGTACTCGGGCCACAGCCGCGGCGGGTGTAGGATCTCGGCCCCCGCCTCGACCGCAGAGCGGTGCGCCGAGTCGACTTCGCCGTCGGTCCCGACGGCGAACGCCACGTGGTGGAGGCCGGGCGCGTAGAGCGCGTACTCCTGGCTCGCCTCGGGACCGGAGGCCTGGCGAAGGCCGAGCGATCCCGACCCGGGCGCCGGAAAGCGGAGGTAGTGGATCGCCTCACCCCGTTCGCCGGGAAACGTGACGGGTGCCTGCAGTCCGAGCGGTCCGAGGATTGCCGCGTAGAACGCGAGTGACCGCTCGATTTCGCGGCAGACGAGGTCGACGTGGCCGAGCCCGACGAGCACCTCAGAGGACCCGGCGGATCGCCTGCTCGAAGCTCTGCACGTGGCGGCGCATTGCCTGCTCGGCCCGGGCGCCGTCGCGATCGCGGATCGCCGCCAGCACCTGGCGGTGCTCACTCACAGCCTGGTCGAGCCGCTCGACCCGCTCGAGCGCGAGGAACCAGATCCGCAGCGCGAGCACGTAGTACTCGTCGAGCGTCGCCGCCAGGAAGCGGTTGTGCGTGCAACGGTAGACGCAGCTGTGGATCCGCCGGTCGAGGTCGATCAGGCCGCGCCGGTCGAGCTCGCCCTTGCGCTTGCACTCGTCGATCAGCTCCGCGAGCTCGCGCTGGTCGTCTTCGGTCGCGCGCTCGGCCGCAAGGCGCGCTGCGTACCCCTCGAGCGCCTCGCGCACCTCGGCCAGGCTGGCGAGGTCACCGATGTCGACACTCGTCACGAACACGCCACGGCGGGGGAAGACCTCGACGAGGTTGTCCTGGGCGAGCATCCGGGCCGCCTCGCGGATCGGCGTGCGTCCCATCCCGAGCTGGTCCATCAGCTTCGCCTCGTGGAGCACCGCCCCCGGCGGCAGCTCGAGGGAGACGATCATGTCGCGGATCGCGTAGTAGGCACGGTCGGCGAGCGATGCGCCGTCGGGCGCGGTGTCCGCGAGCACCTGCATCAGCGGCGGAGCTCGGCGACCAGCGCCCGCACGATCTCCTGGAGGTCGCCGATCACCGCGTAGTCCGCGTGCACGACCATCGGCGCAGCCGGGTCCTTGTTGATGGCGAGGATGCGTTTGGCCGCCTTGCAGCCGACCATGTGCTGGATCGCGCCGCTGATGCCGCAGGCGATGTAGAGCTCGGGCGCGATCCGGGCGCCGGTCTGGCCGATCTGGTCGGTGTGCGCGCGCCAGCCGAGGTTCGTCACGACGCGCGAGCCCCCGACCGCGCCGCCGAGCAGTCCTGCCAGCTCCTCGAGCGCGGCGAAGCCCTCGGCACTACCCACGCCGCGGCCGCCGCCGACGACGACCCGCGCGTCGGTGAGCAGCACCTTGCCGACCTCCGGCTCCACCCGCTGCGCGACCCGGGCACGGAAGTGGTCGTCCGTTAGCGCCGGACGGACCTCAACGACCTCCGTCGGAGCGCCCGCAGCGATCGGCTCGGCGGCGAAGGCGTGGGGCACGAGCGTGGCGAGCACGACCGGGCCCGCGAGCGTCGCCTCCTCGAGCAGGCTCCCGCCCCAGCGCTGCCGGACGACCGGCACCGGGTCGCCGGCCTCGATCCCGACGCAGTTCGCGGCGAGCGGCGCGCCCAGCCTGGCGGCCGCATGCGCGAGCAACTCCTGCCCGCGGTCGGTGGCGGCGGCGAGCACGACCGACGCCTCTCCAGCCGCCTCGACAATCCCCGCCGCCCACGCCTCGGGCGCGTAGTCCTCGAGCCGGTCACCGACCACGAGGTTTACCCGGGAGACGCCAAGCCCGCCGGCCGCCGCCCTCCCCTCCTCGCCGACCAGAACCGCCTCAACGTCCGTCCCGAGCTCCGCCGCCAGCCTCGCCCCGGCCGACAACGTCTCCAGCGACGCCTCGGCCGGCGCACCCCGGTCGTGCTCGACGAGGACGAGGATCACTAGGCCACCAGCCCCAGCTCACGGAGGACCTCGACGACCCGCGGTGCCGCCCCGGCACCGTCGCCGAGGATCTCGACCGTGCGCGCCTCCTCGGTGGGCAGCGCGAGCCGGACCTTCGCCAGCCCGCCCGCGCGCCGTTCCGGCTCGATCCGCTCCACCTCGGTCTTCTTCGCGCGCAGCCGGCCGGGGAGCGAGGGGTAGCGGGGCAGGTTGATCCCCTCGCGGACGGCGATCACCGCCGGGAGCGGGAGCTCGAAGACCTCCCAGCCGCCGCCGGCCTCGCGTCGCGCCAGCACCGAGCCGTCGCGCACCTCGATTCCCTTGATCCCCGTGACGCACGTCAGCCCGAGCGCGTGCGCGACCCGGATCGGCACCTGGTAGTTGCCGTTGTCGGCCGACTCGTTACCGAACAGCAGCACGTCGAGCGGCCTCCCGCGCAGGGCGTCCGCGATCGCCACGGCCGTCGCCTCGGGATCCCAGTCGTCGCCGTCGGTCTCGAGCAGGACCGCGCTCTCGATTCCCATCGCGAGTGCGTTCTGGAGCTGCTCGACGGCGGCCGCGGGGCCAAGCGTCAGCACGGTCGTGCTACCGCCGTGGTCGGCGGCGAGCCTGAGCGCCTCCTCGACCGCGCACTCCTCGTGCGGGCTGATCGTGAACCCGAGGTGGGCGGTGTCGATCGCCTGCTCGTCGGCGGTGAGCGAGATCCGTGCGCCGGTCTCCGGCACCCGCTTGACGCAGACGAGGACGTTCAGCACCGCACCCTCGCGTTCTCGGGATCGAACAGCGGTCGCGAGCCGGCGACCGCGACCGTCACCGGGTAACGCTCGTCCATGTACTGAACGACCAGTTTGTTCCCCTCCCGGGCGTGCTCGAGCGGCAGGTACGCCATCAGCAGATGCGTTCCGAGCGATGGCGCCGATCCGGCACTGGTCACGTACGAGCCGCGTCCCTTCACGTCGACGAGCCGCTCGCCGTCCGCCGAGAGGATCGGCTCCCGCCCGAGCATGTAGCGCTTCACGCCCGACGCCGAGGTCGAGTCGTCGACCGTCAGCGTGCAGAGCAGCGCCGCCGGTTCCTGCTCCCGGTGCCGGAGGTGCGCCTCCTTGCCGACGAAGTCCGCGTCCTTCACGGTCGGCCGCTGCATGCCGGCCTCGACCACGTCGAACTCGGACTCCAGCTCGGCGCCGTACAGCCTGTAGCCCTTCTCGATCCGGCCGGTCGTCCCGTAGACGCCGATCCCGGATGGGATGAGCCCGTGCGGCCGACCCGCCTCCCAGAGCACGTCCCACAGCGCGCGGCCCTGCTCCATCGGCGCGTACAGCTCCCAGCCGAGCTCGCCGACGTAGGAGATCCGCGAGGCGAGCGCGCCCACCGGACCGATTTCGAGCCAGGCCCAGCGCGCGAAGGGGAAGCCCTCGTGCGAGACGTCGTCCGAGGTGACAGACGAGAGGATGTCCCGGGCACGCGGCCCCCACAGACCGAGCGTGCACCACTCCGAGGTCTGGTCGACGAGCGCAGCCGACCCGTCCTCCGGCAGTTGGTCACCGAACCACTTCATGTCCCGCGGCCCGTCCATTCCGCCGGTGACGACCCGGAAGTGCGACTCACCCAGCCGCATGATCGTCAGGTCCGCCTTGAAGCAGCCCTCGCCGTTCAGGATCGGCGTGTACACGACCCGGCCGACCGGGACGTCCATCTCAGCCAGCGCGACCCGCTGCAAATACTCCAGAGACCCCGACCCGACGATGTCGAAGATCGCGAAGGCCGACAGGTCGATCATCGCCGCCCGGTCGCGCATCGCCAGGTGCTCCGCGTTGATGATCGGCGACCACCAGCGCGACTCCCACTCGGCGTCGCGCGGCATCACCCGGTCGCCGTACTCCTCGAGCAGGCCCTTGTTCGACTCGTACCACCAGGGGCGCTCCCAACCGGCCGTCTCGTAGCAGACCGCGCCCAGTTCCTGTGCGCGGCCGTAGAACGGGCTCATCCGCACCTCGCGGTTCGAGAGCCACTGCTCCATCGGGTGGACGATCCCGTACGTGCGGTTGTAGCCCTCGTCGGAGCGCGCGTTGACGTGCCGGGCTGTGCGCTGATGCGGGTAGAACCGCGCGACGTCAGCCCCGTGCAGGTCGATCTCCGAGGCACCGTCGGTCACCCACTCGGCGACGGCACGGGCGATCCCTGCCGCCTCCTTGATCCAGAGCGCCGCCACCGACCAGACGCCCTTGACCTCCGTCTCGCCGAGCAGCGGCATCCCGTCGGGGGTGAGCGAGAGCAGGCCGTTGATCGCGTGCCGGATGCCCGCGCCCTCGGTGGTGAGGATCTCGGGCATCAACTCGAGCGCGTCCTCCATCTGCGGGTCGAAGTCCTCCGAGGTGAAGGGAAGTTCGGTCGGCGAGAGCGCAGACTGTTCGATCGACGGGATGTCGTCGGGGTCCATGAGGATCGCCCGGTGCGCGTAGGAGCCGACCTCCATGTCGCTCCCGTTCTGGCGCTCGTACATGTTCTTGTCGACGTCGCGCACGATCGGGAAGACGATCTCGCCTGAGGTCTCGGCGAAGAGCGGGATCGGGCCCACGCTGATCATCTGGTGGACGGCCGGCGTCAGCGGGATCGTCACCCCGGCCATGCGCGCGATCCGCGGGCTCCAGACCCCGGAGGCGATGAACAAGTACTCCGTCTCGACAGTGCCCTTGCCAGTATGGACGCGGCGGACACGGCCGTTCTCGACGTCCACCCCCGTCACCTCCGTGCTCGCCGAGATCGCGAGCCCGCCGTGCTCCTGGGCGTACTCGCGCATCAATGTGCCCACGCGCAGGGAGTCGACCACGCTGACGCCCGGCGTCCAGAAGCCGCCGAGGATCGCGTCCTTGTTCACGTACGGGACGAGCTCGACGACGCGGTCGGGGTCGATCAGCTCGCAGTCCGGCTCGCCCCACGAGGTCGCCGACGACATGCGCCGCCGCAGCTCCTCCATTCGCTCCTCCGTGCGCGCGACCTCGATCCCCCCGCTGATCGTCAGCACGCCCAGCTCCTCGTACTGGCGGGCGGTGTCGCGCGTGAGCGCCGTCATCTCCTTCGAGTGGTCGACCGGGAAGATGAAGTTCGAGGCGTGCCCGGTGGAACCGCCGGGGTTCGGCAGTGGCCCCTTGTCGACGAGCACGAGATCCTTCCAGCCGAGCTTGGCCAGGTGGTAAACGAGGCAGTTGCCGGCGATGCCCGCCCCGATCACGACGGCCCGCGCCGCCTCGGGCACTCCGCCCGTCGTCGCACGCCCCTCGGTCGCCACGCCCCACCGTCCTTTCGCTCGTCGGTAAGGCCAGTATGACCACTGATATATCTGTCTGCAACTTGGAGCCCGCTTGAGATCGAACTGGGGGCGGGATACCCTCACGGCCTCTGGCCAGTTCCCTCCACGTCGAGGCGGCGACGAACGGCAGCACGCCGGCGGCGAAGGCCGACCGCATCGACCGGACCGGGCCGCCGCTGATCAGGGCCGAGGGGGTCTGGAAGGTCTTCGGCCCGCACGGCGAGCGGATCGTGGGCTCCCCCGAGGCCGACCTCTCGCGCCGGGAGCTCCGCGAGCAGACGGGCTGCGTCGCGGCCGTTCGCGACGTGACCCTGGCGGTGTGGCCGGGCGAGGTGTTCGTCGTGATGGGGCTGTCGGGCTCTGGCAAGTCCACGCTCGTTCGCACGCTGATCCGGCTGATCGAGCCCACGGCCGGCCAGATCGAAATCGCCGGCCAGGACGTGACCGGAGCCGACCGCGACCAACTGCGCCAGCTGAGGCGGCATTCGGTGGCGATGGTCTTCCAGCACTTCGGCCTGCTCGCGCACCGCCGCGTGATCGACAACGTCGCGTTCGGGCTCGAGGTGCAGGGGATGCCGAAGTCGGAGAGACTCGCCCGCGCCGCGGACATGCTGAGCCTCGTCGGTCTCGAGGACGCGGCGCAGCAGTTCCCCGACCAGCTCTCCGGCGGCATGCAGCAGCGGGTCGGCGTCGCTCGGGCGTTCGCGGTCGACCCGAAGGTGATGCTCTACGACGAGCCCTTCAGCGCGCTCGACCCGTTGATCCGTCGCGACATGCAGGACGAGGTCTGCCGGCTGCAGGCGGAGACCGGCAAGACGATGATCTTCATCACCCACGACCTGCCCGAGGCGCTCCGGCTCGGCGACCGCATCGCGATCATGCGCGACGGGCGCTTTGTCCAGGTCGGCACGCCGGAAGAGGTGGTCGGCTCGCCCGCCGACGAGTACGTGGCGAACTTCGTTCGCGACATCCCGCGCAGTCACGTGCTGACGCTGCGCTGGATCATGCGGCCCGTCCGTCCCGACGAGACCGTCGACGGTGTCCGGCTCGACGTGACGACGACGGTCCGCGACGCGGTGCCGACCCTGGCGGCGAACGAAAGGCCGGTGCTCGCCGTCGAGGAGGGGCGTGTCGTCGGCGTCGTCGACCGCGCAGCCGTGCTGACCGCGATCGCGGGCGAGGAGGGTTAGCCGGGGCCGTGTCGGTCGCCGTCGAGTATGTCGCACCAGCCGCCCCGGCGGCCGTCGAGCACCGGCCCTGGTGGCGCAGCCGGCTCCTGCTCTCCGCGGTGATCGTCGCGGTGATGCTGATCCTCTACTTCGCGCTGCGCGGCGAGTACCCCTGGCCCACCGGCCTGCAGTGGACCTCGCTCGGCCCGCACCTCGACAACTTCCAGAGCTGGCTGATCGACCAGCGGAACGCCGATCACCCGAACGTGATCTTCCGCGCCTTCAACGGGTTCGCGAGCTTCCTCGACGACCTCGTCACCTGGCTGACGCACCTCCTGCAGTGGACGACCTGGGTCGGGGCGGCGGTCGCGGTCACTGCGATCGTCTGGCGCTTCGGCGGGATCCGCGCCGCACTGTGGGTGCTGACGGCGTTCTTCTGCTTCGCACTCTTCGGCCTCTGGGAGGAGAGCATCCAGACCGTCGCGCTGATGCTCGCCGCCGTCCTGCTCTCGCTGCTGGTCGGAATCCCGCTCGGCATCTTCGCCGGGCGATCCGACCGCGTCGCCCGCGCGATCACCCCAGTGCTCGACGCGATGCAGATCGTGCCCGCGTTCGCCTACCTGATGCCGATCGTGATCCTGTTCTCGGTCGGGCCCGGGGCGGCCGTGATCACGACGATGATCTACGCCATGCCGCCCGCGATCCGGATCACCGCGCTCGGGATCAGGAGCGTGCCGACGAACACCGTCGAGGCCGCCGAGGCGATGGGCTCGACCGACCTGCAGGTGCTCGGCAAGGTGCAGCTGCCGCTCGCGCGCAAGCTGATCTTGCTCGCCGTCAACCAGACGATCCTCTTCGCGCTCTCGATGGTCGTGATCGC
Source organism: Actinomycetota bacterium (assembly GCA_046730395.1). Classification (GTDB taxonomy): domain Bacteria; phylum Actinomycetota; class Thermoleophilia; order Solirubrobacterales; family 70-9; genus AC-56. Next base: position 1,481 of record JBKPIV010000011.1, on the reverse strand, counting down.
AGGCTTGATCGGAGGGAAGGGCCTCGGCGACACGGTCACCAGCGGGCTCAACTCGTACCCGGCCCTCGCCCTGCTCGCCGGAATCGTCATCGTGATCATGGCGGTCGCGTTCGACCGTGCGACCGAGGCGATCGCGGGTCGCACCGATCCCGTTCGACAGCACGAGGCGGCCGAGCATTCCACACGGCTACGGGTGGCAACGGGCATCACCGCGGTCGTCATCGTCGTCACCGTCCTCGTCGCCCGGCTCGCCGGCGTCAACCCGATCTACGGGGGACGGACCGCGAGAGACTGGGTGCTCGCCCGGATCCAGTCCGTGCTCGACTACATCCAGAACCCGACGACGTTCGTGTTCCACATCACGGAGCCGATCGGCAACTTCCTCGTCCAGCACGCGCTGGTGCCGCTGCAGGACCTGTTCGTCGACACGCCCTGGTTCATCACGATCGCCGGCCTGACCGCGCTGGCCCTCGTCGTCAGCGGACGGCGGGCGGCCGTGACGACGTTCGCGATGCTCGCCCTGATCGGCGTCATCGGCGAGTGGGGAACCGCGATGGAGACGCTCTCGCAGGTGCTGGTCGCGACCGCGATCGCCGTGCTGATCGGTCTCGGACTCGGGGTCTGGGCCGCGGAGAGCGAGACTGTGTCGCGGATCCTGCGGCCGTTCAACGACACGCTGCAGACCCTGCCGCAGCTCGTCTACATCATCCCGCTCATCTACCTGTTCCCCGTCTCGATCGTGCCTGGGATGATCGCGGGCGTGCTCTACGCGTTCCCGGTCGTCGCGAGACTCGTCGAGAACGGCATCCGGCAGGTGGAGCCGAACACGGTCGAGGCGGCGGGCGCGTTCGGCGCCACCCGCAGCCAGGTGCTGCTCAAGGTCAAGATCCCGCTCGCCCAGGACGCGATCATGCTGGGCGTCAACCAGGGGATCATCATGGTGCTCGCCGTCGTCGTGATCGGCGGGCTGGTCGGCTCCGGCGGGCTCGGCTACCAGGTCGCGCAGGGCCTGGACCGGAGCGCGTTCGGCCTGGGCGTGATCGCCTCCGTGGCGATCCTCGCGCTCGGCATCGCCCTCGATCGTGTCACCCAGGGAACGCGGCCGAAACGAAGGGGGCTCACATGACACCATCGGAGAGGAAGGAGGGTCGGATGTCGAAACATTCGCGTGGGGGAGCAGCTCGCCTGCTCGTTGTGGCGTCGCTCGTCGCCGGGCTCGCGGCGCTCGGGATCGCCGGCGGGGCGGGTGCGCGGCAGGCGAAGTGCGGCTCGTTGACGATCGACGAGAACGCGTGGGCCGGCGCGACCGCCAACGTCTACGTCGTCAAGTACGTGCTCGAGAAGAACCTCGGTTGCAAGGTCAACATCGCCAAGCTGCCGGAGAGCACGCCGCTGTTCCAGGCGATGACCGACGGCAAGGTCGACGTCCTCCTCGAGGACTGGAACAACATCCAGCTCAAGGTCAACCGGCATTTCGTCAC
>JBKPIV010000010.1:0-9221 GCA_046730395.1 Actinomycetota bacterium | reverse complement strand
TTTTAATGATACGGCGACCACCGAGATCTACACAGGCATGTAGTCGTCGGCAGCGTCAGATGTGTATAAGAGACAGGCCCGAGATCGTCGCTCGCTGGTCCGAGCGCTACCGCCCCGAGCACCCGGAGATCGACTATGGGGCGCTCGCCCGCGACGGCGAGGCGATCCGCGAGGCTGCGGGTTCGCGTGCCTTCGCGCTCTTCGATCGCTGGTGGGAGTGGCTCGCAAGCCGACGGGAGTCCTGCCATTAGCGCATCCCGCTGGTGACCCAGATCTGCCCGCCTCTGGCCGGGAAGGAGGGGATCAATGGCCCCTCTGGAAACCCACGCCGCTCGCCGCCGTCGTGCGATTGTCGCGCGATCGGCTCCTCGGGCGACAGCCGGCGATTCGGCTGGCATTTCCGGGCCAGTCGCAGCCGCATGGCCTCAATTTGCGGCGGCGGCGGATGTCCAGAAGGGCCGCTTTGCAGCGTCTTCGTGTTGAGAGCGGAGGGGGAGGGATTCGAACCCTCGACACGCCTTTACGACGTGTAACGGTTTTCGAGACCTGCAACGGTCATTCAGACGGCACCTCGTCCGCATAAATCGCACCCAGAGGTCACGGCTTCGCGTTTCGCGGGCCCCGGGCCTTGGTCCGCCAAGGACCCAAACTTGATCGCCTTTAACATATTTGTAGGAACCAAACGTCCGAAGGGGGCCGACATCAGCGCCATCGACGAGTTCCTGAAGAACAACGAAGCCTTTGCCGAGGGCTTCGACAAGGGCGACCTGCCGCTGCCCCCCGCCAAGAAGGTCGCGATCGTTGCCTGTATGGACGCGCGCCTGAATCCGTATCCGATCCTCGGGCTCTCGATCGGGGACGCGCACGTGATCCGCAACGCGGGCGGCGTGATCACGGATGACGAGATCCGCTCCCTGGCGATCTCTCAGCACCTACTCGGTACGGAGGAGATCATGCTGATCCATCACACCGATTGCGGGATGCTCACCTTCCGGGACATGGAGTTCGAGCAGATGCTCGAGCAGGAGGCCGGCCAGCGGCCCGAGTGGCGACCGCGATCCTTTCCCGACCTGGAAGAGGACGTCCGCGATTCGATCCAGCGGATCACGGAAAGCCCGTTCATACCCAGAACGGATGAGGTTCGGGGCTTCATCTACGACGTGAAGAGCGGCCGGCTCGACGAGGTCACCTGAACACCCAGGATCAATCCGTCCCGCCGGCGGCAGCGACTTCGGCGCGCGCGGTCGCCGTGGCCCAGCCGGGCCCGGTCGTCTGGAACCACGGCGCGGCCGCGGATGGCGTCCAGCGCCTCCCCGTCGTGGTCTTGGTGCCTCCCCGGCCAGGCCGCTACCTGGTCGCGCTCGGTCGGGCGGTCGCGGCGCTCCGGCCCGTCGCCACAACCGCCCTCGTGACCGCGACCGGTCGCTTCCCCCGTTTCGCTCGGGAAGGGCTCGAGCGGGCGGACCCAGCGCTTGGCCTCGGCATCCTCGCCGGCTTCTCCTTCCGCCACCCGCCGGGCGCCATCTGGGGAGAACCGCGCATGCCAACCCGGGCCAACTGATCGGCCGCATGATCTTCGATCGCCCCTTGAGTGGGTCCGCGCTCCGGCTCGGCGAGGATCAGCGCGATACCGGAGGGCAGGCTTACGCCTTCCCCTCCGCAGCGGCCTTCAGCTTCTCAAGCGAGATCTGCCAGCGCTTTCTGACGTCGCGCGAGGCGATCGGCGCGGCGAGCTTGCCGAGGCCCTTGAAATCCACCTTATCGTCTACCCGAAGAAGGGTCCCTGCAGGGGATTGGTCGAGGCTGTAGCGCACGTGGCGGAAGAAGGTCCTCCCCTCCTGGTCCTCCTCGAGCACGCTCGGCGCCTCCGAGCGGGTGACGCGCGCCTCCACCTCTTCCTTCATGCGGGTGCGGTACACGCGGTCGTCGCGGGTGCCGGGCCCAGGGTATTCCGCCGAACGTGAGCGGGTCTCGAGGTAACCCTCGAACCAGCGCTCCGGGGTGGAGATGGCCGACCACACCTCCTCGGGCGGCCGCTCGATCTCGATGCTTTCGCTGAACTGCGGCATGGCGCCTGCTTCCCTTCTCGCGTTCACACTACTCCCCGTGTTGAACCCGTCAAGGCCGACCAGCCGCCGAGGAGTCGAGAGGGGAGGAGGCTGCCCGCGGCCCGCTTGACGCTGCGCCTACCCTGCGGGGTGATGGCTAGTACAAGCAGGCGCCCGGGGTACCGAGACGAGGGTCGGCGCCTGTTACAGGAACCTCGGTCGCTCGAACTCCCCGGGCCGTCCCGGCGGATCCAGGTTGAGCCTGTTCGTATACCCGAGCCGGCGCGACGCACGCGGGAGGATCCCCGCCGGCCCACCAGGCGGCCGCGGCGGATCCCCGAGCCGCGAAAGCCCGGGCGCGAACGAACGCCGGCGTGAGTGGCGTCCCAGACTTCGCCTTCGCCGTGGCCGGCTACCGAGCTTGGCAGTTGGGTCCGGGTGGCGTTCTCTTTCCCCTGGCGGTCCCGGCCGCGCCGCCCTGGGAGCCCATGGTCAACCGCGCCCGCTGCTTCGCCGCCCGACACGATGCCCATGAGGCGCCTGGGCCTCGCTGCATTTGTGGGCTGCATGCGCTTCACGACCCCGATGATCAGAGGCTCAAGCTCGGGCATCCGGCGGTAGGGGCGATCGCGGCGTGGGGCGAGATCGAGGTCTACGCCGCGGGCTTCCGGGCCGAGTACGCCGCGGTCATCGCACTCCTCCAGCCGTCGCGCTCCACCGGCCCGCCCGCGCGACTCCGCGAGGCGGCCCGCCGCTACCGCGTGCGGCTCGTCTCGGTCGCCGACCTCGAGGCCGAGGTCCGCGAGTTCGCCCTTCCCCTGCCGGACGAGGTTCTCCCGAAGCGCCACGTCGCGTTCCGGACGGAGCTTTCTGCACCCCAGGAGACCGCGGGCATGCCAGCTCTGGAGTAGACCGAGTTCCGAGAGCCACCAGATCGCCTCGGGCGCCGCAACGAATGGCCAGTGTATGCGAGCGCGTGTCCTAGCGCGGGCGGGGCGGTCGAGCCGCACTCCGGGCGGCCGGGCGACGGAGCGGCCGCTCTCGCGGGCTCGGCGCGCCGGGGCGATCGGTGCGGCCGCGGATCAGCTCCGCCTCCTCGCGCGCCCGGCGAACGATCTGCGCCGCTTCGCGCTCGGCGTCAGTGCGGAGGCGCCGGGCCTCGGCGTCGGCCTCGAGCAGGATCGCCGCGGTTCGCCGCCCGATCCGGGCGAGGTCGCGCCGCAGTAGGTCAGCCCGGGCGGGATCGCCCGTGCCGGTCTCGAGCCATTCCGCGACTCGCTCGAGGAAGCGGTGTACGGCCCGCGTGCTGTAGCCGCGCCGGGCGACAGGGAACGTTGCGCGGCGAATCCGATCGACGCTCAGCCGGTCCATCGCAGGGTCGTCTCGCCTTATGTCCGGACGGCCTCGGACTCGGCCTTGGACTGGGCCTCGGCCTCGGGCTCGACCGACTCGCCACGCTCGAGCGGGTCGAGCTCGCGCGGACGCTCGAGGGGATCGGCGCCCGCCTTCGGCGTGTGTCCGGCGGCAACCGACTGAAGCTCGGCCCCGAGGCCGTTTGCGGTCGCGATCGCCTGATCGCGGTGCTTGACCAGGTCCGCGATCACGTCCTCGACCTCTCGGCGCCGCTTGCTGCCGTCGTTGACAATCCGTCGGGCCTTCTCCTCCGCGGCCTCGAGGACCTCACTCACGCGCCTGTCGGCGACCACCCGCTTGCGTTCGGAGTCGGCGTTCACCGCCTCGCGCGTCTTGCGCGCGTACGCATCGGCATCGGCGCGAGTCTTGGTGGCGTACGCATCGGCATCGGCCCGCAACCTGGTCGCGTATTCATCGGCCTCGCCCCGGGCCGTGGCCGCGTAGGTGTCGGCTTCCGCTCCTACGCGTCTGCTCTCCGATTCGGCGCGTTCGAGCATCGCGGCGACCTCACGCTCGGCGTCCCCTCGCAGCTGTTGTGCCGTGTCCTCGGCGCTTGTGAGGACGCTGGCGGTTCGCTCTCCCACCCGCTCGATCTCGCGCTTGACGATCTCGGCACGGGCCTCGTCCGGGCCGCCCGTCTCGAGCCAATCGGCGATCTTCGCCAAAAAGGCCTCGACCTGATCCGGGTCATAGCCCTTGCGAACTAGAGGGAACTTCGCCGCCCGGATCTGCTCGACGCTGGTCTCGCTAGTCACTCGCGCCTCCTTTGGTCCTGTAGCTCGGACGCCCTCTCGACCGGCCTGACGGTGCCGGTCCCCGGATCATAGGAGCCCTTGCGCGACGGCGTCCTCGCCGCCCGGCGCGGCCGGTGCCTACGGCCAACCGCTCCAACCCGTCCATTGGAGGCATCTCAGACACCCGAACGGAGGGGCTCGCTATTCCGGGGAAGGCGAGCGTGCCCATCCGGTTGCTGTCGCTCTACCCCCGCTCTCGAGCCGCTCCTTCAGGTTGCGCACGTTCCTGGGCATCTCCCTTTGTGCTTGGCGGCGGGCGACGAGCGGCACGAGCAGCTTGCCGAGCCCGTGCCCCTCGAAGTCGAGCTCGATCCTCACCCGCGATCGTCCACCGTCATCGAGAGGCTCGACAGTGCCGTTCACGATCCCCCTGATCGGCCCGTCGATACCGCGGGCGGCCCAGCTCCTCGGGGGGCTGATGCTGGTCATCTCCATGGTCATCGTCCGCTCGCCGCGACCGACCTTGCGGATCGTGATGAGCCTCGAGCCCACCGCGGGGGGGCCACTGGCCTCCGCACGCGCGCCGACGAGGCTCTCCTGCCACTCCGCCAGGTGCGAGGGATCGATGAGGTAGTCAAAGACCTCTTCCGGCGGACGGGCGATCTCGATACTCGACACGATTGGCGCCATTGCTCCTCCTTCCTTCTGCCGGGATCATCCTGCATTCCTCGCCCGGGTCGAGAGCTCGCGATCAGTGGACTGGCCGAGCTCGACCGTCTGAGCAGATGGGTGGGTGCGTCGTCCTCGCAAACGACGACGGTGCCGAGCCGTCGATCTGGGCGGCGGGGCCCGGGGCCTCCATGTCGCTAGGGTCGCCCCGGCGAGCGGCCTCCTACCGCTTCTCACGCTTTGCGAGCGTGGACCCGGAGGGAGCGGGACTCCTCGACCTCGTCCGAAGGAGGCGTCTCAGGCAACCGAGCAGAGACACTCGTTCCTCGCGCGAAGTAGGTGGCCTTCAGTCAGGTGGGATGTTCTGGTTGAGCCGGAAGAAGTTGCCCGGGTCGTACTTCCGCTTGAGCGCCTTCAGGCGATCGTACTTGGTCGCGCCGTAGGCCTCGCGAATCCGATCCTCACCCTCCTCCATGAGGAAGTTGACGTAGACGTTCTGGTGGTAGGGCTCCAGGGCGGTCCACAGGCCCCGCGCCCACTCCCGCTCCCGCTCGAATCCCTCGCCCGTCAACGTTATCCCGATCACGTTCACGGTGTGGCCGGCGTCGCGGGCTCCGAACGCACTTTCGTCCTCGCCCACCCGAGCGACAGCGCCGCCGAGATGGAAGATTGAAAAGACCGTCACCGGCGACGCGATCCTCAGCCCATGATCGACGAGGATGTCGATCACCTCATCCGTCAGCTCCACCAGGTTGCAAGAGCGGATGTAGTACCACCAGCTGTGGGGAAAGCTGGGGTCGAGTAGCGCCTGGTGCTTGGTAAAGGGCATCGGGGCGCACCCGTCGAACAGCGGTGAGTCGAACTCCCGCAGCGGTTTGAGGACGCTCTCCCCTTCCTCGACCGGCCCCGCGTAGCAGGTGCCGACCACCACCACGTGCTTGCCGTGGAGCTCCTCGGGGATCGTGGGGACGGCCAGCACACGGCGATGGGTCACGATCGTCGTCAGCTCGTCCGGCACCTCCTTGATCCACTCCCGGTAGAAGCGAAGGACCTTCGGAGAGTCCTCCGCCGCCCACACGATCGGCCCGGCGAGGACCATCGGGCCGACCGGGTTCAAGCGGAACTCGAACTCGGTGATGATCCCGAAGTTCCCGCCCCCACCCCGCACCCCCCAAAAGAGATCCGCGTTCTCCTCCTCGCTGGCCCTGACAAACTCGCCCTCGGCGGTGACCACGTCGATGCTGAGCAGCTGGTCGATCGTCAGGCCGTACTTGCGCTCGAGCCAGCCGACTCCTCCGCCGAGGGTGAGGCCCGCGAGCCCGGTGTGGGTGACGATCCCGGCGGGGACGGCGAGCCCGAAGGCCTGCGTCTCGCGATCCAGGTCGCCGAGCAGGACCCCGGCCTGGGCCCTCGCGGTGCGCGCCTGGGGATCCGCCCGAATCCCCTTCATCTGCCCGAGGTCGATGACCATCCCCCCATCGCACACGCCCAGGCCCGGGTAGCTGTGGCGGCCACTTCGCACCGCGACGAGCTGTTCGTGCTCTCGGGCGAAGCGAACCGCGGAGATCACGTCGGCCACGCCGGCGCAGCGGGTGATCAGGGCCGGGCGACGGTCGATGGACCCGTTCCAGACCTGCCGCTGCTCGTCGTAGGTCGCATCGTCTGGGCGGATCAGGACCCCGCCGAACGACGTCGCTAGCTCACCGACCGCGCGCCTGTCGAGCTCCACCCTAGTGGCGATCGCGCTCATTGAATACTCCCAGCGATAGAAGGGCCCTCAGTTTCTCACCAACGGAGGCGCGTGCCTACCCCCAGTGCCAAGTTGCTCTCAGGCGTGCTCCCTCCAAGGTGCCTCGCGCGCATCGTTCTTGCCAGCGGCCACAGTTCGTGGAGAGCAACCGCGAAGCTGCTTTCGTGGAGAGCAACCGCGAAGCTAGTCCTCGGACGACTTCCTCTTGTCCGAGTCGCCGCCCCCGATCGTGCTCTTGAACTCGCGGATCCCCTTTCCCGCCGACCTGCCCAGCTCGGGCAGGCGCCTGGGGCCGAAGATGATCAGCGCCACGATCACGATGACCGCGATCTCCAGCGGGCCTATGGAGGGCATCGACCCACCTTAGTGGCTCGGGCCCTTCGCGGGGCGCAGGTCGCGGCGAATCGCCTCCGAGGCAACGCCCTCCTTGGTCGCCAGGCTGACGTAGAGGTCGTAGCGCTTCTCGGGCGAGGCCGGCTCCGGCACCTCGACCGTGCCCTTGGCGCCGCTGATCTCGAGCTGGTACGTGGTCGGCGGCACCCGCTTGTCGTCGGGGGAGTTCACCGCCACGACGAGCCCGGCGGGCTCGTGACCGTCCAGGTTGGGAAGCGAGTAGTCGAGCGCGATCCCCTGCTCGGTTCGCTTGACCACGACCTGCGGCGGCGCCGGTCGCGCTGGGCGAGCCGGGGGAGGGGTCGCGGCCTGCGCCGCGGCCCTCTCGAGGAGCCCCGACGGATGGTTCCAGGCGCCGTGGTGCCCGGGACCCTTGGGGCTGTCGGCGTCGAAGGGGAGCGAGCCCTTCTTCGTATCGCCCCAGTGCCCGGGCCAGGAGACCCAGTCCCAGGTCGGATCCGCTTCGTCGATCTTCTCGAGCTCGAGCTCCGGGCTTCGCCGACGCTTGCCGTCGGCGTGATCCCACCAGACCCCGGTCCAGTGGAAGTAGCCGGGCTCGAAGTAGGAGGCATGTGAGCCGCGGGCGACGTAGACGATAGGCTGCTGGGTCCCGGGCTCCAGGTCGACCTGATCCCAGTCATAGCTGCCGGCGTGGTCGTGCTGCGCGTAGACGGCCACGGCGGCGTCGCCGGCGGCGTCGACGCCAATCTGGATCATCTCCCAGTCGCCCTCGTGGCGCCCGGCCCCGATGAAGGGGCCGATGAGGTTGTAGTCGTTGTAGTAGTAGAAGAACCAGTACTGCACCCAGCGGTACTCACCCTCGGGCTTCACCCGCCCGTAGACGCGATTGCCGTACTTCGGGTTGGCGTGGAGTTCACGCGCCTGCTCGCGATACTCGCGCGTTGGGTCGCTGATCAGGTCCGTGTCGGCGGCCTTCTTGTCGGCGCCGTAGGCGGGACCGAGAAGGTCAAGGGAGAGGACGGCGGCCCCCCCGGCCCCCGCGGCCGCCGCCAGAACGTCGCCGGCGGCGTCCTTCAGGGTGTTGCCCGCGTGGTCGGTCCACTCGGCGGCGGAGTCGGCGAAGTAGCACTCCAGGGAGTCGTAGCGGAGTACGGGCAGGTGGCGGGTCAATAGCTGGGCATCGCTTAGCTCGTGCATCGCTCCCCTCCGGTTGACGACGGTCGCTGATGATCGCATCTCATTCCGCTCCTCATCCGAGTTCAGGTCGCCGGCCGCGAGCGAGTGCAGCATGTCACCGACCGCGAACGGGCTCCCCGACGCCGTCGCGAACCCGCCCGCCCCGTCGCCCAACAGCACCGAGACGTTGCGCACGAACAAGGTTGTTCGCCGCGATCGACGCGCCCAACACTGTCGCTCGCAACACCGTTGTGAGCGGCTCTCGATGGCAGTTCGTAGTAGCGGCGCGCTCGGGCACCTGGCGATGAGCGCGGCGGCTTCGCTTTACTGCCTCGGCGGCGGCATGTAATCAGCTACCGAGATCGAACCGTCTGGCGAGATAATCAGCAACTGACCTGCCGACATCGTCGACTGAATGAGGTCACTTCGCTTGACGGTGAGTCTTTCGATCGTCGGCAACAGCGGTCCTGTGAACTCCCGCTCAGGGTAGGCGACTTCAGCACCGGCGTTGATCGTCTTGTCGCCGTTGGGCAGCGTAAACAGCTGCAATGAATCGTCAACGTTGTAGAAGCGGAGTTTGACCGCCGAGTTCGACAGGTTCCGAAAGCGATACCGGCGCTGCGCGGGGGAGGTCCATGGGGTCGGGGGCGGACCGGGGGCCGCCGGCCTACCCTGAGCGATCGCTGTCGCGAGTTCGGCGGCCACCTGTTGATAGGCCGCCAAGGTATGGGGACCGAAAAGCGTCGATGCGCCTTCGTACTGCTGCGAGGAGTACTCCTCGGGCGTCGTGATGTATCCGGAGTACTCGTTCGCGTATGTGCCAAGCGCGACGTGTCTGATGCCAGTGGTGGACGTCGCTTCGAGGGCGGCCGTGCGGAGGCGGCGGCCGGCCATCGTGGTCAGCTCGCCTGGGATTCCGAGGACGGCAAACGTACCGACGCGGAGCAGCTGAACGGGCAGCACCTGCGGCCCGACCGGCGGCTGCTCGATGCCCGGCATCAGCACGACGGGTTTCGGCAGCTGTCCCTCGCGCTCGGATCTGGCCGCCGCCTGATCGATGAGGGAGATGCCGAAGAT
>JBKPIV010000009.1:0-93815 GCA_046730395.1 Actinomycetota bacterium | reverse complement strand
GAGCGCCGGGTGGCAGCACGTGAAGACGAGCTCGAGGCGCTCGTCCGGGATCTCGGTCTCCTCCATCTCCTCATCCGTGGTCGTAACGGGGACGTCGAGCAGCCTCGTCTTCTCGGCGAGCGTCCGCTCGCGCCGGATGCGGTCGATCGCCCCGTTTCGGGCGGTGGTCACGAGCCAGGCGCGCGGGTTGGCCGGGGTCCCGTCGCGGGGCCAGCGCTCGGCGGCGATGCCGAACGCCTCCTGGGCGGCCTCCTCGGCGAGGTCGAAGTCGCCGAGGAAGCCGATCAGGGAGGCGAGGACGCGGCCCCACTCTTCGCGGAAGACCTGCTCGATCAGCGCTCCACCACCGGGCGCACCTCGACCGCGCCGCCCATGCGCGCCGCCGGGATCCTCGCGGCGATCTCGAGCGCCGCGTCGAGGTCATCGGCCTCGAACAGGTAGTAGCCGCCGAGCTCCTCCTTGGTCTCCACGAACGGGCCATCGGTGGTCAGCGTGCGGCCGTCCTCGACGCGCACGGTGGTGGCGGTCTCGGCCGGCTGCAGCTGGTTCCCGCCGGTGACTCCGGGCGCCTCGGAGAGAGCGAAGTACTCGCTCGTGATCGCCCTCTGTTCTTCCTCCGGCAGGCTCTCCCAGTTTTCGCGGGCTGTGCTCGAGTAGATGAGAAGCATGTACTGCATCGATTCCTCCTTGGGGAAGTGAGTATGGACGCCCCTTAGACGAACGGAGAGGCTCGAAATCGACGGCCTTCGTCACCGATCGTTCGTCACTCGTCGCTCGCCCGAACGGCGAGCTGCGGACGAGGAACGGCTGATCCCGAGCACGTCGACGGGACCCGCGCCGCCCCCGAGCTCGGCGAGCCCGTTGCCGACCGCGGTTGCGGCGATCTCCCGCGCCCAGCGCGCCGCGTCCGCAAGCTCCGTCCCGCGCGCGAGGAACGCCGCGAGCGCCGATGAGTGCGTGCATCCGGAGCCGTGGGAGGCGCGGTCGGGATACCTCGGGCCATCGATGCGAAGGGTCCCCACGCCGTCGAAGAGGACATCGGCGCCGTCCTCGGTATGCCCCCCGGTCACGATCACGGCGGCCGGTCCCAGCGCATGGATCGCGGTGGCGAGCTCGGCCGACGCCGCCCCGGCGCCGAGGCCGGCGAGCTGGCGCGCCTCGGGCAGGTTCGGCGTGGCGACCGTGGCCAGGGGGAGCACGCGCTCGATCAGCGCGGCCTTGGCGTTCGGGTCGAGAAGCACCGCTCCGCTGGCCGACACCATGACGGGGTCGACGACGATCGGGACGTCCCCCACCAGCCCCAAAGCCTCGACCACGGCGTCGATCGTGGCCTCGTCCCCGAGCATGCCGACCTTGACGCCGTCGACGCCGATGTCGTCCGCGACCGCGCGGACCTGGGCAATGATCATCTCGGGCGCCACCGGGGTCACCATCTCCACCCCGACCGTGTTCTGTGCGGTCAGCGCGGTGATCGCGGTCATCCCGTGGACGCCGCAGCGCGCGAACGCCTTCAGATCCGCCTGGATTCCGGCCCCGCCGCCGGAGTCCGAGCCGGCGATCGAGAGGCACGTCGGTACGCGACCGGTGGGGAACACACGATCAGCGTATTAAGCGACCATCCGAAAGCCCCCGCCCTGGCCGGCGGGCTCCGAGCGCCGCCGGCCGCCCACTCGAGCTTTCGGCTGATCTCTACGGCGGCTCGTCCTCCGCCGCTGGATCGTCGGGCGGGATCAGCGTCGTGCGCGCGTAGCGGCCCGCGACGTCGGCCCGCACGTAGCCGAGCAGCTCGAGCTGGGCGAGGGCGATGGCGGCGCGCTCGGGCGAGGCGCCGAGGCGCCCGGCCACGGCGTCGCAGGTCGCGTGCCCCTGCTCCACGAGCGCAGCCGTCTCGCGCAGCTTCGCATCGAGCGCGGGCCCGCGCCCGCGAACGCTCCTCGCCCCGATCCCTAGCATCGAGTCGAGCACGTCCTGCGCGTCGCGCACCACCAGCCCGCCGTCGGCCAGCACGTGGTTCGGGCCCGCCGAGAGCCAGGAGTTGACGGGACCCGGGACGGCGCCGACCGTGCGGCCGAGGCCCAGGGCCTCCCGCGCAGTGATCAGCGATCCCGACCGCTCCGCGCCCTCGACCACGACTGTCGCCTGCGACAGCGCGGCCATCAGCCGGTTGCGCCGGGGAAAGCATCCGGCCGCGGGCTCTTGGCCCGCGGGCCACTCGGAGATCGCGGCGCCGCTCTCGACGATCCGGCGGTAGAGGCGGCGCTCGCCGGCCGGATACACCACGTCCGGACCGCAGCCGAGGACCGCGAGCGTCGTCCCACCCGCGGCCAGCGCGCCCCGGTGCGCGGCGGCGTCGATGCCCCGTGCCATGCCGCTGACGATCGTGAGGCCCGCGCCGGCCAGCAACCGTCCGAGCTCCTCGGCCACCCCGACCCCGTAGGGGCTCGCACGGCGGGAGCCGACGATCGTCACCGCGGCGCCGATGTCCCATGCGGCGAGGGCCGCGGCGTCTCCACACCCGTAGAGCATCCTCGGCGCCCCGTGCTCCAGATCCTCCAGCGCGGCTGGGTAACCGGCATCGCCGCGCCGCACGCTCCACACGTCGGTCGGCCCGGAGCGGCTCACCGCGAGCTGCGGCGGCGCAGACCGAGTGCCGCCGAGACGTGGTCGGAGCCGACTCGCTCGCTAGCCGCGAGGTCGGCGATCGTGCGCGCGAGCTTCAGCACCCGGTCGTAGCCACGGCCGCTCAGGCCGAGCCGTTCGTGGCCGCTCGCCAGCATCACCTTCGCGTCGCCGCCCAGCCGGGTGTGAAGGCGCGCCTCGGCGGCGCCCATCTCGGCGTTGCAGCGGCCGGCGCCCAGCCGCCGGCGCTGGCGCTCGCGGGCGGCCATCACCCGCTCGCGCACGCTCGCCGAGCCCTCACCGCGAGAGCTGCCCATCTCCTCCGCGGAGGGCCGGTGAACGGCGACCGCGATGTCGATGCGGTCCGCGAGCGCCCCGCTGAGCTTCGCCTGGTAGCGGCGGATCGCGAGCGGTTGGCAGTCGCACTTGGGATGGTCCTCGCCGTAGCCGCAGGGGCAGGCGTTGGCCGCCGCGACCAGCAGGAAGCGACACGGGAGCTCGACCGAGTGGCGGGCGCGGGTGAGGACCACCCGGCCGTCCTCCAGCGGTTGGCGGAGCGCCTCGAGCGCGTCGCGAGAGAACTCGCCGAGTTCGTCCAGGAAGAGCACGCCGCCGTGAGCGAGCGTCACCTCGCCGGGCCGCGGGGGCGAGCCGCCCCCGACGAGCCCGGCCGAGGAGATCGTGTGGCGGGGCGCCCGGAACGGGCGCTCGGCGGCCGCCGCGCCGTTCGCCAGCCGGCCGCAGGCGCTGGCGATCCTCAGCACCTCGAGCGCCTCCGATGGCTCAAGCGGCGGCAGGATCGACGGCAGGCGTCGGGCCGCAAGCGACTTCCCGGAGCCGGGTGGCCCCGTGATCAGGAGGCTGTGCCCGCCGGCGGCGGCCACCTCAAGCGCATGGCGCAGGTAGGGCTGGCCGCGCAGATCGGCGAGGTCGGGGGCTTGGGACCTCGCGCCGTTCATGCTCAGCTCGAAGGCCGCGGGCGGGGCCGGCTCCGATTCCGTGCCGAGCATGGCGAGCTGGTCCAGCCGCTCGAGGGGCACGACCCGAGGACCGCCGGCGAGCGCCGCCTCCGGCCCGTTGGCCAAGGGAACCGCGATCGCGCCGGCGCCGCCCCGGCCCGCGGCCTCCGCCATCGCCAGCGTTCCCGGCACCGGCCTGATCGAACCGTCCAGCGCGAGCTCCCCCGCGAGCGCCACCCCCTCGAGACGGTCCCGGGGAAGCTGCTCGGACGCTGCAAGCAGCGCCGCCGCGATCGCCAGGTCGAAGCTCGGACCGGCCTTGCGCAGGTCGGCCGGCGCCAGGTTGGCGGTGATCCGGCACTGCGGGAACCTGAAACCGCAGTTCGTAAGCGCCGAGCGGACCCGCTCCCTCGACTCCCGGACCGCCGCGTCGGGCAGGCCGACGAGCGAGAAGGACTGAAGGCCGTTGCCGGCCACGTCCACCTCGACCTGCACCTCTCGGGCCTCGACGCCGAGCAGGGTGAACGTGCGAGCGCTCGCGAGCACGGCGCGAACCTACGGGCGCCTGCCGCGCACGGGGCGCGTTGGATGTGCCGAAGCTGTGGCGGTCTTTTGACGATTGCCGCGACCCGGAAGCGCCGCATCCTCCTAGGCTCGCCGCCGTGACCGAAGCTCGCCAGCGGCTGGGGCGCCGGGCCGAGGCCCTCGTGGCGGAGGATCTCGAGGGCCGCGGGATGCCGGTCCTGGCGCGCAACGTCCGGGTCGCGGAGGTGCGCGGTGAGATCGACCTGATCGCCCTCGATGGGCCGGCGCTCGTCTTCGTCGAGGTGAAGGCGCTGAGGGCGTCGTCGGTGGCGGGGCCCGAGCGGCCGGCGCTCGCCGTCGGCCCGCGCAAGCAGCGCAAGCTTCGGGCGCTCGCTCTCGCCTGGCTTCGCCGGCGGGACGGCGGCGTGCCGCCGCACTCGAGCCTGCGCTTCGACGTCGTCGGATTGCGCCTTGACGCCGCGGGTCAACCGGCCGAATGGGAGCACATCCGCGGGGCGTTCTGACGGGCAAGTGGAGGGCGGCGGACCGCACCGCGCTGGGTTCCTTTTGACTCGATATGCGGACTAAATGGAACCCAGCTCGAATCCGGTAAGCAGCACGAACCTCGGTGGGTTCCTTTTGACTCGCTATACGGGCCAAATGGAACCCAGCCCGCTAGCCAGCCCTTCACCCCCGTCCAATCGGGGCGCCCCGAGCTAAGGCACGAGCTCCGCCCGCGTCCCCTCGAAGCGGCCGATGTCCGTCACCTCGGCGTGGATCGCCGCCATCGTCTCGGCCCCGAGCTCCGCGAACGGCTCGAGCGCGACCTCCAGGGCCCCGCCGCCACGGCGCATGCTCCAGGTGCCGACGGCGACCCCGTCGACGAGGATCGCCGGCCGCAGCAGGCCGCCGCCCGGCATGATCCGCCGCCAGCCGACCGGCTGCGCGATGAAGTCGCGGTCGCGATGGCCCATCAGATAGTTGTCGAACGCGGGCAGCAGGCGCACGATCCGGCCGCGGGGCGGCCGCGCCGCTCTGCGCAGCGTCCACGCCCTCGCCCCGCCGACCCGCGTCTCGGCGATCTCGGGCCCGATTCGCGAGAGCGCGGAGCGCACGTCGGTGAGCCCGAGCCCGGCCCAGCCCGCGAAGTCGACCTCGGTGGCGGGGCCGAAGGCGCGCAGGTACCGACGGGCGAGCTCGGCCAGCGAACCCTCTCGATCTTGCGCCGCCCGCTCGCCGAGCCACTCGCGCGCAAGGGCCAGCATGGTCTCGCTGTCGCGATCCGGGCCCAGGCAGGCGACCCCCTCGGCGACGGCGAGGCGAAAGAGATGAACCCGCCGCGGCGCATCGATCTCGATGCCCAGCGGCTGCAGCCGCTCGACGAGCTCGGTCCTGCCGAGGTAGCCGTCGTTCGTGAGCGCGCGGCGCATCGCCTCAAGCGCCCTCGCCTGGGCGGGGGGATCCAGCCCCAGCTGGCCGAGCCGGCGCCGCGATTCGGCGACGAGCCCAGACTCGAATAGCGGCAGGAGCCAGGGCGCGTCCTCACTCGCGATGAGGTGCATGGTGTTCCGCATCGCCCAGGTGCGAAGGATCGAGCGCTCATCCGTGCGAGCGCGGTCCACGTCCGCCGCGCGAAGCGTCCGGCTGCGCACCCTCAAACCAAGCCTTCCTGCCCGCGGATCCTGAGCCTGGATGCCCCCGACGCGCCGCGCGATGTCGGCCGGGTCGCGGGCGTCGGTCGGCCGGTGAAGGAGCTGAGCGGCGGAGCGCATAGGCGCCAGTCGCCCCTCCTCTATCCGGCGCGGTCGGCTCACCGCGACGGAGCCGCCCCGGCCTCGCGGTCAGCCGAGCTCGAGCTGTGAGTACGCAATCGACTGGAAGGAGCGCCGGTGGAGGATCGACGGGCCGTTCTCGATGATCGCCGCGCGGTGCTCGGGGGTCGAATAGCCGACGTTGCCGGCGAAGTCGAACTCCGGAAAGGCAGCGTGGACGCGGCACATATAGCGGTCCCGGGTGACCTTCGCGATCACCGACGCGGCCGCAATCGCCGCGCTTCGCGCGTCGCCGTCGATAACCGCGCGGTGCTCCACCGCGCACCTCGGCACCGAGAACCCGTCCACCAGGCACACGGCGCCCGGTACCGCGACCCGCTCCAGGCTTCGCGCGAGCGCGGCGAGATTGGTCACGTGAAGGCCGCGCGCGTCGATGCAGCGCACGGAGCGCACCGTGACCACCATCCGCGCGGCGGCCCGGATCACGCGTGGATAGAGCTCCTCGCGCTCCTCGGGGCTGCGCGCCTTCGAGTCGTCGAGCTCGGACAGCGCGCGGCGGTCGCTGAGGCTCAGGGTGCCGTAGTCGATCAGCACCGCGGCGGCAACCAGGGGGCCTGCGAGCGAGCCCCGCCCGGCCTCGTCCGCGCCGGCCACGAACCGCGCCCCGAGCGATCGATCGAAGCGAAAGAGCCGCGCCGCGCGCCGCTGGCGTGCCCTCGCGCGCCGCTTGGCAGCGCCCGGGGTCTCCGCAGCCTCGGAGCCGGCTTTGGATGCCCGTGCCACGCTCGCCGCAATCATGCACTACCTCTCGGTCGAGCTTCAGTGTCCCACCGCGCAATTACCGCGGCATTCACCGCCGGACTCTGTAGCGCTAAGGAAAGCCGATGCGATCCGGGGGCCAGTAGGTGAAGAACGCCTGGCCGATGAGCCAGCCCTTGGGAATCGGGCCCCACAGGCGGCTGTCGTCGCTGTGTCCGCGGTTGTCGCCCATCATGAAGTAGTGGTCCGGGGGGATCGTGATCGCGTGGGGGAGGTTGCAGGGAACGTCGCTGTTTCCGGGCTGGCAGGGGTTGGTGTCGTAGCTCTCGTCCGCCTTGACCCCGTTCACGATCGGGGTCCCATGGACGATCCGCAGCCGATCTCCGGGCCCCGCGACGATGCGCTTGATGAAGTTGGTGTCGGACTCCTGGGTGGTCGGCTCGGGGCAGGCCGCGTGCGGGGGTGGGTGTACGCCGCACTCCTGGCCGCCGCCAACCGCGCCCTGCGGCGGGTGGAAGACGACGATGTCGCCCACGTCGGGATCGCTGAAGTGGTAGAGGACTCGGTCGACCAGGACCCGCTGCCCGACGTCCAGGGTCGGCTCCATCGAGCCCGAGGGGATCTGGTACGGCTTGACGACGAATGCCTGAATCAGGAGCGCCAGCCCGATCGCCAGGGCCACGATCACCACGAGCTCGATGAACGCTCCCCGGCCGGTCGTCGGCTTCGGGATCAGGCTCCTGCCGGTTGTCGGCTTCGGGATCAGCGCTGGTCCTCGGAATCCTCGGCCTGGCCCTCGGATTCCTCGGAGGATTCAGCCTCGGGCTGGTCCTCCTCCTCGGCGTTGACCTCGGGCCCCTCCCCGGAAGGCTCCTCGGCCTGTGCCGCTTCCCCTGCCGGCGACTCCTCGCCCCCGCCGTCCTCCTCACCCTCCTCGGACGCGGGCACCGCCTCGGCCTCGCTCTGGGCCACGCCCTCGGAATCGACCGCCTCCTCTTCCCCGGTGGCGAGCACCAGCTCATCCTCGATGCCCCAACGCCGTTCGGCGACGCGGGCCCGCTTGCCCACCCGGCCTCGCAGGTAGTAGAGCTTCGCACGCCGCACGTCGCCCCGGGCCACGACCTCGAGGCGCTCGATCTTCGGCGAGTGGACGGGGAAGGTGCGCTCCACGCCGACCCCGAACGACTGCTTGCGGACCGTGAACGACTCGCGCGCGCCGGAGCCGCGCCGGGCGATGACGACGCCCTCGAACACCTGAGTCCGGCGGCGTGATCCCTCCACGACCTGGAAGTGGACCCGAACCCTGTCGCCCGGCTCGAAGCGGGGCATGCGCCTCAGCTGGCGCTGCTCGATGCTCTCGATGATGGTGCTCATTGGGCTACGTGGGAGGGCGGCGTTTCACCACCTGCCGCCCTCGATCCGGGCGCAGATCGCAACGCGGAGCCGGGGGGCTCCGCGAGAGGCTGGTGCCTGTTTGGTCGATTTGGACGCGGGCTTCGATGAAGCATCCGCGCGGCGGGAGATGTTAGCGGACGGCCTCTAGCGCCCCTGGGAGCTCGGCTGCCGGTTGCGGCTACGGGCCAAGCGCCATTCGCGGACCCGTGCGTGGTCGCCGGAGAGCAGCACCTGGGGCACCTCCCAGCCGCGGTAGGAGGCGGGCCGGGTGTAGTGGGGGTACTCGGGGCCACCTCCCAGCGCCGCGGAGAACGACTCCTCGACCACGCTCTCCGCGTGACCCAGGGCGCCGGGGAGCTTGCGAATCACCGCGTCGGCAAGCACCATCGCGGCGAGCTCCCCTCCCGAGAGCACGTAGGGACCGATCGAGATCGCGTCGGTTGCGAGGTGCTCCCGAACGCGCTCGTCGATGCCCTCGTAGCGGCCCGAGAGCAGGGCCAGGTGCGGCTCCGAGGCCAGCTCGGTCGCGAGCGCGTCGTCCAGCTGGCGGCCCGAGGGAGCGAGGACGATGACCCGGCTCGGCTCGCGGCCGTCGTCGTAGGCCGAGGCGAGAGCGGCGTCGACGACGTCGACGCGGAGCACCATCCCGGCGCCGCCGCCGTAGGGGGCGTCGTCCACCTGCCCGCCCCCCAGTGGCGTCGAGTCCCGGTAGTTGAAGAACCTGAGCTCCGTGCCGTCCTCGAGCGCGTTCTGCACGTGGCGCTGGGCGCCGAACCAGTCGAACCACTGAGGGAACAGGGTGAAGACGTCAATCTTCAATGAACTCGACGAGGACACGCCGGTCGGATCGAGTCGATGCCGCCTTGGCGACGGTGCGGATGGCGTTCGCGACCCGTCCTCCCTTCCCGATCAGCCGCCCGAGGTCCTCGGGCCCGACCGTCACCTCCAGCACGAGGTCGCCGTCTTCCTCGACCTCCTCCACCTGGACGGCCTCCGGGTCCTCGACGAGCGCCCGGGCGAGGAACTCGACGAGCTCGCGCATCTCGTTACGAGCCGGCGGCCTCGATGCCCTGGGTCCGCAACAGCCCGGCGACCGTGCGCGTCGGCTGCGCCCCGTGCGTCAGCCAATGGCGGGCCCGATCGGCGTCGATCACGATCGTCGAGGGATCCGTCTGCGGGTTGTAGTGACCGATCGTCTCGATCGTCCGGCCGTCGCGCGGGGAGCGGCGATCGGCGACGACGATTCGCCAGATCGGGTTCTTCCTCGACCCGACTCGTGTGAGCCTAATCCTTACGGCCATCTGCGGCTGAGATTACATACCCCGCATCAGCTGCTGCGGGTCGGGCATCTTGCCCTTCGCGAGCTGGGCCATCAGCTTCCGCATCTGGGCGAACTGCTTGACGAGCTGATTCACCGCCTGCACCGTGGTCCCGGAGCCACGGGCGATCCGCTTTCGCCGCGAGCCGTCGATCGTGTGCGGCCGCGCGCGTTCCGCGGGCGTCATCGACAGGATGATCGCCTCCAGGCGGTCGAGCTCGCGCTCGTCCATGTTCACCTGACGGAGCTGGCGCATCGCCTTGCCCATGCCGGGCATCAGCCCGAGCACGTTTGTGAGCGGGCCCATGCGGCGCACCTGGCGCATCTGCTGCAGGAAGTCTTCGAGCGTGAACTCCTGGCGGCGAATCTTGCGCTCCAGGTCCGCGGACTGCTTTTGGTCGGAGACCTCCTCGGCCTTCTCGATCAGGGAGAGGACGTCCCCCATGCCGAGGATCCGGCTCGCCATCCGCTCGGGATGGAAGCGCTCGAGCTCCTCCAGCTTCTCGCCCACCGAGGCGTAGAGGATCGGCTTGCCCGTGACCGCCTTCACCGACAGTGCCGCGCCGCCGCGGGCATCGCCGTCGAGCTTCGTCAACAGGACCCCGTCGAAGTCGATCCGCTCCGCGAACGCCTCCGCGACGTTGACGGCGTCCTGGCCCGTCATCGCATCGAGCACCAGGAGGATGTCGTGCGGCTTGGTGCGCTTGCGGATCGTCGCGAGCTGGTCCATCAACTCCTCATCGATGTGGAGCCGTCCCGCCGTATCGACGATCAGGGCATCCTCGCCCGCCGCCTTCGCCTGGCCCAGCGCCCATTCGGCGATCTCCGCGGGATCCCGCTCGGTGCCCTGCTCGTAAACGCTCGCGCCGGCGCGCCTGCCGACCGTGACGAGCTGCTCGACAGCGGCCGGGCGCTGCGTGTCGCAGGCGACGAGGGCCGCGCTCTTTCCCTCCTTCGCCAGGAGCTTGGCGAGCTTCGCGCAGGCCGTCGTCTTGCCCGATCCCTGAAGGCCGGCCATCAGGATCACGGTCGGCCCGGGGCTCGCGAAGGCGAGGTCGCGGCTGGCCCCGCCCATGAGCGCGGCCAGCTCCTCGTTGACGATCTTCACCACCTGCTGGCCGGGATTCAGGCTCTCGAGGACACCTGCGCCGAGGCAACGCTCCTTCACCTGCGCCGTGAACTCCTTGACGACCTTGAAGTTGACGTCGGCCTCGAGCAGCGCGAGCCGGATCTCCCGCATCGCTCGGTCGACATCGGCTTCGCTCAGCTTGCCGCGCGAACGAACACCGGAGAGCGTCTCCTGGAGACGGTCGGAAAGCTGATCGAACACCGTATGAGCTTAGGCCCTCAGTGCTCCCCGCCGCCGTTACCGGTCGGAAGGTGGGCCCCGGCGGTCCTGCGCGCGTACCCGATGAACGCGCGCGCCGCGGGGGACAGCCGCCGCTGCCGGCGCCACAGAAGCGCCACCGGCAAGCGAACCGGCGGGCTCAGGCCGCGAACCTCGACCGGCGGCCCCTCGCGCTCGGTGAGCGAGCGCGGAAGCACGGCGGTCCCGAACCCGGCGGCGACCAGGCAGCGAAGCAGGAACGGATCGCCGCTCTCGCACGAGATGTGAAGCTCCTCCCCCGCGGCCGCGAAGAACTCGTCGAGCGCCGCCCTAATCGCCGATCCGGAGCGAGGCGTGAGGACCACCCGCCGGCCGAGGTCAAGGGCCGTGATGCGACCGCGCCCCCGGGCTGTGCCGCGGGGGAACGCGGCGACCAGCTCGTCCACGCTCAGACGTTCCGCGACGAGGTCGTCCCTGGGCTCGCCGGCGATCAGCGAGAACGCGGCGTCGATCTCGTCGCGATCCAGGTGCCGGAGCATGTCCCCGGCCGTGCCCTCGCGGAGGCCGACCTCGACCCCGGGGTGGGCGTGGCTGAAGCCGGCGAGGAGAGCCGGCACGTCGATCCCGCCCGCGGGAAGGAGCGCGCCGATCGAGAGCCGCCCCTTGACCAGCCCCTGGAGCTCGTCGACCTCCTCCCGTACGCCGTCGACCTCCTCGAGGACCCGCCGCGCCCGGGCGGCAACCGCCTCCCCCACCTGCGTCGGCACGACGCTGCGGCTCGTGCGCTCGAACAGCTCGGTCCCGAGCTCTGCCTCGAGGCGCCGGATCTGATGTGAGAGGGCCGACTGAGCCACATGGAGCTCCTCGGCGGCGCGGGTGAAGTGGCGATGGCGGGCGACGGCCTCGACGTATCTGAGCTGGCGCAGCTCCATCTGGCGATCAATCTTATTTTGAGATCAATCCCGTGACAACAACATCTTGCATCGATCGTTGCCCGGTGGCGACAATGCAGTCGATGCGCCCCGAGATCCGATCCGAGCTTCGCCCCGGCGACCTGGGGGCGATCATCGAGCACCACGGGCGCACCTACGCGCGCGAGCACGGCGTGGACTCCAGCTTCGAGGCTCACGTCGCCGCGAGCGTCGCCCGCGCCGCGCTGCGCGGCTTCCCCGGCGCGACCGAGGCGATCTGGATCGTCGAGCGCGACGGCGCTCACGCCGGCAGCCTGGCGCTCACGGACGAGGGCGGGGGGGAGGGCTGCGTTCGCTGGTTCCTGCTCGACCGCGAGCTGCGCGGGAAGGGACTCGGTCGGCGGCTCGTGGGCGAGCTGATCGAGAGGGCGGAGGGGTGCGGTTATGCCCGGCTCGTGCTCGAGACCTTCAGCGACCTTCGCGCTGCCGCGCACCTCTACCGGGACCACGGCTTCGAGCTCGTGAGTGCGGATACCGGCCCGCGCTGGGGGCGAGCCGAGCTCACCTATCAGCGGTACGAGCTGTCGCTGTCGCCCCGGCCGTCCCTCGACGCCTCCAGCGCCGAGGGCGCCACCCACCCGATCGCCTAAGCGGACGCCCTCATTCGGAGAGGAGTGCGGCGGCGAACTCGCGCGCGTCGAACGGACGCAGATCCTCCAGGCCCTCGCCCACGCCGATCAGCTTTACCGGCAGGTCGAGCTCGGATGCGATCGCGAGCGCGATGCCGCCCTTGGCGGTCCCATCGAGCTTCGTGAGGATGACGCCGGTCAGGTCCACGGCCTCCGCGAACACCTGCGCCTGGCGCAGGCCGTTCTGCCCGGTGGTTGCGTCGATGACGATCAACGACTCGTGCGGCGAGCCCTCGAGCCGCTTCGCGGCAACCCCGCGCACCTTGGCCAGCTCGCTCATCAGGTTCTGGTGGGTGTGGAGGCGTCCGGCGGTGTCCGCGATCACGACATCGGCGCCGCGGGACTCCGCTGCCGCGATGGCGTCGAAGAGCACCGCTCCGGGGTCACCCCCCGGCGCACCGCGGACGATGTCGGCTCCGGCGCGCGCGGCCCAGGTCTCGAGCTGCTCGATCGCCGCCGCGCGGTAGGTGTCGGCCGCCGCGACAATCACCGAGAGGCCGAGCTCGGAGCGCAGGTGCCAGGCGAGCTTGCCGATCGTCGTCGTCTTGCCGGTTCCGTTCACCCCGACGACCAAGATCACCGCGGGACGGCTCCGCAGGTCGATTCGGGCCCCGTCCGTCTCCGCGACCTCGGCGAGGAGCTCGACGAGGCGCTCGCGCAGCGCCTCGCCGCCGGACAGCTCTCCCGCCTCGACCTCGGCCTCCAGCCGCCCCACGACGTCCGCGGCCGTCCGCGCGCCGACGTCGGCGAGGATCAGCGCCTCCTCCAGGCGTTCCCAGGTCTCGTCGTCGAGCCGCTCGAAGAGGCTGGCGCTGAGCTCGGCCTGGAGCGCTCGGCGGCTCGCCGAGAGGGATTCCCGAAGTCGGCGGAGGACGCCTCGGCGTTCCTCGGTATCGGATGGTTCGCGCTCGTCTCGTTGGGGCGTGCCGTCGCCCAGGTCGAATGCGTCGCGCCAGGACCTCGCCACCCTCGCCAGGTTAAGGGCGGAGCCCGCGGTCCGCCGGCTTGCCGCCATTTCGGCGGGTCAGGCGGCCTGGGCGGCTGCCTCGGCTGCCTCCTCGGGGTGCGCGAGGCGACGGGAGACGACCTTCGTCACTCCGCCCTCGCCCATGCTCACCCCGTAGAGCACATCGGCGGCATCCATCGTGCGCTTCTGATGGGTGACGATCACGAACTGGGCCCGGTCCGCGAAGCGGCGCACGAGCTGAAGGAACCGGTCGATGTTGGCGTCGTCGAGCGCCGCCTCGACCTCGTCGAGGATGTAAAACGGCGACGGGCGGGCGAGGAAGACGGCGAACACGAAGGCCAGCGCCAGGAGGGCCTTCTCGCCGCCCGAGAGCAGCGACAGGCGCCGCGTCGCCTTGCCGGCAGGGGTGACCTCGATCTCGATGCCATTACCCGCCGGCTGCTCCCAATCCGCCGGTGATTCGGCGGATTGGTGCGCAAACATCCCTTGCCCTCGCCTGCGGCTCGGGCTTTCCTCCTCTGCTCCCGACTCCGCGCTGGCGGGGTGCGCGTCCTCCTGCTCAGCACCACCAAGGATCAGCCTGGGTGCTCGCTCTCGTACCAGCCGCAGCCGGCCGCGACCGCCCGGGAACAGGTGCTCGATCAGCTCCTCGAAGTTCCGCTGCGTCGCCTCGAACGTCTCCTCGAAGGCCGCCTTGATCTTGCGGTCCGTGTCGCTGATGAGGCCCTCCAGCTCCGACAGCGCCGCCTCGAGGTCAGCGCGCTGCTCCTCCAGCCGCGTGACGTGCTCCAGCGCCTCCGCGTACTCCTGCTCGGCGAGCGGGTTGACTGGGCCCAGCGCCTCGCGGCGCCGCGCGAGACGTTCGAGCTTGCGGTCGATCTCCTCACGCTCGTCCTCGGCGAGCGATTCGGCGGCCGGCTCGATCTTCCGCCCGAGCTGCTTTGCGATCCGGTTGAGCTCCGCGGTGGCCTCGTCGCGGCGGTCGCGCAGATGCGCCGCGCCAACCTCCGCGTCGGTCACCGCGTCGACGGTCGCGTGGAGGCCCGCCTGCAGCTCCGCCTCAGCCCGGGAGCAGGCGCGAAGCTGCGCCGTGGTGTCCTCGGCGTCCCCGGCCGCGAGGGTTCGGCGCTCGAGGACAGCGGAGCGCTCCGCTACGGCGTCCCTGGCCTCCGCGGTCCCGGTGAGCAGGGCATCCAGGGCCTCGAGGCACTCGCCCGCGCGGGCGATGCGGCTCTGCAGCGAGTGCTGGCGCCTCGTTCCGAGGAGCTCCTCGACCCGGCGGGCGGCACCGGCAGCCCGCTGCGCCGACTCGCGAACGCGCGCGATCGACGTCGCCCGCTCGGGGTCCCCGGCCGCCTTCCTGGCGCGATCGAGCGCTCGGCCTGCGTGGGCAAGGGCCGCGTCGATCCTGTTGATCCCGGCGGCGACCGGGTCGCCCTCGCTCGGCGGAGCTTCGTCGGCAAGGGCTCCAAGCGTCCGCCGCTCGCGGTCGAGGGCCGCTCGCACCTCGCGCCTGCGCGCGGCGAGCGCCTCGGCGCGGACGCTGAGCCGCTCGTGCGCCGAGCGCATTGCGGTGAGCCGGCCCCAGGTGGCGGTCCGCACGCGATCGCGCTCGGCCAATCGCTCCTCGATCTCCGTGCGGCGGCGGTTCACCTTGGCGAGCTCGGCCTCGGTGCGCCGCCGATCCTCGCGCGCCTTCGCCGCCGCGCGCTCGGCGGCGTCCAGCTCCCCGGCCTGCGCGCAGATCTCGCTGGCGAGGAGTCGCCCGCGCAGCTCGGCCGACTCGCGTTCCAGGCGGGCGTGGATATCGGCAGCCTGCGCCTGACGCTTCAGCGGGCGGAGACGGCTGCGGGCCTCGCGCTCGACGTCGAGCGCGCGGTCCAGGTTGTGCTGGGTGCGCTCGAGCTTGAGCTGCGCGCGACGGCGGCGCTTGCGGTGCTTGCCGAGGCCGGCGGCCTCCTCGACCAAGAGACGCCGCTCGCGGGGCTTCGAGTTGACGATCTCCTCCACCCTGCCCTGGCTGATCACCGAGTGCATCTCGCGCCCGAGGTTCGCGTCCGCGAGCGTCTCGATCACGTCGACCAGCCGGCAACGCGCTCCGTTCAGCCTGTACTCCCCCTCGCCGTTGCGGTCGAGCCGCCGCCGGATCGAGATCTCGGAGAACTCGCCGCCGGCCCCATCCCCGTTGTCGAGGACCACCTCGACCTCCGCGAAACGCCGCGGAGCCGAGCCCTGGCCGCCCGCGAAGATCATGTCCTGCATCGAGGAGCCCCGAACGGCGAGCGGGCTCTGCTCCCCGAGCGCCCAGAGAACGGCGTCGGTGATGTTCGACTTCCCGCACCCGTTCGGCCCCACGATGACGCTGACCCCGGGCGAGAAGACGAGCCGGGTGCGCTCGGGAAAGGACTTGAAGCCCTTGATCGTGATCGAGCTCAGATGCATGGGATCGGCTGCGCGGCCCTGGGAAGGCTCGCTGTCGGGTCGGACGGGTTCAGGTGCTCCAGTGAGGAGCCTTCAGGCTCCGAAACAGGCTGGTGTCGTTGTTTAGATTCTCCAATGAGGAGCCTTCAGGCTCCGAAACAGGCTGGTGCCGTTTTTTAGATTCGTCGGATTCGGCTTGCTTCCTACGTGCGGCGCCGCTCGAGCGCCGCTGCGGCGGCCGCCTGCTCCGCGGCCTTCTTGCTGCGCCCCTCCCCCTTGCCGATCACGTCCGAGTCGACGCGAGCTGCAACCTCGAACCGACGGTCGTGGGGAGGGCCCTCCTCGCGAGTGACCTCGTAGGTTACGCGGGACCCCTCCCGGGCGAGCAGCTCCTGCAACGCCGACTTGAAGTCGAGCACCGTCTCCGAGGCGAGCTCGATCTGCTCCGCGAACGCCTCCACGGTGGCCGCGGCGGTCGCCTCGAATCCGTGGTACAGGTAGCAGGCGCCGATCGCCGCCTCGCATACCGACGCCAGGGCCCGCTCGCTGTCGACGAGCGCCTCGGGGTCGATGCCGCCCTCCAGGTCGCGCGGCGCGGCGGCGCGAAGCATCCGGGGCAGGCCGAGCTGGTGGGCGACCTCGACGCAGGCCCGCCCGCTGACCGTCTGGCCGTGGATCTTCGTGAGCCGCCCGATGTCAGCGCGCGAGTAGCGCCTGAAGAGGTGCTCGGCGATCGCCACGCCGAGCACGCCGTCGCCGAGGAACGCGACTCGGCCGTAGGACTCGGCCCGGTGCTCGACCCACGAGGAGTGGGTGACGACCTGACGCCGCAGCTCCTCCGGCAGCGTCTCGATCAGCTGCGCAAGGTCGCGCGACCCCGCGCCCCCCCTGGCCCGACGGCGGGAGCGTCCCAGCCTGCGGATTCCGCGGGGCATCCGGCTAGCCGGCCACCCCGAGTCGATCGGAGACGAAGTCGACGGCTTGGCCCACGGTCTCGATCCTCGCCGCCTCCTCCTCGGACACCTTGATCCCGTAGGTGTCCTCGAGCTCCATGACGAGCTCGTACAGGTCGAGGGAATCAGCGTCGAGGTCGTCCCGAAAGCGCGTCGACTCCGAGATCTCGCCGACCGGCACCTCGAGCTCGGTCGAGAGGTGCTCTCGTACCTTGTCCAGCACTTCGGAGCGGCTGCGGCCGTCCGCGGTCATCGGCACTTCCTATCACGCCTCGCCGCCGTCGGGCGACGGCGCGTCCCGCATCCCCCCACGCGTCATCCCCGAACGCCGCAGGAGTTGGGTCGTTCGCTCCACCGAGCGCTCCTCGACGGCGCGGGCGGCGAGCCGCACGGCGTTAGCGATCCCGTCGGGCCCAGAGCTACCGTGCGCGACGACCGCAACCCCGCGCAGGCCGAGGAGGATCGCGCCGCCGGTTGTGTCGGGGTCCATCTCGCGGCGAAGCCCGCCGAGCGCCGGGCGAAGCAGAAGCCCGCCCGTCGCCGCCCGGGGGCCCGAGCGGGCCGCCGCCCGTACCGCGTCCGCGACCGCGCGCGCCGTTCCCTCGATCGTCTTCAGCACGACGTTGCCGGTGAACCCGTCGGTGACAATGACGTCGGCGGTCCCGGCGAGCAGATCGCGCCCCTCGAGGTTGCCGATGAAGTTCAAGCCACCAGCCGGGTCCCCTGCCGCTCCCATCGTCGACCGCGACAGGCGCTCGTGCGCTTCGACTACGTCCGGTCGCCCCTTCGCCTGCTCCTCCCCCACCGAGAGCAGCGCCACCCGGGGCCGTGACACGGCGAGGACCGCCTCGCTGAACGCCGCCCCAAGGTACGCGAACTGGACGAGGTCCACCGGCCGCGCCTCGCTGTTGGCGCCGACGTCGAGAAGCAATGTGGGCGCGGCGTCGCGCCCTGGCACGAGCAGCTGGAGGGCGAGCGCGGGGCGGCGGACGCCACGTGTTCGCTTCAGGGCGAACAGGGCGGCGGTCATCGTGGCGCCGGTCGGGCCGGCGCTCGCCATCGCCTCCGAGCGGCCCTCGGCGACGTCACGCGCCGCCATCACGACCGATGACTCCGGCCTCGACCGCACCGCCGCAACCGGCTCGTCCGAATTGGTGATCTCGGCCGGGGCCTCCACCAGCTCGGCGCCCTCGATCTCGTTCACCGCCGCGAGCGCCCGCCGATCGCCGAAGACCCGGAGGTGGATTCCGTCGGCCGCGGCCGCCCTCGCTCCGGCCACGATGACGCCGGGCCCTCGCTCGGCGCCGCGGCCGTCGAGGGCGACGATCGTCACCTGCCCTACTCCTCCGGGGACGTCTCCGCTGAGGCCGCCTCGGCGATCTCGTGCTTGATCACCTCACGGCCGGCGTACGTGCCGCACACCGGACACACGCGATGTGGCAGCCGAGGGCTGTGGCAGCGCGGGCACTCGTTGGGCCGCGGCGCACTCACCCTATGGGTTGCGCGGCGCTTGTCGCGGCGGGCGCGCGAGGTTCTCTTCTTCGGCACGGCCATGTGACCCGGTGATGCTAGTGACTATTCGAGCTTCAGCTCGCGCAGCTTGTCCCAGCGCGGATCGGGGGTGGACCCGTGCCGGTGCTCCTCGGGATCCGCGTCGTTCAGCGAGGCGCCGCACACCGGGCACAGGCCCGCGCAATCCGGCCGGCAGAGCAGCTGGAAGGGAAGCGCCAGCGCCAGCGCATCGTGCGCCCACTTGCTGAGCTCGAGCTCGTCGCCCTCGACGTACGGGCTGCGGAGCTCCTCGTCGCCGGACGGAGGCTGGTCCACCTCCCGGGCGTCGATCTCGACCGGCACGTCGGCGTCCGCGAGGCAGCGCATGCACGGTCCCGAGACGTGAGCGGTGAAGCGCATCCGCACGGCGTAGCCGGTGGCGGTGCGCGAGAGGTCGAGGCGCGCCGGGACCGTCTGCCCCGCGACCTCGTAGCGCTGCCCGCCCAGCTCGAGCTGGCCGGGGTCGGTGTCGATGTCGAGCCGCTGACCCTCCCCGGGCCGGAGCGCGAAACGCGCCAGATCGATGCTGTTGAATGCGGAGCCCATCGCTCGGTCGAGGTTAGCGCCCGCCCCTCGCCGCACCGTCCACCTCATGAGCGCCCAGTTCCACATGGATCCGGAGAGCTACCTGGACGAGATCCGGGCCGAGGTTCCGCGCTACGACGAGCTTCAGGAGGCGACGATCGATGCGATCCCCTTTCCGCCCAGGCGGGTCCTCGAGCTCGGGGTGGCGACCGGCGAGACCACCCGCAGGCTCCTCGAGCGATATCCCGAGGCCGAGATCACCGGCCTCGACGCCCAGCCGGAGATGGTCTTCAAGGCGCGGGAGCTTGGGATCGAGGTTCGGCTGGCGCGGATGGAGGACCCGCTTCCGGATGGCCCGTGGGACCTGGTGATCTCGGTGCTCACCGTCCACCACCTCGACGAGCACGGCAAGCGCGACCTGTTCCGGCGCGTCCGGGAGCAGTCCCGGGCGCTCGTCATGGGCGACGTGGTGATCGCCGAACCGCAGGTCACGCCGCTGACCGACGGCGTGGACATGCCGTCGCTGGCCGAGGACATGGCGGGCTGGTGCTCCGGAGAGATCGTCTGGCGCGGCGACGACCTCGCCGTGATCCGGGCGGTCTACGGCTAGATGATTGATTCCACGGCCTCGCGTACACGGGGGCGCACGGGACCCGAGCCGGGCGGGGGAAGCAGGGCGAAGCCAATACCCATGGGTATTGGCGAGCCCGATGACCCCGATCCGGCGATGGTATCCGTGCGTCATCTGTGTGCGTGAAGTCGTGGGATCACTCATCTAGTCCGGACAAGAAAGAGCCCGCTCGAGCGGGCTCTTTCGGCGGTCGCCGCAAGGACGACACTCGCCTGTTCTCCAGAAGCGTACCGCCCCGCCGTACGATCGGGCCGCCCACGACGAGGAGGAGCAGATGCCCGAGAAGCTCATCTACGAGAAGCGCGACCGGATCGCGTACGTGACCATCAACCGCCCCGAGGCGCGAAACGCGATCGACCCCGACGTCCACCGGCTGATGGTCGAGGCGTGGGCCGACTTCCGAGACGACGAGTCGGTCGACGTCGCGATCCTGACCGGGGCCGGCGAGGCGTTCAGCGCCGGTGCCGACCTGAAGACCTACATCCCGCGCCACTTCGTCGATCCGGGGCCCCAGCGGCTGCGCGAGACGATCGAGCTCGGGCTGAACGGGTTCACCCGGGGAATGCACCGGATCTACAAGCCGATCATTGCCGCCGTCAACGGCTGGGCGCTCGCGGGGGGGCTGGAGACCGCCATGGCCTGCGACATCCGCATCGCCTCCGAGCGGGCGATGTTCGGCTCGTTCGAGGCCCGCCGGGGCTTCCACCACGGCGACGGCGGCATCGTTCGGCTCGTGAACACCTGCGGCGTCGGCGTCGCGATGCAGATGCTCCTGACGGCCGAGCCGATCGACGCGGGGCGCGCCCTCGCCTGCAACATGGTCAGCAAGGTCGTCCCGCACGAGGAGCTGATGCCGGAGGCCGAGCTGGTGGCCAGGCAGATCCTCCGCAATTCGCAGGCGGCGGTCCGCTCGGCGAAGCGAACGATTCTCGACGTGATCGGCCAGCCGCTCGATTTCCAGCTTCGCGCCGAGGCCTGGAACGCGTACACCTGCGCCGACCCGGACGAGACGCGGGCCCTCCTGGCGCGCTTCTACGAGAAGACCGACGCCGGCCGCGCCGGGAGCCACCGGACGGCGCTCGATTAGCCCTGGACGGTCGATCAGGGGCGGGCGCCCGAGCTCGGCTCGCGCCACATCCGCCACAGCGGCGGCCCGCCGCCCGGCAGATTGAACTCCCCTATGACCTCGAACCCGTTTCGCCTGTAGAGCTCCCGGCTTCGCGGGGTGCTGGCCTCCAGGTAGGCCGGGATCCTCTGAGCGTCTAGGATCCCGAGCCCGGGCCTCATCAACGCGGTCCCCAGGCCCCTGCCCTGGCGCTCGGGGACCACCCCCATCACCGCCAGGTACCAGTGCGGCGGCTTGCGCGGATGCCTTCCCTCCATCCGCAGGCGCGACCGGAACGCGAGCACCAATCGCCTGCCGAAGACGCTCGCCATCGGCGGCAGCTCGCGCAGCGTGGTCATGACCGGCACCCGCCACGCATCGGGCGGCAGCCAGATCGCCCCACCCACCACGTCGTCCGTCGTCCATGCGAGACCGAACGGGACCCCGATGCCGCGAAGCTCGGTGTCGAAGAACATGCGCAGGCGCTCAGTTCGATCGCCCGGATCGCGAAGCAGATGCGAGAAGCCCGGATCGTCGTGAAAGGCTCGCGCCAGCGCCTCGGCAAGGCTGGGAATGTCCTCGGCGGACGCCTTGCGAACTCCGTGGGTAACCGACCCAGTCACAGGCGCCATGGAAGACGAATCAAATCGTGGGACGCCGAAAACCGAGCCTGGCAAGGACGCACGGAGGGCGCCGAGGCGAGCGTACTGAGAGCGTACGTGAGCGAGGCGCCCGAGCGAGGACACAGCCAGGCGACGATTTGCAGGCGTCCCTAGCCGACCTCGGCCGGCTCTTCCTCTCGTCCGGCCAGCCGGTCGCGACCACGACGGACCGCGGCCAGGAACTTCTCGAGGTTGACCTCGAGCGTGGAGAGGATCTCGTCCGCGTAGTCCTCCGCTCCGAGCCGGATCTGGCGTTCCGTCTCGCGCGCGTCCTCGATTATCTCCTCGGCGGCGCGCTCGGCCTGCTTGTAGACCTCCTCCTCGGAGATCAGGCGCGCCTGCTGATCGCGCGCCTCCTTGACCACACGCTCGGCCTCGCGCTTCGCCTCGGCGAGCATCTCCTGTCGTTCCTTGACGATCCACCGGGCCTGCTTGATCTCCTCCGGGATCGTGGCGCGCATCTGGTCGAGCAGGTCGTAGATCTCCTCGCGATCCACGCGCACCTGATCGGTGAGCGGCACCGGCCGCGCATTGTGAATCAGGTCATCGAGCTTGTCGATTAGTACGAGAACGTCCATGGGAGTGCGGAAAGCTTACGCGGAGCGGCGGAAACCCGACCGACAGGCGTGATTTCGCCGCCCGACTGCAAGCTCCTGCCCACTAGAACCCGCTCCTGCAGTCGCTAGCCCCGACGAAGCTTTTCGTTCAGGGCCTCGACGACCCCACGAGGCACCAGGTCAGAGACGTCGCCCCCGAAGGTCGCCATCTCCTTGACGCCGGTCGAGGAGAGGAAGCTGTAGTCCGGTGAGGCGATGATGTAGACGGACTCGATGTCCGGCGCCAGCTTGCGATTCAACTGGTTCATCTCGAACTCGTATTCGAAGTCGGAGATCGCGCGAAGCCCCTTGACGATCGCGCCCGCGCCGTGCTCGCGGGCGAACTCGACGAGCAGCGTGGAGAAGACCGCCACCTCGACGTTGCCGATGTCCCCCTCCGCGAGCGCCGCCTGGATGAAGGCTCGCCTCTCCTCGCCGCTGAACAGGGTGGTCTGCTTGCGAACCGGCTGGTTCACGACCCCGACCACCACCCTGTCGAACACCTTGGCGGCCCGGGTGATGATGTCCAGGTGACCGTTGGTGACCGGGTCGTAGGTGCCCGGGCAGATGGCGGTGCGCCCGTCGCTCATCGATCCGCCCCCGCGTGGATGCGGACCATCGTCTCCCCGTAGCGCCGCTCGGCAAGCAGGGGCAGTCCCAGGGCCAGCGGCCGGTGGGCCGCGGTCTCGGCGATCAAGCGGCCGCCCCTGGCGAGCCGGCCACCGACGAGCAGGTCGAGTTCCCCCTCAAGACGGTCGGCGAGTCTATACGGCGGGTCGCAGAAGATCAGGTCGAAGCGGCGCCGGGTGCGGCGCAGGTAGCGCAGCGCGTCGGAGCGCACCACCTCGCACCGCGTCCCGAGGCCGAGCCTCGCCACGTTGCGGCGCGCCAGCGAGGTCCTGATGTCGACGAGCACCGCGTCCGCGGCGCCGCGGGAGAGCGATTCGATGGCCAGGGCGCCGGTGCCGCAGAAGAGGTCGAGGACGCCCGCGCCGCCGATCTCGCCGAGCATTGAGAAGACGGCCTCGCGGACCCGGTCGGCGGTCGGGCGCACCGCGGCGGAGCGGCGCGGCGGCGCGGCGAGTCGCCGCCCCTTGAGCTCCCCGGCGACCACGCGCATCAGGCCGCGATCGGCTCGTCGCGCTCGTCCCCGAAGCGCTGGCGCACGGCGTCGAGGAGCGGGCCGAGCTCCGGCGCGTCGAGGGAGCCGTATCGATCCAGCAACCCGATCAGCTCGCGGCGCGCCTGGGTGAGCAGGGCGATGTCATCCGGCAGCTCGGCCACCCGGAACCGCGGGAGCCCGTGCTGGCGCGTGCCGAGGATCTCGCCCTCGCCGCGGAGCGCCAGGTCCACCTCGGCGAGCTTGAACCCGTCCCTCTCCGCCTCGATCGCGCTCAGCCTTCGTCGCGCGAGCTCCGAGCCCGGGTCGGCGAACAAGATGCAATGGGAGGCGTGCTCGCCCCGCCCCACCCTGCCGCGGAGCTGGTGGAGCTGCGACACCCCGTAGCGCTCGGCGCCCTCGATCAGCATCACGGTCGCGTTCGCGACGTCGATGCCCACCTCGATCACGCTCGTGGCGACGAGCACGTCCGTTCTCCCGTGCGCGAAGCCCTCCATCGCCGCCTGCTTGTCCCGGGGCGGCATCTGGCCGTGCAGGAGCCCCACCTCGAAGTCGGCGAACTCGCTCGCGCGGAGGCGCTCGGCCTCCTCGGCGGCGGCCTTCGCCTCGAGCTTCTCCGATCCCTCCACCAGCGGGCAGACGACATATGCCTGGCGCCCCTCGCGCAGCCGCTCGCGGATGAACTCGTAGGCGCCGGCCCGCTTGTCCTCCCCCACCACCCAGGTCGCGACCGGCTTGCGCCCGGCAGGGAGCTCCCGGAGGACGGTGGCGTCCAGATCGCCATAAGCGGTCAAGGAGAGGGTTCGCGGGATCGGCGTCGCGGTCATGTGCAGCGCATGCGGTGCCCTGCCGTCCGCCCCCTTGGCGTCGAGCGCGGCGCGCTGGCGAACCCCGAAGCGGTGCTGCTCGTCGACCACGCAGAGGGCGAGCCGGGCGAACGCCACGTCCTCCTCGATCAGGGCGTGGGTGCCGACGACCATCTCGAGCTCGCCGGAGGCCAGGCGGTCGAGCGCCCGGCGCCGTCGCCCGGCCGGCGTCGCGCTCGTGAGCAGCGCGAACGGGAGCGCGTGCGCGGCGAGCAGCCGGTCCAGGGTCGCCGCGTGTTGCTCGGCGAGGGTCTCCGTGGG
Organism: Actinomycetota bacterium; assembly: GCA_046730395.1. Taxonomy (GTDB): domain Bacteria; phylum Actinomycetota; class Thermoleophilia; order Solirubrobacterales; family 70-9; genus AC-56. Next base: position 69,883 of record JBKPIV010000009.1, on the reverse strand, counting down.
CGCCATCAAGGCCGCCTGAAAACCCGCCTCGACCGCGCGCAGCATGCCGTAGAGAGCGATGACGGTGTTGTGGGTGACAGTGAAGCCATCAGTGATGTACAGCTGACTCGGATGGGCCAGCGAGATGCACTGGACAGGCTTAGTGCCGATGCGGGTCACCTCGACGATCGCTTTGGCCGGGTTGGCGTACTTCGTGCGCGGCCTTAGCAGCGCGGCCTTGCGGGTCAATCTGAACGGAGGAAACGCAGCCGGAAGGATCACGCTGGTCGTCCAATACGAGCGCCCCGATTTCCTCACGCTGCGACACCGGGCCCGACCACCGAGCGAGCGGACCAGCCACGCCACGTCCTCGGCCAGCTCTCGAGAGGCCGAGGTAAATGTCACGTCCGACCCACTGGAGCTCAGAGTTCCATCTGTGTCCATCAGACCCTGAAGAACGGCGTGTCGAACTCGTCGAGGAGCGATTAGGTACGAGCGAGGAACCGCCTTCTCGCGCGCGGACTTGCCCATCAGACCCAAGGCCTGTAGGCTCGCGACAAGGGGATTAGGGCGGCTGCCGGGCTCGCGCATTCGTACGTTGTGCTTGAGCAGGTGGTGGCGGACCATTGTGCCGCTAAGACCGATTTTCAGCCCGATCGCCTCCTGACTCGCGCCCGCCTCGTACGCACGCGCCATCGATGCGACGTCGCCACGAGTCGCCCGAGCAAGCACCGCAGCATTAACTTGCCGTCGTTCCGAGACAACCGTCCAGTCATAAGGCCGATGGGGCTGTCGTCGCAATTTGCAGCCAGCGGGCAGAGCGGCGCGCACTGAGGCGACGAGCTCGCTGTCGGAACTGGTGAACCGGACACAACTCGCGACCGTCAATCCCCCATCGCCGAGAAGAAGGCCGAGCAGGTAGGGCTCAAGCGGTCTGTCCCCCCCGTGCTCTAGATCTGCGGGAGCTGGCAATTCGATATGCCATTTCGCAGCCCCGCTTGGGCGCCGCAGATCAGACGCGATCTCTCGGAGCGTCATCACCTTCGGCCGATCGCCACGGCAGCGAGCCGTGCTGGTTTGTACTTGCCAGAGGTGATCGAGATCGCAGTCGGCCCTCGTTCCATCGGAGAAGTGGACACGCCACACATCACGTACCCCCTGCGGGAACACGCCGGTGACGTGCGTCGTCGTGCCGTCCGGGGCGATCACCACGTCCCCGACCTGGAGATCACCCATGCTTCTGAAGCCAGTCGGCGTCAGCACCCCCGCGTCAAGGGGCTGCGCCTTTCCAGATCCGACTTCTCCCATCAAGAGCCGTTGCATCGGACGCTCAGCTTCCAGGTCGGCGTCGAGCTCGTCGATCGCGCGGCGCTGATCGGAGGTGAGCTCGAACGGCAGCGACTCGATCCAGCGCTGGACCGACTCGCCCGGCTCGGCCAGGGCGATCCCGGGCCGGGCCGCGTCCCGCCCCTGACGCCGGGTGGCCAGCGCGGCCTGGTGAAGGAAGAGCTCCTCGAAGGCGAGCCGCCCCCGCGCGCGCTCGGCCGCCTCAAGGTCGCGCGGGAACTGCGCCGTAGCGAGGGCGTCGCCGGCGGCGCCGAGGCGGCGCCTGGCGCGAAGCTCGGCGGGCAGGGGCTCCAGCGCGTGCCGGGCCAGCGAGCGCACCTGCCAGGCCCATTCACGCAACCGCTGGGCGCGCAGCCGTTCGGACGCGGGGTGCACCGGCACGATCCCCGTCGTGTGGAGCCCTGGCGGTGGGCTGGAGCCACCGCACGCGCCGTCGCCCGAGTCCAGGAACTCATGCGCCTCCACCCTAAGCCCGGTCCGGTCGAGCTTCCCGTAGAGCAGCAGGCGCGTACCCTCGCGCAGGCGCTCCCCGAGCCAGGCCTGGTTGAACCAGACCGCCTTCCCCGGCCCGGAGTCGTCGGCCACCGTCGCCTCGACGATCACCAGCCCCCGGCGCCGGGTCGGGCGGACCCTCACCGAGCGCACCCGCACCTCGACCGTCGCCCGCTCCCCGATCCGAACCTCGGCGAGCTTGCGGGGCGCCGAGCGCTCGCGATAGGAGTGCGGGACGTGGAGGAGGACATCGCCCAGGCTCTGGATCCCGAGCTCCCCGGCGGCGGCGGCGAGCTTGGGCCCCGCGCCGCGAAGCGATGCGACGCCGGCCGCGAGCACGCTCGGTCGCGGCACAGAGCGCAGGGCGGCGGAGCGCAGCAGCTCGCGATCCTGTTCGTCCGTGCTCGCGAACGCGCACGGGGCCTCGGGCTCGGCCGCGACTTCGCGCTCGCGAGGGGGAGCCACCGCGTTGCTCATCTCGTAACCAAGGCTACGGCGGCGCGGGGCCGGAACCCGCGCCGAGGGGAGGAGCCGGACCGTGCCGCCGCGGCGGGGGGGTTATGTTGTCCCGCCGATGGGACGGATCGACGACAGGCTGGCCGAGCTCGGGCTCGAGCTGCCGAAGCCGTTCGCCGCCCCGCCGGGAGTCGAGTTCAAGTTCGATCTCGTGCAGGTAAACGGCAACCTCGCCTACGTCTCCGGCCACCTGCCGACCGACGGCGCCGAGGTCCTGGTGACGGGAAAGGTCGGCGCCGACGTCACCGTGGAGGAGGGCTACGAGGCGGCGCGCCTCGTCGGGCTCGCGATCTGCGCGGGGCTCAAGCAGGAGCTCGGCGACCTCGATCGGGTGAGCCGATGGGTCAAGGTGCTCGGCCTCGTCAACTGCGCCCCGGGCTTCAGCAAGACGCCTGCGGTCATCAACGGCTTCTCGGAGCTGATCATGGAGCTCTGGGGCGAGGCCGGCCGCCACGCCCGCTCGGCGATCGGCGCCTCCGAGCTCCCCTTCGACGTGCCGGTCGAGGTGGAGGCGATCGTCGAGGTCAGCTGACCGCGACCCTCGCGCGATCCGCGGGCTTGCGGTGGCGCCGGAACATCTCCTCGACCCACCGGTAGCCGGGGCGGTCGGCGAGCGGGGCCCGGAAGCGCTCATAAGCCGGCGGCGGCTCCCCTAGCTCCGGACCCTCGGGGGGCCCGACGACGGGATAGAGAAGCGAGGCGGCGGTCAGGTCAGCGACGGTGAAACCGCTCCCGACCAGATAGTCGTTCGGGCCGAGCTCCGATTCGAGACGGTCGAACGCCGCCAGGATCTTGTGCTTGGCGAGCTCGGCGGCCCGCTCGCTCCGGACGCCGTAGCGAACCGAGGCGAAGCCCGAGAAGAACCTTGTCGCCCCCGCCCGCACGACGCTCGAGTCTCGGACCCGCCCTGGGAGCAGGTCGACCGTGAACCGCTCGACGGTCGCCGGATGCCTGATCGCCTCGTGGAAGGCCAGGAGGCGGGCGTGTGGACCGAGCTCCTCGTCGAAGAACTCCTCCAGGTCGAGCGCCCGTGCGCGCTCGGCGGGGTCCTCCGGGTAAAGCGGCGGATCGGGAAAAGCGGTGCTCGAGCGCCGCGATGATCGCGGTCGAGTCGCCGATCGCGTCGCCGTCGAGCTGCAGGATCGGAAAGGTCTTGCGGCGGCCGCGGGTGAGCCACAGCGCGACCGCCATGTGGGCTCCCGGGGGCGGCGCCCGGCGCTCGTGGTCCACGGACTTGTAGTCGAGCGCCCAGCGGACCTTCTCGTTGTAGTGCGAGATGGCGATATGCCAGAGAACGGGCCTCGAGCCCCTCATACGGCCAAGCTACCCACCGGGAATGAGCGAGGCGCCGGTCGGAGTGTGAGATGCGTCACTGAGCAGCGAGCAGCCACCAGTAATGCGGCTGTCCACCGTTCTGAAGCTCGACCTCGACGCCATCGGGAAGGGACAGCGGCAGCTGGTCGAGCGGAATCGGGGCGCGCTCTCCCTCGATCACGGTGACCAGCTCCGCGCCGGAGGCGATGCGCTCGATCGTGGCCGAGAGCGTCGAGCCCGCGCCGCCCCAGGCCACCACCCCGTCCTCGGCGAAACCGACCGCATCGCCGCGGACGAACCGTCCCTGGGGATCGTCGCGCGCCGCCGGGGCGATCGCCCCGGAGCGGATCTCCGCGAGCGCCTCGGAGAGGCGGACGGCGTTTCGCTGCCCCTCGGCCGCGGGGTCGACCTCCACCAGCGCCGCGAGCGCCGCCTGCTGCGAGCGCGACGGCACCACGCGGGCGGGCTTCTCGGAGAGCTTCGCCGCCTCCCGCGCGGCCAGCAGGACGTTCGGGGAGTTAGGTAACACGAGCACCTCCTCGGCGGTCACCTCGTGGATGCCCGCGAGGATCTCGTACGTGGATGGGTTGAGGCTGGGGCCTCCGTCCACCACGTGGGCGCCGAGGCCCTCGAACAGCGATTTCATCCCGTCGCCCGCCGCCACCGCGACGACCCCGGTGCGCGCCTGCGTGAGGCGCGCCTCGCGGGCGGCGATCTGCTCCCGCATATCGGCGACGTCGAGCCGCTGCACGTCGCCGGCCTCCTCAAAGGCCGCGACCGCGACCTCCGGCTCGTCCGTGTGGACGTGAACCTTGAGCGTCGCCTGGTCGCCGACCACGAGCACCGAGTCGCCCAGCTCCTCCAGTCGCGGGGCGAACGCACGCGCATCCAGCGCCTCGCCGGTGACGATGAAGTTGGTGCAGTACCGATAGCGGCTGTCGAAGTGGTGCGGCCGGGTCTGGCGGGGCGGCTCGTGGTGCGGGATCTCCGGCAGCTCCTCCGCGCCGTCGCGGAGGCCCGCCATCGCACCCACCAGGATCACCAGTAGCCCGTAGGCGCCGGCGTCCACCACCCCGGCCTCGGCGAGGACCTCGAGCTGGGAGGTCGTTCGCTGCACGGCTGCCTCTCCCGCCTCGGTCGCGACGGCGAGGACCTCGGCGAGCAGCTCGTCCTGTTCGGCGTCCGTGGCCGCCGGGGAGAGGCGCTGACGGTCCATATGGGCGAGGTGATGAGAGACCGCGTGCGCCATCTCGCGGATGACGGTGAGCATGGTGCCCTCCGCGGGATCCCGGACCGATTCGTACGCGGCGTCGGCGGCCCGCGCCAGTGCCGCGGCCACGAGCACCGGGTCGACCAGCTCCCCCGGGCGGCTGGCCAGCTCCTCGGCGGCGCCGCGGACGATCTGGCTCAGGATGACGCCGGAGTTTCCGCGGGCGCCCATGAGCGCCGCGCGGGCGACGGCGTGAACGATCTCGTCGCGGTTGGCGCTGATCGGCTGACCGTTCAGGCGATCGAGCTCGCGCATCACGGCCTGAAGCGTGAGCGCCATGTTGTCGCCCGTGTCGCCGTCGGCGACCGGGAAGACGTTCAGGTCGTTGACCTCCTGCCGCCTCGCTTCGAGCTGGGCGTACGCGGCCTTGACGACCCTGCGGAAGCGCTCGATCGACGTATCGGCCATCGGCGGCCGGATTATCTCGCCAGCCCGCCTGCTAGGCCGCCTTGGTGACCTTGTTGGACTTGAGGCAGCGAGTGCAGACGTAGACCCGTCGCGTCCGGCCCCCCTCGGAGATCCTGACCTTCTGCAGGTTGGGATCGAAGCGGCGCCGGGTGGCGACCATCGAGTGGCTGCGCGAGTTCCCGAACGCCGGCCCCTTGCCGCACGAGTGACACACCTTGGCCATGGCAGGCTGATGGTAGCGGTGAGCTAGCCCCTGGCGGCAAGCTCCCGCTTGAGGAGCGCCATCCTCATCACGGCATTGGCGGCGTGCCGCCCCTGGTCGCGCCGCTCGCCCCCCGAGCGGGCGAGCGCCAGCTCCATCGTCTCGCAGGTGATCACCCCGAAGGCGCAGGGAACCCCGGTGTCGAGCTGGACGAGCTGGATGCCCCGCGCCGACTCGGAGCAGACGTAGTCGTAGTGGTCCGTCTCGCCTCGGATCACGGCGCCGAGACAGGCGACGCCCGCGAAGCGGCCCGACTCGGCGCACCACTTGGCCGCCACCGGAAGCTCGAAGGCGCCCGGCACCTCGTGGGTGTGGACGGAGGTCGGAGCCACGCCGCCCGCCGCGAACCCCTCGACGGCCCCGTTGACGAGGCGCTCCGCGATGTCGCCGTAGAACGTCGCCACGCAAACCGCGAACTCGGCCGAGCCGAGCAGTTCCCGCTCGGAATCGGAGAAGTTCGCCTCCGAGCCGCCCGCCTCCGCGGAGGGCGGCTCCGGGTCCCCGCTAGCCATCCTCGGGGTCGGCCTCCTGCGCCCCGAGCGCCTCGCGCTCCTTCTCCTTTTGGTGCTCGTCGTGGATCAGCTCCTCGTCGAGTGGCAGGCCCTGGTGGTGGAGCGTGTGGCCGAGGCGCTCACGCTTGGTGCGCAGGTACTCCTCGTTGTGTCGGTTGGGCACCGCCTGGATCGGCACCTGATCGGTCACGGACAGCCCGTAGCCCTCCAGCCCGTGGATCTTCTTGGGGTTGTTGGTGAGGATGCGGATGCTCGACAGGCCCAGATCGACGAGGATCTGAGCGCCGATCCCGTAGTCGCGCAAGTCCGCGGGAAGCCCCAGCTTCAGGTTGGCGTCGACCGTGTCGAGGCCCTCCTCCTGGAGCCTGTACGCGCGGAGCTTGTTGAGCAGGCCGATGCCGCGCCCCTCCTGCGAGAGGTACAGCAGGACTCCGGCCCCCTCGCGCTCGATCATCGAGAGCGCCGCCTCGAGCTGCTCGCCACAGTCGCAGCGCAGCGAGTGGAACACGTCGCCCGTCAGGCACTCCGAGTGGACGCGCACGAGCACGTCCTCGCGGCCTCGCACGTCGCCCTTGACCATCGCGAGGTGGTGCTTGTCGTCGACCAACGAGCGGTAGCCGATCGCCTGGAACTCGCCGAAGGCCGTCGGCAGGCGGGTGGCCACGACCCGCTCGATGAGGCGCTCGGTGCGGCGGCGGTAGGCGATCAGGTCGGCGACCGTGACCATCCGCAGCCCGTGCCGCTCGCAGTACGGGATCAGGTCGGGGACCCGGGCCATCGTCCCGTCCTCGTTCATGATCTCGCAGATCACCCCCGCCGGGATCAGCCCCGCCAGGCGCGCGAGATCCACGGCCGCCTCCGTCTGGCCGGCGCGCTCCAGCACCCCGCCCTGCTTCGCCTTGAGGGGGAACACGTGCCCCGGCTGCACGATGTCCGTGGGCTTCGTGCGCGGGTCCATAGCCACCTGGATCGTGTGCGCGCGGTCGTGCGCGGAGATCCCAGTGGTCACGCCCTCCGCGGCCTCGATCGAGACCGTGAACGCGGTGTTGAACGGCGATTCGTTCTTCGCCGCCATCAGGTCGAGCTCGAGCTCGTCGCAGCGCTGCGGGGTCAGCGCGAGGCAGATCAGGCCCCGACCGTGCATGGCCATGAAGTTGATTGCCTCCGGGGTGGCGAACTGCGCCGCGAGGGTCAGGTCCCCCTCGTTCTCGCGGTTCTCGTCGTCGCAGACGACGACCATCCGACCGCGGCGGAAGTCCTCGATCGCGTCCTCGATCGATGAGAAGGCCCCCGCCTCCGCACGGGCGGGGTCTGTGGCGGGACTGCGTTCAGCCATTGCTCACCTCTCCTTCCCCTCAAAGCCTTGCATGAGCCGCTCGGCGTAGCGCGCGATCAAGTCCACCTCGAGGTTCACCGCGGCGCCCTCGGCGAGGCCGCCGAGCGTCGTTCGCTCGAGCGTCTCCGGGATCAACGAGACCTCGAAGCCATCCTCGGTGAGCCCCGCGACGGTGATGCTGACCCCGTCCACCGCGATCGAGCCGTGCTCGACCACGTAACGCCGAAGCCCCGCCGGCATCGCGACTGCTAGCCGGCGCGCGAAGCCGTCGTCGCGCACCTCCTCAACGGTGCCCGTGCCGTCGACGTGACCCTGGACCAAGTGGCCGCCCAGCGGCTCGCCCGCCCGCACCGATGGCTCGAGGTTGACCCTCCGGCCGGCCCCCAGAAGGCCGAGGGTGGTCAGCGACAGGGTCTGGTTCATGACGTCCGCCTCGAGGCTGCCGTCGGAGGCGGCCGCGACCGTGAGGCAGGCGCCGCTCACGGACACCGAGTCGCCCTCGGCGAGCTCCGCGGCGAGGGCGGCGCGCACACGCAGGCGAGCCCCGGCCTCGGTCCGCTCCATCGCCTCGACCTCGCCCACCTCCCTGACGATGCCCGTGAACATCAGCGGTCCTCCGCGACGCCCACCGCTACCACTCCCGCATCCGCGCCCGCACCAGGAGGTCGCCGTCGGAGCGCTCCCAATCCATGGAGAGCGCCGGGCGGGCGTCGTCGATGAGCGTTGCCCCGCTCCCCTCCACGAGGGGTCGCGCGGTCGCCCCGCCGAAGAGGATCGGGGCGATAAAGAGCCGCAGCTCGTCCACCTCACCCGCGTCGACGAACGAGCCGGCAAGCGTCGGCCCTCCCTCGAGCAGCACGCTGGACATCTCTCGCCTCCCCAGCTCGGCAAGCCCCGCGAGGACGTGCGCCGCCGGGTCCCCGTCGCAGACGACGACGTCCGCGCCCGCCGCCTTCAGCGCCCCCCTCCGCCCGGCGGGAGCCGCCGGCGAGGCGATCACCAGGAGGGGTGCCTCGGTGACCGAGGCGACGAGCCTCGCGTCGAGCGGCAGCCGCGCATGCGAGTCGAAGACCACGCGGGTGGGCTGGCGCGCCGCTTCAGTGTCCCGAGCGGTCAGCAGCGGGTCGTCGGCTAGCGCCGTGCCGACCCCGATGCAGACCGCGTCGGACTCGGCGCGCCACCGATGCACGAGGCGGCGGGAGGACTGGCCCGAGATCCACCTCGAGTCGCCCCCGGCCGTCGCCACCCGGCCGTCGAGGCTTGCGGCCGACTTCAGCACCACGAGCGGGCGACCCGTGCGCGAGCGCTTTCGGAACGGCTGGTTGAGGTTCCTCGCGGCGGCGGCCTCCTCGCCCTCGGCGAAGGCCACCTCGACCCCGCCGTCGCGAAGGATCCCCGGCCCGCGGCCGCTTGCCTTCTCGCTCGGGTCGTCTGATGCCACCACCACCCGCGCGAGCGCCGCCTCGAGGATCGCGTCCACACACGGGGGCTGGCGCCCGTGATGGGCGCAGGGCTCGAGCGTCACGTAGAGCGTCGCCCCCGCGGGATCGAGGCCCCGGGCCCGGCAGTCCTCGATCGCCGCGACCTCCGCGTGAGCGGCGCCGAGCTCGGCGTGAAAGCCCTCGCCGATCACGCGTCCGTCGCGCACCAGGACGGCGCCCACGAGCGGGTTCGGGCTCACGCGCCCGCGCCCGCCCTGGGCGAGCTCGAGCGCCCGCCTCAGGTGGATCCGATCGGTCTCTGTGACGATCCCGGGCATCTCGCGTGATCGTAGGGTTTCAATGTTGATTGACTGGTCAGTCAACGGTAAGTGTACGCCGCGGCGACCGTCGCCCCGTGGGTGTCGGCGACGCGGCTTAAGGTGGCGACCGAATGACACGTGAGGGAGCCGCGGCACAGACGAGGCGCTTCGGGCGGGCCGCGGGCATGCTCTCGGTCGGGATCGGCTCGGCGGGGCTTTTGACCTACGTCTACTTCTCGCTCGCCTCGCACCGCCTCAGCAAGGTCGACTACGGCGAGGTCGTGGTCCTTTGGTCGGCGGTGTTCGTGCTGATGTCGATCCTCTTTCGGCCGGTCGAGCAGCTGCTCTCGCGGACGATCGCCGAGCGCCAGGCACACCGCCAGCCGATCGGGCAGCCGCTCCGGATCGCGGCGACGATCCAGCTCGGCCTGGCGGTGGCCTTCGCCGCGGTCGCGCTCGCGCTGCGGGGGCCGCTCCAGGACGACCTGCTGTCCGGCAACGAGACGCTCTACTGGATCCTCATCGCCGCGGTGCTCGCCTATGCGGCGAGCTTCTACGCGCGCGGCTTTTTGGCGGGCAGCGGGCGCTTCGCCCTCTACGGCGGGCTGATCCTCGCCGAGTCCACGGCGCGGATGTCGTTCGCGCTCGCCGTGGCGGTCGGGATCGCGAGCGGCCAGACGGCCGTCGCCCTCGGCATCGTCGCCGCCCCGCTCGTGAGCCTCACGGTGGTCCCGCTGGCCTTCGCCGGACACGCGATGCGCAGCCGCTCGGCGCCCGCCCCGAGGGCGGTGGCGCAGGCGCAGTTCACGCTCGCCTACGGCGGGGGGTTTGCCGCCGCCGTGCTCCTCGTCATGCTCAGCGAACAGACCCTGCTCAACGCGGGGCCGCTCATGGTTCGCGCGGCGGAGGGCGCCGCCGCCGCCGGGTTCATCTTCAACGTGCTGATGATCGCCCGCGCCCCGCTGGTCCTCTTTCAGGCGGTCGCCACCAGCCTCCTCCCCCATCTCACCAGGCTTCGCTCGAGCGCCCGCTCGGGCGATGCCGACGCCTTCCGGCTCTCGGTCCGGGTGACCCTCGGCGCGATCGCCGCGTTCGCGGCGGCCGTGGCGCTGGTGGTGCTCATCGCCGGCCCGGACCTGATGCAGATCGCCTTCGGCAAGAAGTTCAGCTACGACCGCCTCGGGCTCGTGATCGTCAGCGTCGGGATGGGGTTCTACCTGGCGTCCGGGACGCTCAATCAGGCGGCGCTCGCTCAGGGGCAGGCGCGCCGGGCGGCCGTCCGGTGGGTGTTCTGCGCCATCTCCTTCGTGGTCTGGAACCTGCTCCCCGTACTCGACGAGTTCCGGCGGGTCGAGGTCGGTTTCGCCGGGGCGGCCGCTCTCTTGTGCGCGCTCCTCTACCTGCTATACCGCCACCCCCAGGTGCGTCCGGCGGATGTGCTCGAGCCGGGCTCCCCGCAGGAGCTCGAGGCCCGGCTCGCCGCGGCCGACGAGGCCGGTTAGGCGCGAGCCGCGCGCTGCCCGTCGCCTGCCGCCTCCGGCGGCTCGAACAGCCGCTCCAGGCGCTCCATTGCGCCCGCGGCCCCCATCGCCACCAGGAGGTCGCCCGGCTCCAGCGTCGTCTCGCCCGGAGGCATCGGCTGCATCGCGGCACCGGGCCGGTGAAGGGCGACGATGATCGAGGATCCGCGGACGTCGTCGACTCGCCGCCCGGCGCCGTCGCTTCCGGCCAGAACCTCGATCTCCTCCATCCGGTAGCCAGGGCCGACGTCGACCACGTCGGCGACCTGCGGGTGAAGCGCGAGGCGCGCCATCTCGGTGCCGCTCGCCTTGTACGGGGAGATCACCCGATCGGCTCCCGCCCGCTTGAGCTTCTTCTCGGAGTCCTCCACGCTCGCCCGCGCGACGATCGTGATCTCCGGCCTCAGCTCTCGTGCCGTCAGCGTGGTGAAGATGTTCTCCGCGTCGGAGTCCATGCAGGCGAGCACCGCGCGAGCCCGATCGATCCCGGCCCGCCTCAGGGTCTCGTCGTCCGAGGGGCGCCCCTCGAGGAAGGGCGCGCCGAGCTCATCGGCGATCTCCCGGTTCTCGGGGTTGTCGTCGATGACGACGAACCGCTGGCGCGCCGCCCGTAGATCGCGTGCGATCTGCCGGCCGACGCGGCCGAAGCCACAGATCACGTGATGGTCGGATAGCCCGTTGATCATCCGCTGCGTCCGGCGCTCCGCCAGCAGCCCGCTCAGCCTCCCGGCGACGAGGAACTCGGTCGCCGTGACGAGGCCGTAGAAGAGCGTACCGACGCCGAAGACGATTAGGACGACGGTGACGATCCGCCCTCCGGTGTCCCCGGGCTCCGGGATCGAGCCGATCGTCGCGATGGTGTCGAGCGACCAAAGGAGCGAGAAGCCGATCGAGGTCCCCTCCGTGAGGGCGAAGCCGATCGTGCCCGCCGCGAGCAGGACACAGATCAGAATGCCCAGCAGCGCGAGCCGGCGCAGGAACAGGCGCAGCTCGGCAGGCGCGTCGGCGAGGGCCGCGCCCATCCCGAGCCGCGCCGGGTGAGAGCGCGGATCGGGCACTTGACCTAATCGGCGCCGGCGGCCGCCGAGATCCGCCGGTACGCCTCCGCGGGCTCGGGGTCGCCGAACACGGCCGAGCCGGCCACGAACAGGGTGGCCCCGGCCTCGGCGACGCTCGGGACCGTGTCAGCGTCGATGCCGCCGTCCACCTCGATCTTCGGCGCGTTCGACAAGGCCCGCAGCCTCGCGACCTTGTCCGGCGCGGTCGCGATGAATGGCTGGCCGCCCCAGCCCGGGTTAACGGACATGCACAGGATGAGGTCGGCGGCCGACGTGAGTTCCGTCGCCGAGGCCGCCGGGGTGCCGGGATTGATGGCGAGCCCGGCGAGGCAGCCGGCCTGCCGGATGGCGCCGAGTGTGCGATGAACGTGCGGATCCGCCTCGAAGTGCACCGTGATGCAGTCGGCGCCCGCCCGCGCGAACTCGGCCACGTGATCGGCCGGGCGCTCGATCATCAGGTGAACGTCGATCGCCCCGCCCGCGTCGTGCACCTGGTCCGCGATCGCTCCCGCCACGAGCGGCCCGATCGTGATCGGTGGGACGAAGTGGCCGTCCATCACGTCGACGTGGATCAGGCGCGCCCCCGCCTCCATCACCTCGGCCACCTGCGTCCCGAGCCGCGAGAAGTCGGCGGAGAGGATCGACGGCGCCACGCGCCGGCCACCGAAGAGGTCGCGCGCGCTCATATCGCGCTGAGCATCGAGTTGCCGCAATGCTGGCAGAGGAGATCCTCGGAGGTGCTCATGCGGACGATCGTCTGGTGCGCGCCGCAGTTCGGACACTGGGAGACGAGCTCATAGCGCCGCAGGCAGTAGACGCAGCGGTAGCGGCCCGGGAGCTGGGTGGGGCGAAGCCACGGCTCGCCGCAACCCGGGCAGTTGGGACGCTTGAGCGTCGTCTCCCCTCCCTCCGTGGCCACCGCTCAGCCCTCCCCCGTCGTTCTCCGGCGACGGAGCCTGGCGATGAAGAACCCGTCGGTGCGATCGCGATCCGGCCTCGTCTGGAGGAACCGCGCCTCGCGTGGGGACGCGAGGTCTGGATGGGCGGCGCCGAGGTCGTCGGCACACAGCATCGGCTCGCGAGCGAGCAGGGCGGCGATCCGTTCCTCGCCCTCGCGCGCGGAGATCGTGCACGTGGAGTAGACGAGCGTCCCGCGCGGGCGAAGCGCTCGCCCGGCGCGCTCGAGGATCGCGCCCTGGACCGAGGCAAGCCGCTCGATCATCTCGGGCGACTTGCGCCAGCGGGCATCGGGCCGTGAGGCGAGCGCGCCGAGATCGGAACAGGGCGGGTCCACGAGGATGCGATCGTAACCATCCCCCACGTCGTCGCTTGCCGCGTCGGCCCGGACCACGCGGACGGCGGTGGCGCTCGCCCGGCCGCAGAGCTCGCGAAGCTGACCGGCACGCCCCGGGTCGAGCTCGACGGCCGTGACCTCGCCGCGGTTCGCCATCCGGGCGGCGATCGCAGTCGCCTTGACGCCCGGCGCGGCGCAGAGGTCGAGCACTCGCTCGCCCGGCCTGGGATCGAGCAGCGCCACGACCCCCTGCGAGGCGCGCGACTGCGGGATGAGCTCGCCCTCCGAGATTCGGCGCCGCGCGGTCTCGATGAGCCGACCGGCGAGCACGAGCGCCTCCGGCGGGGCCAGTGGTCCCGTGCCGCTCGGGCGCTCGAGCTTTTGGCCCGCCGCCCGAAGCTCGCGGGCGAGCTCCGCCGGATCCGCGCGCAGCGTGTTCGCGCGCATTGCGGTCTCGGCCGGCTCGTTCATGGCCGCCATCAGCGAGCGCGCCGCGGCCGGGCCGAGCTCCGTGAACCACATCTCGGCGAGCCAGACGGGGTAGGAGTGGGCGACGGCGGCCTCGTTTGGGGTGGAGTCGGCCAGCGCCGCCATCAGCGCTTCGCGCTCGCGGGCGGCGCGCCGCAGCACCGCGTTCACGAGCCCGGCCGCGGCTCGAGCGCGCCGCTCCTCCTCGATCCCGCCCTTGGCGAGCTCAACGGCCTGGTCGACCGCCGCATGATCCGGGGTCGCGGAGGAGAACATGAGCTCGAAGAGCCCGAGGCGAAGGGCGGCCGTGACCGGCGGATCGAGTCGCTCTGGGGAGCGCCCGGAGAGCAGGAGCAGCAGCTGGTCGGAGGTCGCGCGGCGCTGCACCGCCCCGTAGGCGAGCCGCTGGGCCTGGGCCCGCTCGCGCGGGTCGAGATGGTGTCGCTCGACCGCGGCCGGCAGCGCGCGGTCGGCCCAGGCCTCGTGCTCGAACACCCGCCGCAGGACCTCGAATGCGGCCCGTCGCGCCGGCGCCAGGCGTGCGTCCGCGCTCACCCGGCGAGCTCGGGGACCGGGTGTCCGCGAAGGTAGGCCGCAGCCGCCATCGGCCGCCCGCCCTCCGGCTTGACGACGTCGAGACGCAGCGCCCCCGCCGCGCATCCCAGCCACAGCGAGCGGCCGTCGCTCTGGAGCGTTCCCGGCTCGAGCTCCTTGTCCTCGGCCGTCGCGACCGCCACCCCCAGGCGCCTCTCGCCGTCGAGCTCGAGGTAGGCGCCTATGTGCGGCACGAGCGCGCGAACCGTTCGCTCCAGCTCGATGGCCGGGCGTCCGGGATCGAGGCGGCGCTCGGCGGGGCGAATCTTCTCCGCATACGTCGCCAGCGCCTCGTCCTGCTCGGCGAACTCGAGCTCCCCCGCCGCGTGGAGGTCGAGCGCCTCGGTGATGAGCTCGCCGCCAAGCGCGGCGAGGCGGGCCGAGAGCGTTCCGTAGTCCTCTCGGGCGCCGATCTCGATCCTCCGCTGGAGGGCGATCGGGCCCGAGTCGTAGCCCGCGACCACCCGCAGGATCGTCACGCCGGTCTCCCGGTCCCCGGCCATGATCGCCCGCTCGATCGGCGCCGCGCCCCGCCAACGCGGAAGCAGCGATGGGTGAACGTTCAACATCTCCAGCTCGGAGAGCAGCGGCTGGGAGATCAGCTGGCCGAACGCGCACACCACCCCCAGCTCGGGGCTCGCCGCCCGCACGGCATCGACGGCCTCCGGCAGGTTGACGCTCTCCGTCTGGAGGAGGTCGATCCCCAGCTCCCGCGCCGCCCTCGCGGCCGGAGGCGGGGCGAGGCGCCGGCCCCTGCCGCGTGGCCGGTCCGGCGGCGTGACCACGAGCGCCGGCCTGTGCGGCGAGGCGACCAAGCGCCCGAGCACCGCGACCGCGAACTCGGACGTCCCCAGGTAGACGATCCTCAACGTGGGTAACTAGCCGTCGTCGACCTCGTCGACTTCCTCGGCGCTCGGGCTGTAGCTGGTCCCTTCACGGAGCGCCCGCAACGCCGCTTTCCGTTGGTCTTTGGTCGTCCGATCCAACGTCAGCACGCCGTCGAGGTGATCGATCTCGTGCTGGAGCACGCGGGCCTCGAGCCCCGACGCCTCGACCAGTAGGGGGTCTCCGCGCACGTCCTGGCCGCGGACCCGCGCGAAGAGGGGCCGCTCGACCTCGACCGAGACGCGGGGCAGGCTGAGGCACCCCTCCTCGGCGATCGCCAGCTCCTCCGACGTCCACTCCAGGACGGGGTTCGCGACCGCGGTCGGGGTGGCGTGGAGGCCGGCCTGGAAGACCAGCAGACGGTGCATCACGCCGAGCTGGGTCGCGGCTAGGCCCACGCCGATCGCGTCCTGCATGAGCTCGACCATCCGCTCGGCCTCCCGCTCGAGCTCGGGGCCGAAGCTCGTGATCGTCGAGGCGCGCGATTTCAAGACCGGGTCGCCGAAGGTCCGGATCTGAGCGAGCGCCGCGGCGCGACGCTCGCGCGCCTGCTCATCGAGCTCGCCGAGACGATCGTCCGCCGGTCCCTCGGGGCTTACCGGCGCGGACTCGTCGACGGCGGCGGTGTCGGTTGCCTCGCTCATCCAACCCGAGTCTAAGGGCCTATCTCGTCAGGGGAGCGCGCCTGGGCGCGGCCTCACTGCGGGTCGACGTCGACGCTGAGCGAGACCGCTCGCAGCTCGCGACCACGAGCCAGCCCCTCGACCGCCGCCCGGACCGCCGCCACGGTTCCGGCCCGGTCGGTTGACTTGACGAGGAGCTGGCGGCGATAATGCCCGCGCAGCCGGAAGCGTGGCGCGGGACCGAGCATCTCGGCGCCGGCGGGCAGCGTCGGCGCGAGGACGGATCGAACGCGCTCACACGCGCGCTGCGCCTCCGCGGCCTCCGGCGCGGTGAGCTCCACGCGGATCAGGTGCGAGAAAGGTGGATAGCCGAGCGCCCTGCGGCGCGCGAGCTCGCCGGCGATGAAGGCGGGCGCGTCGTGGGCGGCCGCGTGGCGAATCGCAGGCGCGTCGGGGGCGAGCGTCTGGACGAGCACTCGCCCGCCCCGCTGGCCGCGGCCACTTCGCCCGGCGAGCTGGGCGACCAGCGCGAACGTCCGTTCCTCGGCGCGGAAATCGGGGAATCGAAGGGTGGCGTCGGCGTCGAGGACCACGCTCAGAACGACGTCCGGGAAGTCGTGGCCCTTGGCCACCATCTGCGTGCCCACGAGCACCCCCGCGTCGGCCTCGCCGAAGCGTCGCAGGATCTGGACGTGGGCCGCCGCGCCCGAGGCGCTGTCGGAGTCCAGGCGGAAGACGGGCAGCGGCGCCACCGCATCGGCGAGAATCGCCTCCAGCCGCTCGGTGCCGGCGCCGTGACGCCCCAGAGCGACCGAGCCGCACCGCGGGCACGCCTCCGGCAGGCGCTCCGCGTGGCCGCAGTGGTGGCAGCGGAGCTCGCGCCGATCCCGGTGGACGACCAACGAGACATCGCAGCTCGGGCACTCGAACGCGTGACCACAGGAGCCGCAGGCGCAGAACGGGGACCAGCCCCGGCGGTTGAGCAGCACGATCGCCTTCGCCCCCGCGGCGCGTACCTCGGCGAGGGCGGCGGCGGTGCGCGGGTGGAGCGTTCCGGCGCGTGGCGAGCGCTCGCGCAAGTCCACCACCTCGACTTCGGGGAGCGCGCCGCCGTCCGCGCGTTGCGGCAGGCTGAGACGGCGCAACGCGAGCCAGCTCTCCGGGCGCGGGGTGGCGGTGCCGGCCAAGAGCGCGGCGCCCGACTCCTCCGCCCGCCAGCGGACGACCTCGCGGGCGTCGTAGCGGGGATCGCCCTCCTGCTTGTAGGAGGCATCGTGCTCCTCGTCGATAACGACGAGGCCCAGGTCGCCGACGGGCGCGAACGCCGCCGAGCGCGGCCCGACGCAGATGCGGGCGGCGCCTTCCGCAAGCCGCTGCCATTCGTCGCGGCGCTCACCGGCGGCGAGCCGTGAATGAAGCACCGCGATCCGGTCCTCGAAGCGCGCGGCGAACCGCGAGGTGGTCTGCGGCGTCAGGGCGATCTCCGGCACGAGGACGATCGCGCCCCTGCCCCGCTCGAGCGCCGCCTCGGCGGCCGCCAGATAGACCTCGGTCTTCCCGGATCCGGTGACCCCGTGCAGGAGGAGCTCCCGCGCGCCGACGCCGTCCATGGCGGCGATCGCCGCCCGGAGGGCGGCCTCCTGCTCCCGGGAGAGGCGCGGACGCGTCGAGGGCGCGCCCACGGCGACCACTAGCGGCCGGCGCGGGCTCTCGGTCGCGCGCAGCTTGATCAGCCCCCTGGCCTCGAGGCGGCGGAGCGTCCGGCGATCCGCGCCGGATCGAGCTTCCAGGTCGGGCGCCGCGAGCTCGGCATCGGGACCCCAACCCCGCTCCGCGAGGGCATCGAGAACGGTGCGCTGGCGGCGGCCGAGGCGGGCGCCGTCGTCCCGAGCCGCCCGGCCCTCGTCGGTCAGCGAGGCAAGCAGGCAGAGCCGCGGGCCGAGCCCGCGCCGAGCGCGTCCGGAGCCGGGCGGCAGGACCGCCTCGAGGCCCCGCGCCGGCGTGGAGCAGTACTCGCGGCTGACGCGAAGCCCGAGCCGCACGAGCTCCGGGGTCGCGCCCGCCTCGAGCGCCTCGATCGGCTCGGCGAGGCGCTCCGGCGGGAGCTCTGACGCCTCGGCCACCTCCACCACGACGCCGACGAGGCGGCGCCGCCCGAAGGGCACCAGCAAGAGGCTGCCGACGGCGACGCCTTCGAGGCGGTCGGGAAGCAGGTAATCGAAGGGGCCGCGCAGAGCCCGCGCGGTGGTCAGCGGCTCGACCTTGGCGATCGCCATCCCTCGAACTTAGGCGGGGCGGCGGACGGCGGCGGGATAAGCTTCCGGCGTGGCGCGGCGATTGGCACCCGGGGAGCAGGTGATGTTCGAGGGACACCCCTCGTGGCGCGCGATCATCGGCTTCTACGTCAAGGGCCTCCTCGGGGTGCTCGTCGTCGCGTTCCTGGTGGGCCTCGGCACCAACATCGCCACCGGCGACACGGACTCGCGCTGGGTCGCCATCGTCGCGATCGTCGGCGTCGCCCTGGTCGTCCTCGCCGGCTTCATCAAGCGGATCACTACCCACTACACGATCACCACCCGCCGCCTGCGCATCCAGCGCGGAATCATCTCCCGCGAGATCCAGGAGACGCGGCTCGAGCGAGTGCAGAACGTCAACTACAACCAGTCGCTTCTGCAGCGGGTTCTCCAGGTCGGCGACGTGGACTTCGACACCGCCGCCGGCGACGACTACAACTTCATCTTCGCCGGCGTCGCCGACCCGGACGAGGTCGTCGAGCGGGTCGACCAGGCGACTCACGCGACCGCGCCAACCGGCCTCGGCGACGAGCCCACCGTGCCCCAGCCTGGGGGCCCGACGGCCTAGGAGACCTCGGCCGCGGCTCCGGTCTGAGCGCCGGCTCCCTCCAGGCCGGCGACGGTCCGAAGCTGGTCGACTCGGTCCGTTCGCTCCCAGCTGAAGTCGTGGTCAGTGCGGCCGAAGTGGCCGTAGGCGGCCGTCTTCTGGAAGATCGGCCGGTGCAGGTCGAGGTAGCGGCGGAAGGCGGCCGGGCGGAGGTCGAAGACCTCCTGCACGATGCGGACGATCTCCGAATCCGGGACCTTGGCTGTCCCGAAGGTCTGGATCATCAGCGAGACCGGGTGGGCGACCCCGATCGCGTAGGCGACCTGGATCTCGCAGCGGTCGGCGAGGCCTGAGGCGACCACGTTCTTGGCCACGTAGCGCGCGGCGTAGGCCGCCGAGCGGTCCACCTTCGAGGGGTCCTTTCCGGAGAAGCAGCCGCCCCCGTGTCTCGCCATGCCCCCGTAGGTGTCGACGATCACCTTGCGTCCCGTGAGCCCGCAGTCGCCCTGCGGCCCGCCGATCACGAACTTCCCGGTCGGGTTGACGAGGAAGTTGTCGAACAGCTCGCTCTCGGTGTAGAGCTCCTTGTACTCGCTGTGGAGCACCGGCTCCACCACGTGCTCCCAGAGGTCGTTCTTGATCAGGGTCTCGCCGTCGATGCCGTCCTTGTGCTGGGTCGAGATCAGAAGCTTCACGACCTCCACCGGGCGCTCGTTCTCGTAGCGGACCGTGACCTGGGTCTTGCCGTCCGGCCGCAGGTACGGGATCACATCGGCCTTGCGGACCTCGGCGAGACGATGGGCGAGCGTGTGGGCGATCTGAATCGGCATCGGCATCAACGCCTTGGTCTCCCGGGTCGCGTAGCCGAACATCATTCCCTGATCCCCGGCCCCGGCGCGGTCGAGCTCGTCCTCGTCGTTCGGGTCGGTACGCGCCTCGTACGCGGTCTCCACGCCCTGGGCGATGTCGGGCGACTGCTCGTCGATCGCGGTGATCACGGCGCAGGTGTCGGCATCGAACCCGTACTTGGCCCGGTCGTAGCCGATCCGGTGGAGGGTGTCGCGGACGATCCGCGGGATGTCGACGTAGGTCTCGGTCGTGATCTCCCCGGCGACGACTACCAACCCGGTGTTGACGAGGCACTCGCAGGCGACGCGCCCCGTGGGGTCCTTGGCCATGACGGCGTCCAGCACCCCGTCGGAGATCTGATCGCAGATCTTGTCCGGGTGGCCCTCGGTGACCGACTCCGACGTGAACAGGTACTCGTGCTCGGAGAGCCGGATCGGGTTGTGGATCGTCATGAGCTGGGCGGTGGCTTCGGGCGTCTCCCGCGCGCCGTCTCCTTTCGTCGGTCTGGGCTCGCGCGAGAGTAGCGGACGAACGCCGGGGAATGGCGATTTCGAGCCCAGGGCACGGTGGCGCCCGGCGGAGGCGTCCTCCCTAGCCGGCGGACGGGCCCACCACCAGCCGCAGATCGGTGGCGAGCTCCGCCGAGGAGCTCTGGACTCCGAGGCCGAGGGCGTCGAGCCTGCGGATCTCGGGCGCGAAGGTCGCGTACGCCGGGCTGGAGGCGAGCCCGGCCTGCTCGGCGAGGGTGACGAGTCCCTGGAGATTCGCGTAGCCGATCACCGAGAGGCTGCCGGGAAGCCCACCGGTCGCCTCCCTGTATGGCCCGGCGTCCGAGAGGCCGCCCTCCCCGGCCGCGATCTGCTCGACCGCGGCGGGATCCGTGGCGACGACGAGGGCCGATTCGACGATCGCGTAGGTGAGATCGACCGACGACGAGAGCTTCAGGGTGTGGGCCGTCACGTCGTCCACCTTGTGGGCGGTGAAGCCCTTTCCGCCGCCGCCCAGCGCCTTGGCGAGCGGGTCGCCAAGCGCGGCCAGGGCCTTGTTCGCGCGCCCTGGATCGATCCCGCCTCCGAGGAAGACGAGGGACGGGGTCTGGGAGCTGGAGAGGTTCACCCCGGAGGGCGGCGCGCCGCTCGGGGCCGCACCATGAGCGTTCGGCTCGAGCGCGAAAGCCGCCTCGCCACCGAGCGATGGCAGGAGATCGGACTCGAGATTCACGTTGCCGAGCTTCTTCACGCTGTCCGCGAGCTTGCCCACCGCGGCAGCGAGGCCCGGCTCCTGAGAGTCCGCCTGACCGAGCAGCGCGCGCAGGGCGGCCCCGGGATCCCCGAAGCCGAGGTAGCCAAGCGAGCCCGCCGGAAGCGACCCCGAGAGCGTCGGCTTGAACGAGGGGAAAGCCGCGAAGAACCCCGCATGCGCCTTCGCGCGGCCCGGATCGAGCCCCGAGCGGACGTCCAGGTCGAGCCCGGAGCCCTTCGCGATCAGCGCCGCGGCCGCCCCACGGCTGGCGCTCGGGCTGATCGCCGCGGCGAACGACGAGAGCGGCGCGTGCGGGTTGTCGACGAGCCGCGCGATGCCGGTGCGGGAGAGGTACGCGTCGGCGAGCCGCTCATCGGGCAGCGCATCTCGAGCGGCGGTGGCGGCCGGGTCGTCCGCGAGGGAGCTCGTCCCCTTGGCGCCGCTGTGGGCATCGATCACGTCCCGGATCCCGCTCTCCCTGCCGATCGCGAGGAAGCCGCCGACGAGTGCGGTCGCCAGCCCGCGGCGATCGACCTGAACGTCGACCCCGCGGTAGCTCGAGGTCTGGGTCTTGCCGGAGGAGATCGAGTTCGCGAACGCCTGCCCGCCCTTCGAGTCCGACGCCTCGAGCAGCTGCACCTCCTCCGCTGCGCCCCCTCCGGCGGGGATCAGGGCTAGGGCGGCCTCGCCGCCGAACCAGGGCTCGATGTCCCGCCCGAAGTCGAGCGGGTTGCCGTGCGGTCCTGGAAGCTGCGTCGTCAGGCGCCCGATCACCTGTTGGGTGAGTAGTGGGAGCCGGCTGGCGAGTCCCTGGGCCGCCTTGTATTGGCTCGTGTCGTGGTCGACGTTCATGTGCAGGTAGGCGAGGGAGTTGCCCGGCACCAGGTGGATCGCGTCGTCGGAGGGCGGGCATACGTCCCCGCCGGGCGCCTCGCACGGGAGCGCGGGCACCGCGATGAGGAGGATCAGCACGACGGCGACGACCACTGCGCCTGCCGCCGCCAGGCGACGTCGCGCGTGTAGCGACAGGCTGAACCAGAACTCGGACGCGCCCCGGCCGGCGGCCGCCGGGACGCGGCCCACCGCCCCGGCGCCGGCAGAGATCCGCCGCTCGACATCCCCGAGACGCCCCCCGGCCCGGTGCCCGGCCCGCCTCTCGGCGCGGGGCTGTGCCGGCGCCTCGGTGCGGTCAGGCTCCGCGGGACGGGGCCGCGGCGGCTCCGGAAAGAGCCGGTACCGCGGCCGCTCGCTCGGCCACTGCCAGGTCGGTGTGAGGTCGGCCGGGGCGTCCTCGGCGGGAGCCGGCGGGCCCTCGGTGCGGTGCTCGGCCTGGGCGGGGCTCTCGGTCCCGGGCGCCTCGGGCGGGCCGGACTTGGGCGCCGGCCGGCGGCGGAAGCGGGGGTGAGGGAGTCGGGGGCGCGGGAGGTGCGGCACGAGCGCGTCCTCTCTTATATCGGCTGACCCTGAGGTTGGGCGGATCGGCGGCGCCGGCGCCCGGTATGGGGCACGAAGTCGATCACGAGCGGCACCCCCTGAAGCCCGTAGGCCTCCCGAAGCCGGTTCTCGAGATGGAAGGCCCACTCGCGGGTGACGAGCCGCCGATCGTTGACCTGGATCGCGATCCTGGGGGGCCGCCGCTCGACTTGGGTCGCGTAGTAGAGGCGGAGCCGGCGACCTCGCTTCACCGGAGGCGGCGTGTTCGCAACCAGGTCTGAGACGAAGCGGTTGAGCTCCGGTGTGGGGATCCGCGAGGCGCGGCGATCCGCCAGCTCGATCGCGAGCGCGAGGAGCTTTTGAACGTTGCGACCCACGAGCGCCGAGCACGTGATCACCGGGGGGCGCTGGCGAAGCCGCGACGCCAACCTCGCCGTGGCGTCGTCGAGGTCGGTCTCGCCGATGTCCCACTTGTTGAGCGCGACCAGGGTCGCGCAGCCTGTGCGCATGGCGAGCTGGGCGACCCGCAGGTCCTCCGAGGTCACTCCCTCGGAGGCGTCGCAGACGACGATCGCCACGTCGGCGCGCTCCGCGGCCCGCTCGGAGCGCAGCTGCGCGTAGTAGGCCACCGTTCCCGCGACCTTCGTTCGCCGGCGAAGCCCCGCCGTATCGACGAGCACCACCCGGCGCTCGTCGAACTCCAGCTCAGTATCGATCGCGTCGCGCGTCGTGCCCGCGAACTCGGTGACGATCACGCGCTCCGTGCCCAGGAAGGCGTTGACGAGGGAGGACTTGCCGACGTTCGGCCGCCCGATGACGGCCACCCGAACGACGTCGTCTTCCGCCTCGTCTGCTCCATCCGCTGCCGGGCCCGCGATCTCCGCGAGCCGATCCAGGAGCTCGCCCGTGCCGTGGCCGTGCGCCGCCGAGACGGGAAGCGGGTCGCCCAGCCCCAGCCGGTGGAACTCCGCCGCCAGGTAACCGTCACCAGGCTCGTCGATCTTGTTCGCGACCACCACCACCGGCACCTCGGCGCGGCGGAGGATCTCGGCCACCTCGGCGTCGCCCTGGCGCAGGCCGGCACGGGCATCCACCACCAACACGACAGCCTGTGCGTCCGCGATGGCCCCGCGCGCCTGTCTTTGGACGGCGCGGGCCAGTGCGCTCGGCGCCGCGAGGTCGACGCCGCCGGTGTCGACGAGCTGGAAGCGCACGCCGTTCCACTGGCACTCGAGGACCTTGCGGTCCCTGGTCACCCCGGGGTCACGGTGGACCACTGCCTCCCGTCCCCCGGCGAGGCGGTTGACCAGCGTCGACTTGCCCACGTTCGGAAAGCCCACCACCGCGATCTGGGGGAGCCGCCCGCTCATCTCTCGCCGACCCCCCGCTCGCGCGCCAGCGCCACCACCCGATCGACCACCTGATCGACGCTCATCCCCGTGGTGTCGATCTCCACCGCGTCCTCCGCAGGTCGCAGCGCCCCGTGATCACGGTCGCGGTCGCGCGCGTCCCGGAGCGCCTGCGCGCGGAGGACTGCATCGTGGCCCTCGCCGGTCTCCGCCGCCCGTCGCCGCGCGCGCTCGGAGTCCTCGGCGGTGAGGAAGACCTTGAGCGGGGCGTCCGGGCTGACCACGGTGCCGATGTCCCGACCCTCGGCGACGTAGTCGGCGGCCGCGATCAACGCCCGCTGTCGCTCGACCATCGCCTGGCGGACCTCGGGATGGACCGACACGCGCGAGGCGGCGGCGGAGACGTCCGGCGCCCGGATCGCGGCGGTGACGTCGTCGCCCTCCAGGATCACCCGACCGTCCTCGACCGAGATGTCCACCCGCCGAGCGAGCCCGCCCAGGTTCCGGCCGTCGTCGAGATCGAGCCCCTCGCGCAGGGCGGCCAGGGCGACGCAGCGATACATCGCCCCGGAATCGAGATAGGTGAATCCGAGCCGCTCGGCGAGCGCTCGGGCCACAGTGGATTTGCCGGCCCCCGCGGGGCCGTCGATCGCAATCACCATTCTTTCGTGCGCCGAGGATAGAGTTGCGCCCACAGGCGCCGGTCAGGGCGACCTGCGAAGTGGAATTGGGAGTAGCGATGCAGAGCTGGGACATCTCGACGCTCGACGTTCAGCCCCACCAGCCCGAGGTGCTGGACTCAGAGAACGAGGGACGCGCAATCGTCATCAACCTGCCCGCCGGCGAGCGTCTGCAGGAGCACCAGGTCCACGAGCGCGCCTGGCTGCTCGTGGTCTCCGGGACGATCGAGGTCGAGGGCTCGCAATCGGTCAGCGGAGGGACCGGCCTGCTCGCGGCCTTCGACCCCAACGAGCGCCGCGAGGTCCGCGCCACCGAGGACGCGCGCATCCTGTTGCTGCTATCGCCCTGGCCGGGCGAGGGCCACCCCAGCCTCCGCTAGCGCCCCGCGGCTCCTGAAAGGAGCCACGCGAGCTGGGCCTGGCGCTCGACGACGGCGCAGACGGCAAGCGCCCGCGCGGGCGAGGTGCCCAACCCCAGGACGCCGTGACGGGCGAGGAGCGCGGCGCGGCGGTCGGCGAGCGCCGTGACCGCGGCCCGCGCGATGGCGCCCGAGCCCGAGGGAGCCTGGGGCGCCGTACGCACGGGTCCTCCCGCGGCCGCCTGGAGCTCCTCCGTGCCCGTGTCGAGGAGCTCTCCCCGAAAGCTCCAGGCGGTCGCATAGACGCTGTGGGTGTGCACGATCGCCGCGACATCGGGCCGGGCCGCGTACACCGCCAGGTGCACCCTGCGCTCGCTGGACGGCTCCCGCTCGCCGTCGACCACCTGGCCGGTGAGGGAGAGCGTCACGAGATCGGCTTCCGACATCCCCTCGTAGGGGAGCGCGGTCGGCGTGATGTGCACGAGGTCGCCTTCCCGCGCGCTGACGTTTCCGTGCGTGGCGGCGACCAACCCAAGGCGGTGCATCTGCCGCGCGGCGGCGACGACGTCAGCCCGAAGCGACACGCGCGATCGACTCCTCGTAGGGCGGCTCGAGCACCCCCTTCTCGGTGAACATGACGTTGATCAGCTCGGCCGGGGTGATGTCGAACGCCGGATTGAGCGCTTCGCTCGAGGCGGTCACCTCCGCCGGGTCGCGCTCCTCGATCGGGATCCCATCGCCGTTCGGCGTGTGCGGATCGATCGTCGAAACCGGCGCCGCGACGTAGAAGGGGACGCCGTGGCGGGCGGCGAGCACGGCCAGCGGGTACGTCCCGACCTTGTTCGCGAGGTCCCCGTTCGCGGCGATCCGGTCGGCTCCGACGATGACGCGATCCACCAGCCCCCGGGCGATCAGGCCACCCGCCGCCGCGTCGGCGATCACCCTGAACGGGATCCCGGCGCGGCGCAGCTCCCACGCGGTCAGCCGGGCGCCCTGGAGACGGGGTCGCGTCTCGTCCACCCAGACCTGCGCCAGCCGGCCCCGCCGCCAGGCGGCGCGGAGCACCCCGCCCGCGGTGCCGAAGCCGCCGGTCGCGAGCGGGCCGGTGTTGCAGTGGGTGAGCGCGCGATCGCCCTGTACGAAGCGCTCGGCCCCGAGCTCGGACAGCCGGCGATCCGCCTCCGTTTGCTCGCGGTGAAGCCGCTCGGCCAGCGCCAGGGGGTCGTCGGCGGCGCTCGCCTGCTCCACCGCCCAGGCGAGGTTGGCCGCGGTCGGCCGCGTCCGGCGAAGAAGCGCCCCGGCGGTCTCGAGATCCTCGCCCGCCCGCGCCGCCAGCGCCATCCCGTAGGCGGCCGCGAGGCCGATCGCGGGCGCCCCGCGGACCGCCATCGTGCGAATGCAGTCGGCCACCTGCTCGACGCTTCGGCACCGCACCCAGGCCTCCTCGCCGGGTAGGCGACGCTGGTCGAGCACGTAAAGCGTCCCGTCGTGGAAGCGAAGCGGTGCAGCGTCGTCGGCCACGCAGGCGAAGCTACCGCTAGCGCGTGGCGAGCGCAGGCCCCGGGGCCGACGCTAGCGCCCCCCTTCCACCAGCGAGGCCAGATCGGACTCGAAGCTCGGGTAGCTGACGGCGGCCGACTCCATCCCGACCACCTCGACGCCCTCGCGGGAGGCGAGGCCGGCGATCGCGCCGAGCATCGCGAGGCGGTGGTCGCCGGCCGCATCGAGCCGCCCGCCCCGGATGTCCCCGCTCCCCCGCACGGCGAAGCCATCCTCGCGCGCCTCGACATCCCCGCCGAGTGACCTGAGGCCCTCGACCACGGTCGCGATCCGATCCGACTCCTTGTGACGAAGCTCGCGCGCTCCCGACAGCACCGTCTCCCCCTCCGCGAGGCACGCCGCCAGCGCCAGCAAGGGCAGCTCGTCGATCGCCAGCGGCACCTCGCCGCCACCGACGCGGGTCGCCGCAAGGACGCTCGAGCGGGCGGTGATCGTCGCCACCGGCTCCGGGCTCGCGGGAGCGGTCTCGATCACCTCGATCGACGCTCCCATCCGGGTCAGGATCCCGAGCAGCCCGATCCGTCCCGGATTGATCCCCACTCCCTCGAGCCGCACCTCGCTCCCGGACACGAGCAGGGCGGCGACGAGGAAGAAGGCCGCCGATGAGAAGTCCCCGGGAACCGCGATCCTGCCCGGCTCGAGCCTCGCCGCCGGGTCCACGATCACCCTGCGCGCGGGGAGCACGCCGCGGATCGCGATCGGCGTACCGACGTCCTCGATCCTCACCCGGGCCCCGGCGGCGCGGAGCATGCGCTCCGTGTGATCGCGGGTCGGCTGGCGCTCGACGACCGTCGTGCGCCCGTCGGCGAGGAGGCCGGCGAGCAGCACGCACGACTTCACCTGGGCGCTCGCCACGGGCAGCTCGTAGTCGATACCCCGGAGCGCCGCCCCTTCGACCCGGATCGGCGGGAGCCGGCCGTCGCGGCATGAGACCTCGGCCCCCATTCTCACCAGCGGCTCGGCGATGCGGTCGACGGGGCGCCGGCGGATCGAGTCGTCACCGTCGAGGGTCCAGCTTCCCCCGCCCTGTCCCGCCAGCCAGCCGGGCAGTATCCGCAGGAGCGTCCCCGCATTGCCGACCTCGATGTCGCTGGGTAGGGGGCCGCGGAGGCCGACGCCGTGCACCCTTAGGTCGATTCCGCCCGCGGGCGAATTTCGTCCACCATGTCGGCGTTTTTCGTCCCTCGGTCCATCGAGGATCACCACCTCCGCACCCAGCCGCTGTATGGCCCGAAGCGTCGCGCGGGTGTCAGCCGCGTCCAGATACCCCTCGATCGCCGTCTCCCCCTCCCCCATCCCCGCGACCAGCGCCGCCCGGTGGCTGATCGACTTGTCGGGCGGCGGCCGAAGCGCGCCGCGAAGCGGCCCGGCTGGGACGAACCGAGTCACCGGCTCACTCCGAGATCGAGGCGGAATGCCCCATCCCGCGGACGATCTCGGCCGCCCGCGCGGCCTCGGCATCGCCCGCCACCCACAGCGAGACGGCTCCGGTCCGCATGTCGGGCGCGGGATAGAGCGCCATGTCCTCGATGTTGACCCCGGCGCGGCCCAGCGCGAGGGCGATCTCCGCCACTGTCCCGGGCCGGTTCTCCACGGCGACCCGGAGCTCGTAGAGCTCCCCGCCCACGAGCTCGGATTCCAGGAGGCGGCGCCGGGCATCGCGGGCGGCGCCGTGCCAGGCGGCGACCCTGTCGGCGTCGCCGGAGCGAATCAGCTCCGCCGCCTCCCGGAGCCGGCGCGAGACGGCCTCGACCTCGCTCGCGACGGTCTCCCGATTGGAGGCGAAGATGTCTCCCCAGACCGCCGGGTTGGCGCCCGCGACGCGGGTCGTGTCGCGAAAGCTCGGGCCGACCTCGGGCAGGCGCTCGGACTCCTCGGCGGCGGCTGCCGCCGCCTGGCGGACGAGGACGTTGGCGACCACGTGCGGGACGTGGCTCACGGTCGCCATCAGGCGGTCGTGGCTCTCGGCGTCGATGGCCTGCGGACGGGCGCCGAGGTCCGCGATCGCGCGCTGCAGGCGGTCGTAGAGAAGCCCGCTCGAGCGGCGCGTCGGGGTCAGGTACCACCGCGCTCCCTCGAGCAGGTCGGCCCTCGCGTTCGCGACCCCGGCCGTCTCCGCCCCGGCCAGCGGGTGACCGCCGGTGAACCGCTCGAGCGCTTCGCTCTCGGACAGGCTCTCGATCAGCTCGCGCTTGGTCGAGCCGACGTCGGTGACCACCGCGTCGCCGCAGCTCTTCGCGAGCGCCTCGGCGACCAGCGCCGGCAGGGCCCGCACGGGCGCCGCGCAGAAGACGATCTTTGCGCCGTCGACGGCCTCCCCGACCCCGCCGGCAACCGCGTCGAGCGCCCCCAGTTCGCGGCCCCGCTCGGCGTTCTCGCGATCGGCGTCGAAGCCGACCACCTCGGCGTCGAGCCGCCGCCTCGCCGCCAGCCCGATCGAGCCTCCGATCAGCCCGACGCCGAGGACAGCGATCCGCACGCTCGCGAACCTAAACGGTGCTCAGCACCTTGCCCGCTACCTCGGCCACCCGCTGGAGCTGGTCCGCGTACGCGGCGAACGCCTCCGTCGGTACTGCCTGAGGCCCGTCGCAGATCGCCTCCTCCGGCTCGTTGTGCACCTCGACGATGATCCCGTCGGCGCCGGCCGCCACCGCGGCGAGGGACATCGGCTGCACCCAGTCCCGCCTCCCCGCCGCGTGGCTGGGATCGACGATCACCGGGAGGTGGGTGAGCTCGCGGAGCGCGGGCACCGCGAGGAGGTCGAGGGTGAACCGGTAGGAGCTCTCGAAGGTCCTGATGCCGCGCTCGCACAGCATCACGTTTTCGTTCCCCTCCTTGAGCACGTACTCGGCCGCCATCAAGAGCTCCTCGAGCGTCGCGGACAGCCCTCGCTTCAGGAGCACGGGAAGGCCGGCCCGTCCCACCTCCGAGAGCAGCACATAGTTCTGCATGTTGCGAGCGCCGACCTGGATCACATCGGCGACCTCGACCACGTCGGCGACGTCGCGAACGTCCATCAGCTCGGTAACCACCGGCAGCCCCGTCTGCTCCTTGGCCTCTTGGAGGAACCGGAGGCCCTCGGCGCCGAGGCCCTGGAAGGAGTACGGCGAGGTGCGCGGCTTGTACGCGCCCCCTCGCAGCATCGAGCCCCCGTTCTCCGCCACCACCTGCGCCACCTCGAGCGTCTGCTTTCGGCTCTCGACCGTGCAGGGGCCGGCGATCAGCGCGAAGGCATCGCCCCCGACCCTGCGGCCGTCCACCTCGATCACGGTGCGCTCGCCCTTGCGGAACTGCGCCGAGGCGAGCTTGTAGGGCTTCAGGATCGGCACCAAGTGGTCGACGCCCGGCGCGCCCTCGAGCCCGAGTGCCGCGACCCGGTCGCGGTCGCCGATCGCCCCGATCACCGTCAGCACCTCGCCCTGCGAGACGTGGGCGGAGCAGCCGAGCCCTTCGACCCGCTTGACGACCGAGCGAATCTGCTCCTCGGTCGCCCCCTCTTTCATCACGATCATCATGGTCTTGCTTTGCCTTTCAGTCTCATCGTTCGTCGAAGTTCGCGAGTCGGATGCAGCGTGGCGCCCAAACGAGGCGCTTCTACGGCGTCCGGCTGAGTTCTTCTGCGGTACGGCTCAGGCAGCCGCGGCCGGACGCCTAGCTAAATCGCCAGTAGTAAAAGACGCGGGCACGCGGGCGCAGCCCCTGCGGGACGGTGTGGAGAGCCTGCGTGCTTCGGCAACTCATTGCCGGGGTTGTAGCAGGCGCCGGCCGATTCCGCAAACTCGGTGATCAGAGGGCCGCCGCGAGCGCCTCGAGGAAGCGATGGTTCTCCGGACGCGTCCCATAGGTGACGCGGATATGGCCCGGGCCCCCCAGCCCCTCGCCGCCGCGGACCACGATCCCCTGCTCGCCGAGCCGGTCGATCACCTCGACCTCGTCCCTGTCGCCCAGCGGGACCCAGGAGAAGTTCGCCTGCGAATCGGCGGGCTCCAGCCCCAGGTCGCGCAACCCCTCCTCGACGAAGATCCGCTCGACGATCGTGCGCTCGACGCGCTGGGTGACGTCGTCTTGATGCAAGATGGCCTCGGCGGCGGCGACCTGCGCCAGCTCGTTGACGCTGAACGGCTGGCGGACCGCGTCGACGGCGGCCCGGAACCGGGCGCCGCACAGCGCGTAGCCGATCCGAAGTCCGGCCAGACCGTAGACCTTGCTGAACGTGCGCAGCACGACCAGGTTCGGGAACTCGGCCAGCAGGTCGAATGTGGCATCCGGGTCGTCGTCGACCTGGAACTCGACGTAGGCCTCGTCGAGCGCGACCGTGACGTGGTCGGGCACGCCTTCCAGGAACTCGCCGATCCGGGCGGCCGGCAGGTGGGTGCCCGTGGGGTTGTTGGGGTTGCAGACGCACACGAGCTGGGTCGCGGCGGTGATCTCCGCCAGCATCGCGTCGAGCTCGTGCACGTAGCCCTCACCGAGCGGCACCCGGATCTCGCGGGCGCCGGAGAGCGCGGCCAGGTGGGGGTAGATCGAGAACGAGGGCCAGGCGAGGACGACCTCGTCGCCCGGGTCGCAGAGGGCCTCGGCGGCCGCGAGCAGGAGCTCGCAGGACCCGTTTCCCACCGCCACCCGCGCCGGATCGGTGTCGAATCGCTCCGCGATGCGGCGGCGAAGGCGGCGCGCGTGCTGGTCCGGGTAGCGGTTCAGCCCTCGCGCGGCGCGACCCACCGCCTCCGCTACCGCGGGGTGCGGGCCCCACGGCGACTCATTCGAGGCGAGCTTGATGATCTCGTCGGACCCGAACCTCTCGCGCGCGGCGTCCTCGTGCATCCCAGCCTCGTAGTGCGGCAGGCGCTCAAGCTTGTGCGCAAAGGTGATCGTCACGCTGACCATTCTGCCGGGAGTTCGGGTGGACGGGCGCCTCGAAGCGGCTACGTTGCCCACTGAACGTGCGCGAGATCGACGACAGCCCCGAGCAGCTTCCGGACGCGGCCGAGCGGCTGGTCCGACTCGGCGAGCGGTACCTGAGCTGGCCGGAGCTCTGCCGGCGCGCCGGGGTCCCTCACGAGGTGGCCGATCCGCTGTGGCGAGCGCTGGGCTTTCCGGACGTGCCCCCCGACGAGCCCGCGTACACGGACGACGACCTCCGCGCTCTCGAGATCGCGGCCGAGGGGCTGGAGCGCCTGCGCGGAGACGATCGCCGCGCCGCCATCGACCTCATCGTCCGTGAGGCTCGCAGCATCAGCGTCTATCTGGCGCCGATCAGCGAGGCGCAGGTCGAGTCGCTGCCTGAGCTGCAGCGCTACGGGCTTCGCTCGCAGGCCATCGAGCAGGCGTTCGAGCGCGGGATCCAGCAATCGGATCTGGGTTGGCTCCTCCACTACGGGCTTCGTCGCCGCCTGGACGACGCGCTCCGACGGCGCGCCACGGTGGATCCCGGCGGCCAGCCGATGCTCGCCGTCGGGTTCGTCGAGTTCACCAGCACCAGCAGCGGGCTCGACCCGGAGGACTTCGGCGCGTTGCTCAACCGGTTCGAGTCGCTCGCGTGGGACGTCGTCACCGAGGCCGGTGGGGTGAAGCTGATCGGCGATGAGGCGATGTTCGTCTGCCCCGCGGCGATCGAGGCGGCGCGGGCGGTCGCGGAGGTCATCGGCGCCTGCCGCCGCCGGAGCCTGCCCGGGGCTGGCGTTCGGGCCGCTCGTGGCGCGCGCGGGCGACTACTTCGGGGTGGCGGTCAACCTCGCGAGCAGGCTCGTCGAGCGCGCCGATCCGGGAGTGGTGCTGGTGGACGAACGATTTCGCGAGGCCGTGGATGGGTGCGGCGAGCTCAAGCTCGAGCGCGGCGGGCGGAAGTCGCTCAAAGGCATCGGCGAGGTGCCCGTGTGGCGCCTCGAAGCCACGCCGGCCGGCTGATCTAGGGGCCGGCGGACTCGGGGACCGGGCTCGAGGGCGCCACCCGCAGGACGCGCGCCATGCCGCGAGGAAGCCACCAGTTCCAGCGCCCGAGCAGGCACATGATCGACGGCACGAGAAGCGCACGGATCACGGTGGCGTCGAAGATGATCCCCGCAGCGAGGCCGATCCCGAACTGCTTGATGTCGTCGCCCGGGCCGGTCGAGAGCGAGAAGAAGGCGAACATGAGCACCAGAGCGGCGCTCGTGACGAGCTTGCCGGTACGCATCAGGCCGAGCTTCACCGCCTGGTTCGTGGAACCCGTTTGGTCGTAGGCCTCGCGCATCCGGGTGAGCATGAAGACCTCGTAGTCCATCGAGAGGCCGAACAGGAAGGCGAAGATCATCAGCGGGATCCACGAGATGATCGCCTGCGTGGGTGCGACGTTCCAGATCGCCTCCGAGCCGTGCCCCTCCTGGAAGATGAAGACGACGATTCCATAGGCCGCCGCCAGCGAGATCAGGTTCAGGATCACGGCCTTGAGCGGCAGGAGCAGCGAGCGGAACGCGCGGGCGAGCAGCAAGAACGTGAGCGCCACGACGAACGCGAGCACGTACGGGAAGTGCCCGTAGACGGCGTGCACGAAGTCGCGATTCTCGGGCGCGGCCCCGCCCAGGGTCATCTTCACGCCGCGGTCCACCCGACCCTGGACGCCGGGAAGCACGGTGTCCTTGAGCTCGGAGATGGTCGCGCGTGAGGTCTTGCTCTCGGCGTCCGTGCTGGAGAACGCCTCGACCAGCGCTTCCTTGTCGCGGCGCCAGCCGCTGCCCGGGGGGGCCGCCGCGGCGCTGATGCCCAGCGTGCGGTCGAGGCGCGTGACGAGGACACCCAGATCGCGCTGGCTCGGACCGTTCTCGACCAGGACCACGTACGGCTCGAGCACGCCGCCGCTGATCCCGGCGGCATAGAGGGCGTTGCGACCCGCGAACGCGTCGCCGCTTCCGGGGAAGTCCTTGGCCTGCGCCTGCGCTGGATTCAGCTTGGTGGCCGGAATCATCAGGAGCGCGACGATCGCCAGGCCGATCCCGGCGATTAGCACCGGACGCCGCAACACGAGGGACGACCAGCGGCCCCAGAAGCCCTCGTCGACGTACTCACCCGCGTGGAATCGCTTCGGCAACAGGCGAATGCTGTTGATGCGGGGACCGAGGAGCGAAAGGAGCGCGGGCAGCAGCGTGATGGACGCCATTACCGACACCGCCGGGATCAGCATCCCCCCGATGCCGATTGCGCGGATGAACGGCAGCGGGAGGATGATGAGGCTCAACAGCCCGATCGCCACGGTGGACCCGGAGACGACCACGGAGCGGCCCGCTCGCCGCATGGTCTGCGCGATCGCCTCCTCGACCGGCTCCCCCTTCGCCAGCTCCTCACGGAAGCGGAAGATCATCAACAGCGCGTAGTCGATCGCGACCCCGAGACCAACGAGCGCGATCAGGAACTGGACGATGATCGAGACGTCAGTGAGGTAGGTGACCAGCCAGACGATGCCGAACGTGGTCAGGATCGAGGTCGCCGCGATCACGATCGGCATCAACACCGCCGGGAGGGTGCCGAAGACGAGCAGCAGGATCAGGAGCGCGCCGACGCCGCCGATGAGGATCTCGACCGCGAGGCTGGGGCCGTTGTCGCCGCCCTGGTCGGCATACAGCGCGTCGATTCCGGTCAGGTGCGACGTCGTACCCGCGGGCGTCGCCTCTCTCAGCGCGGCCCGGGCCTTCGAGATGTAGGCGGGGGTGCTGAACTGCGGCACCCCCGCCGGATAGATCTCGGCGAACGTCGTATGCCGATCCGCGGAGACGTATGCATCGCTGCCGGTCTGAAAGTAGGAGCTCGTTCGCGAGCCGGGCGCTTGAGCGGCGGCGGCCTGGATCGCGTTGCTGATCCCATTGTGCTTCGTGACATCGCCGTTGGAGTGAAAGACCGCGACAAGGGGAAGCGCTTCGCCGGTACCGAACGTCCGAAGCGCCCGCTGGTTCGCCTCGTAGGCGGAGTAGCCGGGGATCGAGAAGTTCTGCTGCCAGCGATCGCCGATTCGTCCGGCGCCGATGATCCCGAAGATCGTCAACCCGATCCAGCCGAGGATCACCAGCCGCCGGTGATGGACCACGAAGTGTCCGAGGCGCTCCATCGCGGTCATCTGTCCACCAAGACTCCGCTCAATCCATCCACGATTACAAGACCTGCCGCGCGCCAGGTTACGAATTCGTTCCCGGCGAGGCGTGAAGGATCACGCGCGAACCGGTGATGCTACTGAGCAGAGTGGAGATCCGACCTGAGCTCCTGCGCCTCGCCGAGGTAGGTGTGGGAGGGGACGTGATCGGCCGGCGCGTAATAGTGGACCAGCACGCGGATCACGCTGCGCATCGCCCCCGGCACGTCGAGCTCCCGCGTGCAGAGCAGCGGCACAGAGCCCAGGCCGAGCCGCCGCGCGGCGACCGCGGGAAACTCCGCGTTCAGATCGCCGGTTGCCGTGAAGACGCAGCTCA
Source organism: Actinomycetota bacterium (assembly GCA_046730395.1). Taxonomy (GTDB): domain Bacteria; phylum Actinomycetota; class Thermoleophilia; order Solirubrobacterales; family 70-9; genus AC-56. The sequence goes on along the minus strand of JBKPIV010000009.1, from coordinate 35,515 downwards.
CCATCGCCCCCGGGTCGAGGCCGTTTCGCGACATCAGCTCGGTCATCAGCTCCTCGGTGGCCCCGAGGATCGCCTCGACGTCGTTGCTGGCGACCTTGACGGCGCCCCGCACGGCCCAAAGCCGTTGATCACCGCTCATCGCCACGCTCATCGAGCCGGGCATCTTTCCAGAGCCGCCGGAGCTCGGCGGGGCGCAGCCGCCTGGCCTTGCCCTCCGGCAGCGTGCCGAGCTCCAGCGCGCCGAAGCGGATCCGGCCGAGCGACACGACCTGGTTGCCGACCGCCTCGACCATCCGCCGCACCTGCCGGTTGCGCCCTTCCGCGATCGTCAGCTCGATCACCCGCGGCGAGACCCGTCGGGCTCGGGCGGGCGCCGTCGGCCCGTCGTCGAGCGGGACGCCGCGGCGAAGGCGTCGCAGCTGCGACTCGGTGGCGGGACGCCTGAGCCGGACCCGGTAGGTCCGCTCGACCCCGTAACGAGGATGAGTGAGGCGGTTCGCCAGCTCACCGTCGTTGGTGAGCAGGATCAGCCCGGTCGAGTCGGCGTCCAGGCGGCCAACGGGGTAGAGCCGCCGCGACGAGTCGACGAGCTCCACCACCGCAGCTCGACGGCCCGGCTCTCGCGCGGTCGAGACCACCCCGGCTGGCTTGTTCAGCATCCACACCTCGCGGGGCTCCGGCGTCACCGGACGGCCGTCCACGGTCACGGCGCTCGACTCGTCGACGTCCCGGGCGGGGTCCGTGACCCTCTCGTCCCCCACGGTCACCCGGCCGGCGGCGATCAACTGCTCGGCCCGCCGTCGCGACGCGACGCCGGCGTGGGCGAGGTACTTCGCGAGCCGCATCAGGACCCCGCAGCGTGGCTGCCGGCGGCTAGATGATTGATTCCACGGCCTCGCGTACACGGGGGCGCACGGGACCGAGCCGGGCGGGGGAAGCAGGGCGAAGCCAATACCCAGGGGTATTGGCGAGCCCGATGACCCCGAACCGGTGGCGGTATCCGTGCGTCATCCGTGTGCGTGAAGTCGTGGAATCACTCATCTAACTCGCCCGCTGCTCTCCGGCCTTCAGCAGCCGCTCGCGAAGCTCGCGCTCGTCCTCGGGCGTCGGATCGAAACGGGAAGGGTCCGGGAGCTCGTCCAAGCCGGCGAGCCCGAACAGCTTCTCGAACAGGGCCGTGGTCCGGTAGGTGATCGCGCCGAAGCGCGAGCGCCCGGACTCCTCGATCAGGCCGCGCTCGGTGAGCGTGGCAACTGCCGACTCGGAGGAGACGCCGCGGATCCGCGCGATCTCCGGGCGGGAGACGGGCCGCAGGTAGGCGACGATCGCAAGCGTCTCGGCCTGCGCCTGGGTGAGCGGCGGCGTGCGCGGCCGCGAGAGAAGGCGGCGCGCGGCTCCCTCGGCGACGGGATCCGCCGCGAGCGTAAACCCGCCTGCCACCTTGCGCAGGACGACGCCACGGCGGCCCTCGGCGAGCGCACCCTCGAGCGCGTCGAGCGCCCGGTCGACCGCCGCCTCGCTCGCGTCGCAGGCCTCGACCAGCTCCTGGGCGGAGACCGGCTCGGGGGAGAGGAACAGCAGCGCCTCGATCGTGCGCTCGAGCTCGGGCGTGGGGTGCGCCTCCCCGGCCACCAGCTACCCGCCGCCCACCTCGACCTTGATGGGCCCGAAGAGCTCGCGCTGGTCCCAGCTCGCCTCGCCGCGCTTGTGCATCTCCAGCAGGGCGAACAGGGTGACCGCCTGGGTGAGCCGGTCATCCCCGGCGAAGACCTCGTCGAAGTCGAAGCTGCCGCGGCGAGCAAGCAGTTCGCGCAGGACGCCAAGCCGGCGCTCGAGCGACACGGTGGGCCGGATGTGGCTCGTGTCGAGCTCGGGCGGCGTGCGGAGGAGGCCGCCGAGGGCCTCCGCCAGGCTCGTGGGCTCATACACCTTGGTCGCCGCGTCCAGGGAAGCGCGCCGCAGCTCCACCGGGAGCCGCACGGACCGGTAGACGTAGCGCCGCCCATCCTCGAACAGCTCCATCAGGTGCGCAGCGGCGCCGCGATAGCGCCGGTACTCGAGCATCCGGGCCAGGAGCTCGTCGGCGGCCTCCTCGGGCCCCAACTGCGCCGGCTCGTCCTCGGGCGCCGGCAGGAGCAGGCGCGACTTCAGCTCGAGCAGCGACGCGATCAGGACCAGGAACTCGGTCGCGGCGTCGAGATCGAGGTCACGGGCGTCCTCCAGGTGCTCCAGGTAGGCGACGACGATGTCCCCGAGCGCCACCTCGGCGAGGCTCACCTCCTCGCGCAGGACGACGGCCATCAGCAGGTCGAACGGCCCGGCGAAGACGTCGAGGTCGAGATCGAGCTCGGAGGCTCTCACGGCGGCTAGGTTAGACGGGACCGCGGCCGGCACCCGTGCTCGGCCCTACCACCGCGCCGGGCCGATTCCCATCGCGTCGCGGACGTCGGCGAGGGTGGCGGAGGCGATCGCGTGGGCCTTCTCGGCACCGGCACCGAGCGCCCGCTCGAGCGCGCCCGTGTCCGGTCGCAGCTCCCGGTAGCGCTCTCGGACGGGCGCGAGATACTCGACAACGGCCTCGGCCACCGCGGTCTTGAAGTCCCCGTAGCCAGAGCCCTCGAACTCGCGCTCGATCCCCTCCGGCGCCACCCCTCGCACGGCGGACGCGATCTCGATCAGGTTGGTGATCCCGGCCTTGTCCGGAGCGCGGCGCACTTCCGTGCCCGAGTCGGTGACCGCGCTGCGGACCTTCCTCTTCACCGCGTCGTCGTCGTCGACGAGGTAGACCGTGCCCTGCTCGGGGCCGTACGTGGTCGACATCCTCGCCTCCGGATCCTGGAGGTTCATGATCCGCGCGCCCACCTCGGGATACCTTCCCTCGGGCACCACGAGCACCTCGCCGTACCGGGCGTTGAACCTCTCCGCGACGTCGCGCATCAGCTCGATGTGCTGGCGCTGATCCTCGCCCACCGGCACCTCCGTGGCGCGATAGGCGAGCACGTCGGCGGCCTGGAGCACCGGGTAGAAGAAGAGGCCCGCCGAGACCAGCTCGCGCTGCTGCTCCGCCTTCTCCTTGAACTGGTGCATGCGGTTGAGGTCACCCCATGCGGTCACGGTCCCGAGGAGCCAGCAGAGCTCCGTGTGCTCCTTGACGTCGGACTGGCGGAAGAGGATGCAGCGCTCCGGCTCGAGCCCCGCCGCGAGCAGGATCGCCGTCGTGTCGTACAGGCGGTCGCGGAGCCCGGCACGGTCCTGCGGCACCGTGATCGCGTGCAGGTCGACGATGCAGTAGATCGCCTCGCCGCGCTCCTGGCCCTCGACGTACTGACGGATGGCGCCGATGTAGTTGCCGAGGTGCTTGCGGCCGGTAGGTTGGATGCCGCTGAAGATCCGTGGCGCCGCCATTCGGGGCGCGGACTATAGATGCAGGTCGCTCGGTCGCCCAAAGGGCAGACGAGGAGCTACAGCGGTGCCGTCGCCTCTTCCGGCGCCCCGAGCTCCCCTGGCACCGGCTCCGGATCGCGGATCCGGGCAGCGCGGGCGCACTCCCCGGCGGTGGCGGCACGTGGCACCGGAACGGCCCTGGGGCGCCGCCGCGGATTCTGGATCCCGAGCGCCGAGGTCACGCCCCCGGCGAACATCAGGCACGCCCCGATCGCGGCGGCGAGGCGGAACGCGTCACGCGACGAGTCCTCGATCGAGGCGCCGACGGTGCTCCGCTCCGAGCCCGAGAGCCTGGCCGCCTCGTCCCCACCCGCGAGCGGCCGGGACTTCGCCGATGAGACGACGTGGGAGGCCCGCGCCGACAGCCGGTCGCCGCGAAGGTGGCTGTCGAGCGTCGAGGCGAACTGGCTGGAGATCACCGCGCCGATGGCGGCGATCGCCAGCAGGCCCGCCACCCGGGCGATCGCGTTGTTCACGCCCGAGGCAATGCCGGCGTTGTGCTCGTCGACGGCGTTCAGGACCGTCGTCGTCAGCGGCGCGACGGTGGCGGAGAGCCCGAGGCCGAACACGATCAGGGCGGGCAGCACCTCGCCCGCATACGACGGATCGACCCCGACTCGGAGGAGCAGCAGGAGCCCCAGCCCACCGACGATCGGGCCGGCACTCATCGGCAGCCGGGGGCCGACCCGGGCGCTGAAGGCGCCGAAGCGCGGCGAGAGCAGGAACAGGAGCAGGGAGATCGGGACGGTGGCAAAGCCGGCGGCAAGCGGAGAGTAGCCCCCGACCTGCTGCAGATACAGCGTGAGGAAGAACGACGAGCCGATCAGGCCACCGTAGGTGGTCAGCGTCGCCGCGTTGGCGACGGCGAAATTGCGCACCCGGAACAGCGTCAGCGGCAGCATCGGCGCCCGGGCGACCGCCTCGCGGGCGATGAAGCCGGCGAAGCACACGAGCCCGGCGAGCAGCGGGATCAGCACCACCGGGTCGCTCCAGCCGTAGGTGGGCTGCTCGATGAGCGCGAACACGGGCCCGCCGAGGCCAAGCGCGGAGAGGGCGACGCCCGGGATGTCGAAGCCCCTCACCGCATCGGGGTCGCGGCTCTCGGCGACCGAATGGAGGGCGAGCGCGAGCGTGACGACGATCAAGGGCACGTTGATCCAGAAGACGAAGCGCCACGACAGGGTCTCGGTGAGGAAACCGCCCCCCGCCGGGCCGGCGATGGTGGAGATCCCGCTCCAGGCGGTCCAGGTGCCGATCGCCCGCCCGCGCGCCTCGCCCTCGAACGTGGCCGTCAGGATCGCCAGGGACCCGGGCACCAGCAGCGCTCCCGCGAGACCCTGGATCCCGCGCAGCGCGATCAACAACCCGGTGCTGGGAGCGAGCGCGCACAGGATCGAGGTCGCGCCGAACCCGGCGAGACCGATCGAGAAGATGCGCTTGCGGCCGAAGTGGTCGCCAAGCGAGCCGCCGACGAGCATCAGCGACACGAGCGACAGCATGTACGCCTCGACGACCCACTGCTGTCCGGCAAGCCCCATGCCGAGGTCGCGCTCCATCGCCGGCAGCGCCACGTTCACCACCGTCCCGTCCAGGAAGACGACCGTCGACGCGAGGATCGTCGCCACCAGCGTGAGGCGCTCCGTGCGGCTCATTCGAGTCAGTTTTGCAGGGCGCCCGATGGCGGCCCGGCCGTCTACGGCTCGGGCTGCTCGCGCAGCTGATGAGCAGGGGTGAAGAAGTTCCTGTAAGCGAGCGTGACCGCGATCAGCCCCGCGAGCGCGACGCTGCCGAGCAACGTCCACAAGAGAATGAGCTGCAGGCGGACGGCGTCGGTGGGATCCGCGCCGGCGAGAAGCATCCCAACCATCGTCCCGGGGAAGAAGATCAGGCCGGTGGTCTTGGTCGAGTCGACCAGCGCGATCATCCCCGAGCGTAGGCTGCGCCGGACGAACGGAGCCGCCGCCACCGTGGATGTCGCTCCGAGCGCCAGCGTCGCCTCGATCTCGCGAGCGTGGCCGGTGACGTCGTCGCCGAGGCGATTGAGGGCCACGGCCGCCGCGGTCATCGAGTTGCCGACGACCATCCCCCCGACAGGGACAAGGTAGCGGGGCTGGGGCTTGAAGACCCCGAGTGCGACCACGAGCCCCAGCGTCGCCGCGCCGGCGACAGCGAGCGCGATGAAGAGCGGCCAGAACGCATCCGGGACGCGCCTGGCGCGCCGCCGAGCCGTGAAAGCTCCAAACACCACCATGACCGTGATCAGCGCGACCACCAGCCAGAGGCTGTCCTGATCGAAGATGAAGCTGATCACGTAGCCGATCGCGGTCAACTGGACGAACGACCGCACCACGGCGATCGCGATGTCCTCCTCCAGCTCGGCCCGACGCCAGAACGACACGCCCACCGCCACCGCGATGAGCGCCAGCGTGGCCAGCACATCCGTGACGCTGACGTGGATCGAGCTGGCGGTCACGCAGGGATTATCAGCCCGAGTGAGATGACGCTATACGGCCTCGCAGCGCGCCGATCGACGGCCCCGGCGCCTGGCTGATTGCGGGAAACATCCCATTCATGTCCCTTGCGGCCACCGTTGGGGGATTTGCGACGCATAACGACGCAAATCCCCCACTCATCGGAGGGTCCCCCGCGAGTGGGGTGTTATCCGGTGCAGCCCTGCCGGCTTCGTGCGACATGGCTATCTGGCCTCCACGGGCAAGTACTCCTTCACTGGCCCGGAGCCCACGACGCGGCCCTCGTCGAGCCGGACGACCCAATCGGCCATTCGCCGGGCCTGGGCGAGGTCGTGCGTCACCAGCACCGTGGAGACCCGCAGCCGCTCGCGGAGATGGAGCAGCGTCGCCTCGACCGCGCCACGCGCTTCCTCATCCAGTGCCGAAGTCGGCTCGTCCAACAGGAGCACCCGTGGCTCCAGGGCCAAGGCCCGAGCAAGCATTGCCCGCTGCTGCTCGCCGACGGAGAGCTTTGCGGCCGGGCGCTCGGCGAAGGACGGACTCAGTCCGGCCAGGTCGAGCAGCCGCGGCACGTCGGGGTCGCGGTCGGCGAGCCCCGCGGCGAAGCGGATGTTCTCCTCCACCGTTCCCTCGAGCAACGCCGGCAGCTGCGGCACCAGGCACACCTCTCGGCGAAGCTCGAGCGGATCGCGGTCTCGGACATCCGCGCCGTCGTAGCGCACAGCACCCGAGGCGGGATCGGCCAACCGGTTCAAGAGGCGCAACAACGTCGACTTCCCGCTCCCCGATGGACCGGCCACGCAGCTCGCCCCCTTCGCCAGCGAGGTGGTCACGTCCTGGAGCACGACCTTGCCGTCCCGCTCCAGGGTCACCCGCTCGAGCTCGAAGAGCATCGGGTGATTATCGACCCCTGGGCTCCGTGCGCATACCGCCTAGCGCTCCGACCGCCATCCCCTTCCCCACCCAGGGACCTCGCGGCGCACCCAATCCGTATTGCACGGATGGGCAGCGCCTGGACCTTTGCCGCTCTTGCCGCGACACTTGGATCGGCGCTGGTCGTTTGGAGCTCCAAGGAGCAGATCCGCTTGGCCGCCGACGGGGGAACCCAGAGCATCGCGATACCCACGACGCGAAGCCGTGGCCTCTCGCGATCTAGAAGCGCGGATCGTCGTGAGGAGAAGCGCTGGATTCGCGCCGCTCAGGCGGGGTCCGAGGAGGCGCTCGAGAGGCTCTACCGCCGGCATTGGCCGTGGGCCCACCGGGCGGCGTATCTGGTGGTCCACGACGCCGCCGCGGCGGAGGACATCGCTCAGGAGGCGTTCCTGTCCGCCGTGAGGGGGCTCGACCGCTTCGATCGCCGCCGGCCGTTCGGCCCGTGGCTGAACCGGATCGTCGTCAACCGAGCAATCGACTGGGCCCGAGCGCGGGCGCTGCGGTTGGAGACCTCGCTCGACCCGGGGTTGGAGCGCGGCCCAGCCCGCCCCCAGCTCGGCCCGTCCGCTCCCTACTCGGACGACCTGGCGAGCGCGCTCGCCTCTCTCTCCCCCGAGCACCGCGGAGTAGTCGTGTTGCGCTATCTGCTCGAGTACACGCCTGGGGAGATCGCCGAGATGCTCGACGTGCCTCGGGGAACCGTGAACTCACGCCTGCGACGTGCCCTCGATCGGCTGCGCCCCGTGATCGAGAAGCGGGACTCATGAACGAGAGGCGCCTCAGTCGGCTGCTGCGCGATATCCCGCTACCGGATGAGCGGCAGGCGGAGGAGCGCGGCTGGCGGGTGGTGCGCGCCGCGTTCGAGGGTCATCAGCCCTTCCGGCGGCCTGCAAGGGTCAGGCGCTGGCTCATCGCGATCACGGTCGGCGTGCTGATCCTTGCGATCGGCCTAAGCCCCGCCGGCGCCAAGGTCGCCGACCTCTTCAGGGACGTCACCGGTGTCGGCCAGAACCACGCCAAGCCGGCGCTCACCTCGCTGCCGGCGCCGGGCCGGCTGATCGTCACCTCCGGGCGTGGCCCTTGGATTGTGAGCCAGGACGGGTCCAAGCGGCTGCTCGGCTCCTATCGCGACGCGACCTGGTCACCCCACGGGCTGTTCGTCGCCGCAACCGGTGGGCACGAGCTCACCGCCTTGGAACCCGACGGGACCGTGCGCTGGTCCCTCGCATCCTCTGATCGCGTCTCCGACCCAGTCTGGGCGCCGAGCGGCATCCGGATCGCCTATCGGGCGGGGCCCTCTGTGCGAGTCGTGGCCGGGGACGGAACGGACGACCGCCTGCTCGCCAAGCGGGCCGCCCGAACGCCGCCCGCCTGGGCCCCGGAAGTCGATCGCAACGTCCTCACGTTCGTCGGCCAGGACGAGGCGGTTCACGCGGTCGACGTCGAGTCGGGAAGGACACTCTGGCGCTCGCCTCCGTTCGGTGGCGGGGTCAAGAGCCTTCAGTGGTCGTCGACCGGGCGCCTTCTTGTCCTGGCTCGATCGTTCTTCGTGGTCCTCGGCGAGCGAGGCGGAGCGATCGCCAAGGGACCAACCGGGGGGCCAGCCGAAGCCGCTGCGTTCTCCCCCGACGGGAAGACGATCGCGCTCGCGCGCCGCAACGGCGCGAGCAGCACGCTGGCGCTCTTGCCGACCGCATCGACGGGCCCGCCGACGCGTCGCCTCTTCGCCGGGCCGGGGCGGTTCACCGGCCTCGCCTGGTCGCCCGACGGAACCTGGATCCTGCTGGGCTGGCGCGACGCCGACCAGTGGCTGTTCATCCGCCCCGCGGACCGCAGGGTCGTGGCGGTATCGAGGATCTCGCGCCAGTTCGCCCCCGGCGCCAACGGGGCGGTCAGCTTCCCGCGGATCGCCGGCTGGTGCTGCACGCCATGACGGTCGGTCACCCGGGCCAGCCCCGGTGGTGCTCCCGCACCCGCTGCACCTCGGCGGCGTTGCGCGGCCCGTAGGTAGCGTGTCTACCGCCGATCTGGCGGCGGATCTCCTGGAGGTCGTTGCGGGTGAACTCGCACTTCCGGCTCGTCGGCTCGATGCCGTAGACCCGGGCGCCGTTGAGACCGAGGATCTTTGCCTTGAGCTCGCGCGTCAGCTCGGGGTAGCCGAAGCGCTCCTGGAACTCCCGGGAGATCTCGAACGCCCGAAGGGTCTGGATTTGATCCTGGGGTGAGCCGTAGAAGATGCAGTCCGTCCCCCAGAGGACGTTGTCCTCGCCCACATAGCGGAGCAGCTTGCCGAGCACGTGTGAGGCCTGGGCAGGGTCGCGCATGATCGTCCACCAAGTCGAGCCGAGCTCGGCGTAGACGTTCTGGTTCGGCGCCACCCCGTGCTTCTTCATCGCCGTGATCAGCCGATTGACGCCTCGGTTCGCGGTCGCAGCCGTGTACGGGCCCTCGCGCTGTCCCGCCTCGAACCCCGAGTGATAGACGATGAAGTTGACGTCCGGGAAGTCGCGAGCGGCACCCGGTACGTCCTCGGGGGACGCGTACCGGCTCCCCGCGCCGAAGCCCTTGTGGGCACAGATCGTCTTGATCTTAAGCTCCCGGGCCTTGCTGATGAACGCGTGTCCGACCGGGCGAAGGTTGGGGTCGGCGTCGTCGAGGCGCCAGGCGTTGCCGGGGTCGCCGAACGCGTCGGGAAAGTGGGTGAAGACCTTCCAGGCGGCGATCGGGTACCTGCTCGCGTGCTCCTCCATCTGCTCGAGGTTTGTGCCCAAGGGCCCGTAGTTCGGCAGCGCCTGCGCATGGAGGAGCACCGAGTCCCAGCCGCACGCGAGCTCGGCCGTCTGTCGGGTCTCCTCCATGATCGCCGCCGAGAGCGGGCTCCCCTTCGGGGCGATCGGAAGGGCCGACAGCGTCACCAGATCGGTGTCGCTGCGGATGAAGAAGTCCTCCAGGAACACCTCGCGTGCGAAGCAGGCGCGGGGGTTGTCCTTACCGCAGTTCACCTGCGGGAACACCGAGCCGAAGAACGGCTCGCCCCGCGTCGAGGGCATCAGGTCGTACTCCAAGTGGTGCCCCTGGACATCGAAGATGAACTCCTCCCCGCCGAGCGCGGCGCGGGCGGCGTCCTGATCCTCGCCGGCCTCGGCCGGGACGGTGTAGCGGCCGCCCGACGAGTTGCCGGAGTCGCCGAGGCAGCCCTGGAGCGCGAGCAGGGTAGTCGCCGCCGCGGAGGCGGTGAACAGGAACTGGCGCCGCGACATTCCCCCGCTGCGCGCGTTCTCGCCGCACGCCAGGCGCGCCTCGCGGATCGCCTCGCGCTCGACGGGGGTGAGCGGCGGAGGTACGAACTCACCGTTCGAGCAGGGCCCGAACTTGATCGGAAGTCCAGGATCCTCGATCCGTCTCGCCACGAAGGCATTACGGTCGTGCGGGATCGCCGGGTCCATCGGGAGCGGCGGCGAGCGCAAGATCGCGTTCGCCGGCTTGGACCGAGCAGGGAAGCCTCGGTAATCTCGGGTACTAGAGACGCATGGCACGCGCGATTTGGAGTGGATCGATCAGCTTCGGGCTCTTGAACGTGCCCGTGAAGCTGTACAGCGCGGTTTCGCGCAAGTCGGTGAGCTTTCGGGAGCTGCGGGCGAGTGACAGCTCGCGCATCCGCCACAAGCGGGTGGCCGAGTCGGACGGCAAAGAGGTTCCGTACGAGGAGATCGTCAAGGGATACGAGGTCGCCCCGGAGCAGTACGTCGTCCTCACCCGAGACGAGCTGGAGGAGCTCGACCCGAAGAAGACGCGCGCCATCGAGATCCAGGACTTCGTCGATCTCGACGAGATCGATCCGATCTACTTCGACCACCCCTACTACCTCGGGCCCGACAAGGGCGCTGAGAAGCCCTACGCGCTGCTCGTCAAGGCGATGAGCGACGCGAGGAAGGTCGCGATCGCCAGGTTCGTCCTGCGCAACCGCGAGAACCTGGCCGCGATCCGTCCGATGGGCAAGGTGCTGACGATGGCGACGATGCGGTTCGCCGACGAGGTGGTCGCGCCCGCGGAGCTGGGCGAGGACCTGATTCCGGAGGACGGCCGCAAGCTCGAGAAGCGCGAGATCGAGATGGCCGGGCAGCTGATCGACTCGCTCAGCTCGGACTTCGATCCGGAGAAGTACCGCGACGAGTACCGCGAGGAGCTCCTCTCGCTGATCGAGCGCAAGGCTCGCGGCGAGGAGATCGTCGAGTCCGTCTCCGAGGAGCCGAAGCCGACCAAGGCACCCGACCTGATGGCGGCGCTCGAGGAGAGCCTCGCCGCGGTGAAGGGCGAGCCGCTCGCCGCGGGCGGGGACGGCGGCACGAGACAGCGGTCCCGCGCCAAGTCCGGGACGGGTTCGCGCTCGAAGTCCGGCTCCAGCTCGCGCTCGAAATCCGGATCCCGCTCGAAGAGCTCGCAGAGCAAGTCGCGATCGCGAAGCAAGGCCAAAGCCGGCAAGTAGACGTCGACGGGCACCGCCTCGAGCTGACCAACCTCGACAAGGTGCTATGGCCCGACGCCGGGTTCACGAAGGGCCAGGTGATCGACTACTACGCCCGGATCGCCGACGTGCTCGTCCCCCATCTCCGGGCTCGGCCCTTGACGCTGAAGCGCTACCCGAACGGCATCGCGGAGAGCTTCTTCTACGAGAAGCGCTGCCCGGGCCATCGTCCCGAGTGGGTGAGGACGGCGCCGATCTGGAGCGGGCGCAACGAGGGCGAGATCGACTACTGCCTCTGCAACGACCGGGCGACGCTCATCTGGCTCGCGCAGCTTGCGGCCCTCGAGCTCCATCCCTCCCTCTCGCTCGCCGACGAGATCGAGCGGCCCACGGTGCTCGCCTTCGACCTCGATCCGGGGGCGCCGGCCGAGATCCTCGATTGCTGCCGCGTCGGCCTCCGGCTCCGGGACCTGTTCAGCCGGGTCGGCCTCGAGTCCTTCCCGAAGACCTCCGGTTCTAAGGGGCTGCAGGTGTACGTGCCGTTGAACGCGGAGATCACCTACGACCAGACGAAGCCGTTCGCGCACGCCGTCGCGCAGGCGCTCGAGCGCAACGACCCCGACCTCGTCGTCTCTCGCATGGCGAAGAACCTGCGCAAGGGGAAGGTGCTCGTCGACTGGAGCCAGAACGACGAGCACAAGACGACGGTCGCGGTGTACTCGCTGCGCGCGCGCGAGCGGCCCACGGTCTCCACCCCGCTCGCGTGGGACGAGGTCGAGCGTGCGCTCTCGGACGAGGACCCGGGCTCGCTGACGTTCGAGGCGGACCAGGTGCTGGAACGCGTGGCCGAGCGGGGCGACCTCTTCTCCCCGGTCGTGGAGCTGACCCAGGAGCTGCCGGAGCGATAGTGCCGGCGCTCCGGCGAGGAACGCGGGACGTCGCTCAGAGCGGCTGGCGAACGACGGGGCGGCGGCTCGCGGCGGCCTCGTCGAGGCGGCGGACGGGCGTCGTGTAGGGGGCGTTGCGGGCGATCTCGGGTTCGAGCTCGGCCTCGGCCAGGATCTCATCGATCGCATCGGCGAGCGCGTCCAGGTCCTCCTTCGTCTCGGTCTCGGTGGGCTCGAACATCAGCGCCTCGTCGACGAGCAACGGGAAGTAGATGGTCGGCGGGTGAAAGCCGAAGTCCAGGAGCCGCTTGGCGACGTCGAGGGTCTTGACCCCGAGCTCACGCCTGGCCGGCGCGCCCGAGAGGACGAACTCGTGCATGCAGGTGCGGTCGAAAGCGATCGGCAGCCGCCTTCCCGCTCGGCCTGCCCGGAGCCGCGCCAGCAGGTAGTTGGCGTTGAGCACCGCCGTCTCCGACGCCTCGGTGAGGCCGTCGCCACCGAGGCTCCGGATGTACGCGTAGGAGCGAACGAAGACGCCGAAGTTGCCCGCGAACCCGCGCAGCCTGCCGATTGACTTGGGGCGCTCGTAATCGAGGTCGAAGACTGGCCCGGCGCCGTCGCCGCCTCCGGATCGCGTGACCCGCGGCATCGGCAGGTAGGGCTCGATCCGATCCGAGACCGCGATCGGTCCCGAGCCCGGGCCGCCGCCGCCGTGCGGCTGCGAGAACGACTTGTGGAGGTTCACGTGGACGATGTCGAACCCCATGTCGCCGGGCCGCGTATGGCCCATGATCGCGTTCAGGTTCGCGCCGTCGTAGTACAGCGTCCCGCCCGCCTCGCGCACGAGGCGCGTGATCTCGGCGATGTTCTCGTCGAAGAGCCCCAGGGTGTTGGGGTTGGTGAGCATCAGGCAGGCGACCTGGTCGTCGATATGCGCGCGCAGGTCGTCGAGGTCGACGCCACCCCGGTCATCGGTGGCGACCTTGACCACCTCGTAGCCCGCCATCGTCACGGAGGCGGGGTTGGTGCCGTGGGCGGTGTCGGGGGTGAGGACCTTCGTCCTCCGTGTGCCGCGATCCTCGTGGAAGGCCCGCGTAAGGAGCAGCCCCGCCAGCTCGCCGTGCGAGCCGGCGGACGGCTGCAGGCTCACGTGCTCAAGGCCGCAGATCTCCGCCAACGCCCGCTCCAGGCACCACATCAGCTCGAGCGCGCCTTGGGCGCGCTTGGGATCCTGCGCCGGATGCAGGCGGGCGTGACCCGGAAGGGCCGCCACCCGCTCGTTCAGGCGCGGGTTGTGCTTCATCGTGCACGAGCCGAGCGGATAAGGCCCGGTGTCCAGGTCGAAGTTGCGGCGCGAGAGGCGGTTGTAGTGGCGAACGATCTCGGGTTCGGAGACCTCGGGCAGCTCCGGCGGGCGCTCGCGCAGCAGGTTCGGGGGGATCAGCTCTGAGATCGGCCGCTCGGGGACGTCGCACGGCGGCAGGGTGGCGGCGCGGCGGCCCGGAACGGAGCGCTCGAAGATCGTGGTCGCATGCTCGCGCTGCTGCGCCGTGGGGATCTCGGCCGTCGATGGCGGGGTAGGTGTGGCAGCGGTCGCGCTCACGGCCCGGCCTCCCCAACGAGCGTCGACTTTGTTGGCGCTGGGCGAACAAACTCGACACTCGATGCGATCGCGGCCTGGAGCGAGTCCGCGAGCCGGTCGATGTCCTCCTTGGACCGCCGCTCGGTGATCGCGACCAGCAGGCCGTCGTCGTACTCGGGGTACTCCCTACCCAGCCAATACCCGGCGGCGATCTCGTCCTCGGCGACCCGATCCAGCACCTCGGGCACCGGGACGTCCAACCGCAGCGCGAACTCCCGCGCCACGGGCGCGTCGTGCAGGAGCCCGGCGCCGTCGATCGCCCCCAGCCGCTCGCGCGCGTACGCGGTTCGCCGGCACATGAGCTCGCCTAGCTCGACGATCCCGCGCTTTCCGAGCCATGCCAGGTAGACGACCCCGCCGAGCGCGTTCAGCGCCTGCGAGGTGCAGATGTTGTGCGTCGCCTTCTCGCGGCGGATGTGCTGCTCGCGCGTCTGCAGGGCGAGCACGAAGCCGCGGCGCCCGTCGGCGTCGGTGGTCTCGCCAGCGATCCGCCCCGGCATCCGGCGCAGGTGCTCCTCCGTGGCGCAGAAGAACCCGAACGAGGGACCGCCGTAGTCCAGCCTGCCGCCGAGGGGCTGGCCCTCCCCCACCGCGATGTCGACGCCACATTCCCCGGGGGGCCGCAGGACCCCGAGGGTGAGCGCGTCAACCGAGGCCACGGTCAGAGCGCCCACCTCCTTGGCCGCCGCGGCGAGCGCCTCGAGGTCCTCGACCGCTCCGAGGAAGTTCGGGTTCTGGCAGAACACCGCGGCGACGTCGGTATCGAGCGCCTGCGCCAGCTCCGAGGCGTCCGTCAGCCCTCCCTCGAGGCCCACCTCCACCACCTCGGCCCCGAATCCCCGCCCGTAGGTGACGAGCGTCTCGCGGCTGTGCGGGTGAAGGCCGCGGGAGACGACCAGCCGCCGGCGGCGCGTGGCGCCCATCGCGAGATACGCGGCGGAAGCGACCGACGAGGGCCCCTCGTACAGCGAGGCGTTGGAGATCGGGAGGGCGGTCAGCTCCGAGATCGCCGTCTGGAACTCGAACATCACCTGCAGGCCCCCCTGGGAGACCTCGGGCTGGTACGGGGTGTACGGGGTCAGGAACTCCGAGCGCTGCGTGATCGCGTCGACGATCGCCGGCGCGTAGTGGTCGTACATCCCGGCGCCCAGGAAGCAGAGCTCTGACTCGGCGTCGGCGTTGCGGGCGGCGAGCGCCGAGAGGTGGTCGAAGCACTCCGTCTCCGAGAGGCCGTCGGGGAGGTCCAGCGGCCGGCCGAGGCGAAGATCGGTCGGGACGTCGGCGAACAGCTCGTCCACCGAGGCCACGCCGATGGCGCTCAGCATCGCCCCCCGGTCGGCGTCGGTTGCGGAGGTGTATCTGGTCACCCGCGACTCACTCCTCGATTGATCCTAGTGAGGCGGGCCGCGGCGCTTGCTACGAGGGCATCCGGTGGCTCCGTCTAGCCGGACTCCTCGAGGAGCTTTCGATAAGCCGCCGCGTCCATGAGCTGGTCGGCCTCGGAGGGATCGGAGGGCCTCACCTTGACCAGCCATCCCTCACCGTACGGGTCCTCGTTGACGAGCTCCGGGTTGTCGGCTACGGCGTCGTTGACGGCGAGGATCTCCCCGGAGAGCGGCGCGTAGACGTCGGATACCGCCTTCACCGACTCGACCTCCGCGTAGGCCTGGTCCTTGGTCACCTCGGACCCGACCTCAGGAGGCTCGTAGAAGACGACCTCGCCGAGCGCGTCCTGGGCGTACCAGGTGATGCCGAAGGTCGCCTCCGTGTCCTCGACTCGGGCCCAGTCGTGCTCGGGGTGGTAGCGCAGCTCCTCCGGGTAGCTCTCCTCTGCCACTCAGGCCTCCTTTCCGTCGCCGTCCGCCGCGCGACGCTTCGGGTCGTACAGGGGCTTCGACTCTATGCGCGCCGGCCGCCGCTTGCCCCGGACGTCGATCTGCACCGCGGTGCCCGGCGCGGCCAGCTCGGCCGCGAGGTAGCCCATCCCGATCCCCACCTCGAGCGAGGGCGAGAGGGTCCCGCTGGTCACGACGCCGACCTCCCGCCCGTCCGCGACGACGGCATTTCCCTGCCGTGGGATCCCGGGACCGGTGAGGACGAAGGGGGCCAGCTTCTGATCCGTTCCGCGCTCGCGCGCCGCCGCGACCGCCTGGCTGCCGATGAAGCCGGTGCCCTCCTTGCAGCACCAGCCGAGGCCGGCCTCGATCGGGTTGCGTTCCTCGCCCATGTCGTTGCCGTAGAGGTGGAAGCAGACCTCCATCCGCAGCGTGTCGCGGGCCCCGAGGCCGGCCGGCCTCGCGCCCGCGCCGACCAGCGCGCCCCAGACGCCGGGGGCGGCGTCCGGCGCCATCAGAAGCTCCACGCCGTCCTCCCCCGTGTAGCCCGTGCCGCAGACGAGCATCCGGGCGCCGGCGACCGAAAGCGTCGCGGTGTGCATGCGCGGTGGCAGCTCGCCGTCCGCGAGCCCGCCGACGATGGAGCGGGCCTCCGGGCCCTGGACCGCAAGCATCGCGTAGTCGTTGATCGCGTCCCTGACCGAGGCGTCGAAGTCGGCGGCGTGTTCGGCGAACCAGGCGTGGTCGCGGTCGTGGTTGGCGGCGTTCGTGACCGTGAGGTAGCGGTCCTCCGCCGGCCGGTATGTGAAGAGGTCGTCGAGGATGCCGCCGTCCTCGCGACAGAGGACCGAGTACTGCGCTCCCCCGATCTCGAGCTTCGAGACGTCGTTGGAGAGCAGTCGCTGCAGGAGCGCTCCCGCCTCGGGGCCCTCCGTCGCGACCTCACCCATATGCGAGACGTCGAAGACCCCGCAGCTCGAGCGCACCGCGAGATGCTCCGGCCTGACCCCCTCGTACTGCACCGGCATCTCCCAGCCGGCGAAGGGCACCAGCTTCGCGCCCGCCGCGCGGTGCGTCTCGTACAGGGCCGTGCGTTTCAGCGCCGTGGTGGCCACGGCGCGGAGGCTAGACGGTCTATCGCCCGCGCAGGAAGTCGGGGACGTCGATGTCGCCCTCGGTCACCTGAAGCTCGCGACGCTCCCGATCGCCCAGCCCGCTGACGCCGCGGCGCCGCGCCCGGTCGCGAACCTGGATCGGGCGGCGGGCAAGGGTCTCGAAGCCCTCGAACCCGGTCGCGATCACGGTGACCCGCACCTCGTCGGCCATCGACGGGTCGATCACGGTTCCGAAGATGATGTTGGCCCCGCGGTCCGCGGTCGAGACCACGATGTCGGCCGCCTCGTGGACCTCGAACAGGTTCAGGTCCTCGGAGCCCGTGAAGTTCAGGAGCATCCCCGTCCCCCCATCGATCGATGCCTCCATCAGCGGCGAAGAGATCGCCATCTTCGCCGCCTCCGTGGCTCGATTCTCGCCGGAGGCGGCGCCGATGCCCATCATCGCCGAGCCCGCCTCCGACATCACCGCGCGCACGTCGGCGAAGTCGAGGTTGATCTGACCCGGGGTCGTGATCAGGTCGGTGATGCCCTGGACCCCCTGGCGCAGGATGTCGTCCGCCATCCGGAACGCTTCGCTGATCGAGGTCCGCCGCTCGACCACCTCCAGCAGCTTCTGGTTGGGGACGATGATCAGCGTGTCGCACTTGGCTCGCAGATTGTCGGTCCCGTCGAGCGCCTGCTGCATGCGGCGGCTGCCCTCGAACTCGAAGGGCTTCGTGACCACGCCGACCGTGAGCGCGCCGATCTCCTCCTTGGCGATCTCGGCGATGATCGGGGCGGCACCGGTGCCCGTGCCCCCTCCCTCGCCCGTCGTGACGAAGACCATGTCGGCGCCCTTCAGCGCCTCCTTGATGTCGTCGCGGCTCTCGGCGGCGGCGCCCGCGCCGATCTCGGGGTTCGCGCCGGCGCCGAGGCCCTTCGTGAGCTGATGGCCGATCGAGAGCTTGATGTCCGCCTCGCACGCCTGCAGCGCCTGCACGTCCGTGTTGATGGCGATGAACTCGACGCCCTTCAGCCCAGCGTCGACCATCCGGCTGACCGCGTTGGTGCCGCCGCCGCCCGCGCCTACGACCTTGATAACCGCGAGGTACGAGGACTCGACCATGGGCTCGTGCCTTTGTGGATCTCCCGTTTTCGTCGTCCGAGGCTCAAGCGATGGTTGAGTGTTTTGAACCGCTCAGAGCCTCAAGCAACACACGACGGTAAGGCATAGGCGAACCCCTGTCAACGGCCGCCGCCGAGATCGGCACGGAATCCTGCAACCGACAACCCTCTATCTCGGGTTGAGATCTTCCGGCTCCGGCAGACTCTCAGGTTGTGGTCGAGGGCTCCGTCACCCCCCGACCGCCGGACGCTCGGGAACTCGCACGTCGACGTAGGCGAGGCTGGTGAGCTTGGGGTCGGCGAGGACAGCGGCGGCCGCCGCCCATTGGGCGGCTGGGCGATCGGCGGTCCCAAAGCGCAGCGCGATTCCTCCGCGAAGGGCCACGACCACGCCGTAGTCGTGCGTGAGCGCGGCGCCCGCGATCAGCGGCCGAAGCGGCGGGGGTGCCGCGCCCAGCGCCCGCGCCTCCGATAGCGCCTCGCCGCCCAGGCGGCCCGTGCCGGGCAGCGAGCTCACCCGCAGATGTGGGAGGGCCGCGCTCACCTTGACCCCCGGAAGCAAGGACCCGTCGGCGGCGACGGGTACTTGGCGGTCGCCGTCGGCGACGACCAGCACGGGCCGTCGTTCGGTCACGTGGATCGTCAGGCCGTGGGGGAAGCTTGGGTCGGCGCTCACCGAGGCGACGGTCGGAAAGCCGCTCACCGCCGCCCGCAGGCGATCGGTCTGGACGTGCAGGGTCGTCATCCCCCGGGCCGCATCGGTCAGCGCCGAGACGATCCGGTCGCGATCGGTGCTGGTCGCGCCCTCGACCCTGACGTCGTTCACCGCCACCAGCGAGGAGTCCCGAAACCACGCGAAGTACGCGATCGCGAGGACGCCGGCGGCGAGCGCGACCACCAACGCCCGGCGGCGCCAGGCGACCCATCGCGACCGGGCGGAGTCCCGCTTGCGCGCTCTCGTCGGGAGTCGCATTCGACGACGCCTCGGCGCCCCTCGGGCGACCCGCGGTGCCCGGGGCAGGCCCGGCGATGGACCCGACGGGGGCCGGCGCTCGGCGCGCCGGTTCCCGGTGCGCGCGCTCGCGCGTCGCTTGCCGGCTGCCGTCGCGGCGGAGGTCCTCACGCGCTTATGGTTCGCCCTCGCCCGGATGGCTTCCTGCCCCGGGTGCACACGAGGCCGCGCCCGCGCGTGCTAATTGCTGCTTTTGCTCGACAGATCCCAGCCCTGAGGCCACTCCACCTGGCCCAGGACCTGCACCTCGGGCTCGAGGATGACCCCGAAGCGCTCGTGGACGCGGCGGCGACCCTCGGCCATCAGCGCGAGGATGTCGGCGGTGGTGGCGTTTCCCGCGTTCTCGACGAAGTTGGCGTGTACCTCGGAGAACCTCGCGCCGCCGACCTGGAGCCCGCGGCATCCGGCGGCGTCGAGCAGCTGCCCCGCCGTGCGGCCCGCGACGCGCGGATCGTCGGCCGGGTTCTTGAACGTCGAGCCGAACGTCTTGATCCCGGATGGCTGCGCGGCCTGCCGCCTGCCGCGCATCCCGGCCAGGGTGTCCTTGATCTCGGATGAGTCGCCGTCCGCGAGCTGGAACGAGGCTCGGGAGACGACCTCGCCGGGCCTCAGGTTCGAGCGCCTGTAGGAGAAGTCGAGGTCACCGGGGGCGCGGCGCTCGATCCCGCCCGCGGTGGCGACGTTCACCCACTCCAGCACCCGCCCCAGCTCGCCGCCGTAGGCGTTCGCGTTCATCTTCACCGCGCCGCCGACGGTCCCCGGGATGTTGATGCCGAATTCGAGGCCGGTAAGCGCCCAGCGCGCCGTCTTGGCGGCGGCGGACGGAAGCCGCGCTCCGGCGCCGCAGACGACGCGCGTCCCATGACGCTCGATCTCGCTCAGCTCGCCGTCGAGCCTCAGGACCAACCCGCGGAAGCCTGAGTCGGAGATCAGGAGGTTCGAGCCCGAGCCCACGACCCCCACCTCCACCGCCTCCGCGGCGGCCCACCGAAGAAGCTCGACGAGCTCCTCCTCGCCGGTCGGGCGCGCGAAGAGGTCGGCCCGCCCGCCGGCGCGCACCGTGCTGAGGCGGGCCAGGGGAAAGTCGCGCTCTGTGCCCGCGGGAACCTTCACCCGGGCTTCCTTTCAGCGCTCGCCGCTCGCCGCTCGCCGCTCGCCCCGGCCACCAACGCGTCGGCCAGCTTGAAGATGTCACCGGCCCCGATCGTGACCAGCAGGTCCCCGTCTCGAAGCCGCGGCGCGAGGGCCCGCTCCGCACGCTCGGCATCGACCAGCCACCAGACGGGGCGCCCGTCGGCCCGATCGGCCGCCGCGCGGGCAACCGCCAGTCCGCTCACGCCGGCGAGCGGCCCGATCGGCTCCTCACGCGCCGGGTACACGTCCAGCACGCCGATCTCGTCCGCGGCGGCCAGCGCCTGCCCGAAGCCCACCCCGAGGGCCTTGGTGCGGGAGTAAAGATGCGGCTGGAACACCGCGATCAGGCGGCGCGGGCCCAGCTCCCTGAGCGCGGCCAGCGTCGCGCTGACCTCGGTCGGGTGGTGCGCGTAATCGTCGTAGATGACCGCCCCGTTGCGGCGGCCCTTGAACTCGAGGCGGCGCAGGATGCCCGGAAACCCGGACAGGCGCTCCGCGGCCGCATCGACGTCGAGCCCGGCGAGCTCGATCGCGGCGAGCGCGGCCCGGGCATCCACCAGATTGTGGCTGCCGGGGATCCGGAGGCGGAGCTCCGGTCCGGGCGTCCCGGCGTCGAACCGGACGATCGCCTGCTCCCGGGCGAGCGCGTCGAGCGAGCCATCGGCGGGCAACGCCAGGCCGCGGGCCGGCGCGCAGAAGCGCCGGAAGGCGTCGAGGAGCTCGGCTCGCGATGACCACCGCGAGTGATGGTCGAGCTCGACGTTCGTGACCACGGCTACCTCCGGCTCCAGGCGCAGGAAGCTGGCATCCGACTCGTCGGCCTCGGCGATCACCCATTCGCCATCGCCCCAGCGGGCGTTCGTCGTCTCACCGTTCTCGCCGGCACCCGGTAGCTCGCCGCCGAGCACGAAGCTCGTCTCTGGACTCGTGGCCATGGCGTGCGCGAGCATCCCCGCCGTTGTCGTCTTCCCATGCGTGCCCGCAACCCCGATCAATCGCTTGGTCGCGCAGAGCTCGGCGAGGAGCTCGCCGCGGTGGACGATCCGCTGCCCGCGCTCGCAGGCCCGCACGAGCTCCGGGTTGGCGGCTGGAACGGCGGTGGAGACGACGACCTCCGCATCGGGCGGCACGGCATCGGCGTCGTGGCCGATCCGGGGGGCGAGGCCGGCCGCCCGGAGTCGCTTCACGTAAGAGCTCTCGGCGCGGTCGGACCCGCTGACCCGCGCGCCCAGGCGATGGCACACCAGCGCGAGGGCGCTCATGCCCGCCCCACCGATGGCGATGAAGTGAAGTTTCCGATCGGTCCAGGCGGTCACCGATTCTGCCTCCTTCGTCGTTCGCGCGACGAATGCCGGACCCCGATCATCGCGCCTGGGCGGCCTTCAGCACCTCGTCGGCGACCCGCTCGGCCGCGTCGGGACGCGCCAGCGAGCGTGAGGCGCTCGCCATCCGCTCGAGGCGCGCGGGATCGGCGAACAGCTCGCCGACGATGCGGACGAGCGTGGCGGCGTCGAGCTCGGCATCCTCGACCACGATCGCCGCGCCGGCCTCGACCATCCACGCCGCGTTCGCGTGCTGATGCCGAGCGGACGCGTGGGGGTAGGGGGCGAGGATCGCGGGACGGCCGGCGGCGGCGAGCTCGAACATCGAACCGCCCGCTCGGGCGAGCACGAGGTCGCAGGCCGCGAGCGCGTCGGCCAGGCTCGGCTCGTACTCGAGGAGCGTGTAGCGCTCCGCGCCCGAAGAGGCGGCCAGCCGCTCGCGGGCGAGCACGTAGTCCCGCGTCCCGGCGATCTGGAGCACGTGGTATTCACGCCCGTGCGCCCCGGGACCGTCGCCGAGGAAAGCGTCCAGCGCGCAGAGGTTGAGCGACCGGGCGCCCTGGCTGCCGCCGAAGACGAGCAGACAGCGCTCGGCCTCGATCCCGAAGCGAGCCCGCGCCGCGCCGCGGTCGGCGCGGCCGATGAGCGCCGAGACCGGACGTCCGGTGACGAGGTAGGGCTCGCGGTCGCGGCCCGGAATCGGAAAGGCCAGGCAAACGCGGCGTGCGCGCGGGGCCAGCAGCCGGTTGGCGAGGCCGAGGTGGCGGTCGGCCTCGGTGAGGACGAGCGGCACGCGGTTCGACAGGGCCGCGAGCCCGGCCGGACCCGCCACGTACCCTCCGCCGCCCATCACGGCGTCGGGACGGCGACGCCGCAGCACGCGGCGAGCGGCGGGGACCGCCGCGGCCGCGAGCCCCAGCGCCCGAGCCGCCCGCACGGGCGAGGCTCGATCGAGGCCCCGCACCCGCAGGAAATCGATCTCATAGCCGGCCTGCGGGACCAGCCTGGCCTCGAGCCGATCGCGGGTCCCGAGGAAGGAGACCTCGGCGCCCTTATCCCGAAGCGCGTCGGCGACTGCCAGCGCGGGCACGACGTGCCCGGCCGTTCCGCCGGCGGCTATCACGACTCCTAGCACTGCGCGAAACGCTCCTTCCTCTCCCGCGGGCCACGGCTCGCGCCGTCCGGCCCCCGTCGACGACCCGCAGTCTCCCAGCGTCGGTCCGCCGCCGCGCGGGCGCCGCCGCCGTGCCGCCGCGGGCGATGTTCAGGAGCAAGCCGGTGGCGGCGAGCATCACGAGCAGGCTCGAGTTGCCGTAGGAGACGAAGGGCAGCGGCACCCCGGTGAGCGGCGCCAAGCCGAGGACCGCGAACAGGTTGACGATCGCCTCGATCAGGATCAGAGATGTGAGCCCCGCCGCGAGCAGCTTCGCGTAGTGATCGCGTGCCCTCTGCGCCGCGCGCAGCCCCGCGTAACCGAAGAGCCCCAACAGCCCGACCAGCACCGAGATCCCTGCGAACCCGAGCTCCTCGCCGATCACGGCGGCGATCATGTCCGTGTGCGCCTCGGGCAGGTAGAAGGCCTTCTGCAGGCTCTGCCCCAGCCCTACGCCGAAGACGCCGCCGGAGCCGAGCGCGATCTTCGCCTGGATCGCCTGAAAGCCCGCCCCGTTTGGGTCCCCGGTGGGGTTCAGGAAGCCGGCGAGGCGGTGTACCCGGTAGGGCTCCACGAGGATCGCGAGGAGGAGGACCGCGCCGATCGCGCCGGCGAGCAGCGCCAGCTGGCGGATCCTCACGCCGGCGGCGACGAGCAGCGCCGCGCTCGTGAGGCAGACGACGATCGCCGTGCCGAGGTCGGGCTCCGCGACCATGAGCAGGCAGGCGAGCGCGACCATCGACAGGTACGGGACGAGCGTGCGGATCGAGCGGACCATCCGCGGTCTCGCCGTCAGCACGTGGGCGCCGTAGAGGACGAGCGAGAGCTTCGCCAGCTCCGCGGGCTGTACCTGGAGCGGGCCGGCGCCGATCCAGCGGCTGGCCCCGTTGGTGGAGACGCCCACGCCCGGGACCAGGACCGCGAACAGCAGGATGAACGAGCCCGCGAGCAGGAGCGGAGTCAGCGGGCGCAGGAGTCGCAGTCCGCGCGCGGACATAACCCGCATCACCACGAGCCCGATCGCGCCGATCACCGCGGTGCGCTTCAGGTAATAGGCGCTGTCCCCGCTCTTCCCGAGGAGCGCGGTCGTCGAGCTCGCGCTGAACACCATGACGACGCCGAAGGCGAGCAGGCAGAGCGTCGCGGTGAGCAGGAGGTTGTACTCGATCGGCTGCGTCCCGGAACGCCTGCGGCCGCGCGGGCCCAGGCGCGAGAGCGAGGTCGCCGTCATTCCATGAGATTTCGCGCCCGGCGGGCGCGAACCTGCTACGCGGAAAGCTCCCGCACGAGCGCGCGGAAGGCCTCGCCGCGCTCCTCGAAGTCCCGGTAGGCATCGAAGCTGGCGCACGCCGGGGAGAGCAGGACCGTCTCGCCCGGCCGGGCGTCCGTCGCGGCGCCCCGCACCCCTTGGGCGAGATCATCGCAGCGCCGCAGCTCGACTCCGGCGGCTCGGGTGGGCTCCAGGTCGCGGGCGAGCGCCTCCCCGGCGTCGCCGATCAGGTAGCAGGCGACGCAACGCTCGCGGACCGGCGCCGCTAGCTCCGCGAAGCCGCCGCCCTTGAGCGAGCCGCCGAGGATCGCCCTCACCCCGCCCTCGAACGAGCGCAGCCCCGCGGCGGCGGCGGCCACGTTGGTCGCCTTGGAGTCGTTGACGTAGGTGACGCCGTCGACCTCGGCGACCCGCTCGAGCCGGTGCGGGACCCCGGGAAAGCTCGCGAGCGCCGCCGCAACGTCACCGCGGTGGATGCCCATTCCCAGCGCGGCCGCTGCCGCGGCCATCGCGTTGTCGGCGTTGTGCGCGCCCGGGAGGCTAAGCGCGCTTGCCTCGATCAAGGGCTCGCCGGCGGCGAAGATCACGCCGATGCTCAGGGACACCTCGCAGTCCGGGTCGGCTCCTCGGCAGTAGGCGACGCGCCGCGCGCAGCCGCCCAGATCGAGGCCGCGAAGCGCCGGCTCCGAGGCATTGAAGACCGCGAGGTCGTCGTTTCCCTGATTCGCGAAGATCCGCAGCTTCGCGGCGAGGTAGTCGTCGAACGTCGCGTGGCGATCGAGGTGGTCGGGGGTCGCGTTGAGGAGCACCGCGCATTCGGGCGCGAACGCGTCCGCGTCCTCGAGCTGGAAGCTCGAGCACTCGCAGACCACGGTGGCCTCGGCCGCGATCTCGCCGACCAGCGCCGCTAGCGGGGTCCCCACGTTTCCGGCCACCGCGGCCGGCGCGGCCGCCGTGCCCCACACGTGCCCCAGGAGCTCGGCCACGGTGGTCTTGCCGTTGGTCCCCGTCACCGCGACGAAGGGGTTGGGCAAGAGGCGCCAAGCGAGCTCGAGCTCGCCGAGGACCGGGATCCCCGCCTCGAGCGCACCGGCGACGACGGGCGCCCCTCGCGGCACCCCGGGGCTCTTGACGATGCAGCGGGCCGAGTCGAGCAACGGGACCCCGTCGGTCTCGAGGCGCACGCTCACCCCCGCCGCGGCCAGCTCCTCGGCCCCCTCGGGCGCCCCGGAGTCGCAGCCGGCAACCTCCTCGCCGCGCTCAGCGAGTATCCGCGCGGCCGCCTGGCCGGATCGCGCGAGCCCCACCACCAGATAGGGGCCGGGCGGTGGGGAGGGGCGGCGCCTTGACGACTGCTCGTTCACGTTCCCTAGTCTCACCGCTGGTGGCTGATCACGCGGTCACCCCGCACCGCCACTCTCACGGCCTCATCGACGAGAGCGTCAAGCGCTCACGCGAGGGGCTGCGCGCGGTCACGCTGTCGCTCGCCGTCCTCGCGGCCGCGGCGGCCGCCCAGGCCGTCGTCTTCGTGGCGAGCGGCAGCATCGCGCTGCTCGCCGACCTGATCCACAACGCCGGCGACGCCTCGACCGCGATCCCGCTCGGCATCGCCTTCGTCATCGGATCGCGGCCCGCCGAGCGCTTCGCGGGGCTGTTCGTGGTCGCGGCGATCCTCGTCTCGGCGTGCGTGGCGGGGGCGGAGGCCGTCTCCCGCCTCATCGATCCGTCGACCCCAGATCACCTCTGGGCCCTCGCCGGAGCCGGGGTCATCGGGGTCGCCGGCAACTCGGCGGCCTCGCGGATGCGGCTTCGCGCCGGCAGGAAGCTCCGGAGCCCGGCCTTGATCGCCGACGGAAGCCACGCCCGCGCCGACGCCTACGTCAGCCTCGCGGTCGTCGCGACCGCCGCCGTCGTGGCCCTGGGAGCGCCGATCGCCGACCCCCGATCGGCCTGGGCATCACGCTCGTGATCCTGCGCATCACCTGGCAGTCGTGGCGCACGGTGAGCGGCGTCGGCTAACCGATCGAGTTCTGGTAGAGCGTGTAGCCGATGCCGGCGCACACCGCGGCCACGATCCAGAAGCGCAGCATGATCTTGGTCTCCGACCACGCCATCATCTCGAAGTGGTGGTGAACCGGCGCCATCAGCAGCACCCGGCGCCGGAACATCTTGAAGCTCAGCACCTGGATCGCCACCGAGAGCGCCTCGATCACGAAGATCCCGCCGAGGATTATCAGGAGCAGCTCGGTCTGCGTCATCACCGCGAGCGCGCCGATCGCCGCCCCTAAGCCGAGCGACCCGGTGTCGCCCATGAAGATCGCCGCCGGGAACGAGTTGAACCACAGGAACCCCACCGACGCCCCCACCAGGCAGGCCGACAGCAGCGCGAGGCCCCGCTGCCCGCTCGTGATCGTGATCGCGGTGTAGGCGAGGAGGACGATCCCGCACGATCCGGCCGCGAGCCCGTCCAGCCCGTCGGTGAGGTTGACCGCGTTCGAGGCCCCCGCGATCACCAGGAAGATCATCAGCACGTAGAGCACCGGCCCGATGTAGAGCTGGGCATCGAAGATCCGCACCTGGAGACGCGGATCGAGCCCGACCTTCTTGGTGGCCACCCACCACAGCCCGATCGCCAGCGCGATCTGAACCAAGAGCTTCCAACGCGCCGGGAGACCGAGGGACCGGCGTTTGGTGACCTTGATGTAGTCGTCGGCGAACCCCAATGCGCCGGCGCCCAGCGCGACGCCGAACACGGCGAGGCTCTGGGTGTCGCGGGGACCGAGCACCAGGTAGGGGACGGCGATCGCGACGAACAGGATCAGCCCCCCCATCGTGGGCGTGCCGGCCTTGGAGTGGTGCTCCTCCGGGCCCTCCTCGCGAATCTGCTGGCCGAACTCGCGCTCTCTCAGGAACGCGATGAACTTGGGCCCGAGGAAGATCGTGATCAGCATCGCCGCCATCCCGGCGATCAGGATCTGGGCTCGGTCGACGGTCGCCGACCCGATGATGCCGAGGAGGAGGCTCACTTCTTGGATGTCCCTCGACGGGCGACCAGCTCGTCGCTCACCAGCTCGAGCCCCACCCCTCGCGAGCCCTTGACCAGCACCACATCCCCGTCGGCGAGCATCGATTCCGCCAGCGGGACCGCGGCCCGCGCGTCGGGCGCCCAGAGGTCGGGCCCGTAGTCGCGGGCCAGCTCGCCGACGCCGAGGACCGGACCCACCCCGAACTGCCGGACGCGGGATCCCACGTCACGGTGATAGTCGGCGGCGTCGGGGCCGAGCTCTCTCATCTCGCCGAGCACCGCCGCGCGCCGACCCTTGCCGGGGAGGGCGACCAGGTGGTCGAGCGCGGCGCGCATCGAAACCGGGTTCGCGTTGTAACAGTCGTTCACGAGGAGGATTCCGCCGGCGAGATCGATGAGCTCGCCCCTGAGGCGCGAGAAGGTTATCCGCGGCGCCCGTCGCGCCATCTCGTCGACCGAGGTCTCGAGAGCGATCCCGATCGCGATCGAGGCGAGCGCGTTGGTGAGGTTGTGCTCCTCCCCGAACGGGAAGCGGAAGCGGGCCTCGCCAGCCGGCGTGCCGACGGTCGCCTCGATGGAGCGCCCGTCGCCCCTCCATTCCAGCGCGAACACGTCCCCGCCCGGCCCGAACGTGACCGTCACCAGCCGGTCGTGGAGATGGGGCTCGAGCGCGTCCGCGTCCGCCGGGATGACCGCCCGGTCGCGCTCGGTCAGCTCGCTGAGGATCTCCGCCTTGGCCTCGGCGATCGCATCGAGTGTCCCGAGCAGCTCGAGGTGAACGGGGCCGATGTTCGTGATCGCGGCGATGTCGGGCTCGGCGATCTCGCACAGCTCGGCGACCTGCCCGCGTCCGCGCATCGCCATCTCGAGCACCAGCACCTCGGACTCCGGTGGAGCCTCGAGCACCGCCAGGGGCAAGCCGACCTCCGTGTTGTAGTTCTCGCGGCTGGCGTGGACCCTCTGCGGGAGGATCGCGTGGCAGATGTCCTTCACCGAGGTCTTGCCGACCGATCCCGTCACCCCGACCACCCGGCAGCCCAGCGCCCGGCGCCACGCGGTGGCGAGCCCCTGAAGGGCACCCAGCGGATCCTCGGCGCCGAACACCCAACCACCCGGCTCCCCGTCGGAGGATCGCTCGGCGAGCATTCGCGCCCGCGCTGGGGCCACCACCACACCCCACGCTCCGCCGCGGAGCGCCGCGGCCGCGTACTCGCCCCCGTCCTCGCGCTCCCCCGGAAGCCCGAAGAACAGGTCTCCGGCGCGCAGCTGCCTGGAGTCGACCGCCGCCCGTTCGGGCCGACCGCCGGGCCCGGCGACGGCGATCTCCGCCCCTGTCGCAGCCGCGATCCGCTCCGGCGAGAGCTCGATCATGCCCCGGAGCGGCTGCGGAGGCGGCGAAGCTCGTCGCGCGCCACCTCGCGGTCGTCGAACGGGATCTTGCGCCCGCCCTCGAACTCCTGGCCCTGCTCGTGCCCCTTGCCCGCGATCACCACGGTGTCTCCCGGCTCGGCGTCGGCCAGCGTCTCCGCGATCGCCGCCCGACGGTCGGGCTCCACCCTGACGTCGTCGCGTCCCTCCCCGTGCCCCGGGATGCCGGCGACGATCTCGTCGATGATCGCCTCCGGATCCTCGGAGCGGGGGTTATCTGAGGTGATCACGCATACGTCCGCGAGCCTCGACGCGATCCCCCCCATGAGCGGGCGCTTCTCGCGGTCGCGGTCGCCGCCGCACCCGAACACGGCGATCACCCGGCCCTCGGTCAGGCGGCGCGCCGCGACCAGCACGTTCGAGAGCGAATCGGGGGTGTGCGCGTAGTCGACGAGGACGGCGAACGGCTGTCCCTCCTCCACCGGCTCGAATCGGCCCGGGATCCGCTCCGGCTCGGCGAGCGCCGCGGCGCCCGCCGAGATCGGCACCCCGAGGAGCTGGGTCGCCGCCAGCGCCGCGAGGGCGTTCTCGACGTTGAAGTGCCCCGGCAAGGGTGTCCGCACGTCGACCGCCTGGTCGCCGAATACGCACACGAAGCGCGACCCCGACGCGTCGAAGGCCGCATCGACCGCCCGGTAGTCCGCGCCCTCCGCCCCACCCGGGGAGAAGGTGGAGAGGGGCGGCTCGCCCGCGCTTCGAAGCTCCACCGCGAGCCGCCGGCCGTAGCCGTCGTCGACGTTCACGAGCGCCCTTTGAACCCGGGGCCGCGCCCCGCTCCAGGCTCCCTGACCGGATGCGGCGAACAACCCGCGTTTGGCCTCGAAGTAGTCCTCCATCCCCCCATGGAAGTCGAGGTGGTCCTGCGTCAGGTTCGTGAACACGGCGACGGCGAACCGGACGCCCGCCGTCCGCCCCAGCGCCAGCGCGTGAGAGGACACCTCCATCGTGCAGGCCGAATCGCCCGCACCGAGCATGCGACGGAAGGTCGCCTGCAGGTCGATCGCCTCAGGGGTGGTGCGCTCGACCTCCTCCTCCGCTCCGCCGACCACCCGCTTCACCGTGCCCAAAAGGCCGGTGCGCACCCCGTGGGCCTCGAGGATGGTGCGAACGAGGAACGCCGTGGTCGTCTTCCCGTTGGTGCCGGTCACCCCGGCCACCCGTAGGCTCGCCGTGGGATCGCCGAAGAACCGAACCGCGATCGGCGGCATCGCGGCGCGGGCATCCCGAACCCGAACCTGGGCCACCGGAAGGTCGCAGAATCGCTCGACGACGAGCGCGACCGCGCCTCGTTCCACCGCGCCCGGCGCGAAGTCGTGGCCATCCGATCGCTCGCCGACCACGCAGAAGAACAGCGACCCGGGGCGCACGCGTCGGCTGTCGTAGGCGAGGCCTGCGACGTCCACTTCGTCGTCCCCGGCGACCTCGACGACGTCGGAGCCGGCGAGCAGCTCACGGAGCTTCATCGACGCGATTTTATGGACGCCCTGTAGGCCGCCCGAGTCACGGCCCCGGGGAAGCCGCGGAAGCTGAGCCGCCGCCATGGCCCGGCGGGATGCGGAGGTATGGAAGCGCGAACTTTGCGATCTCCCCGAAGGCGGGCGCGGCAACCGTGCCGCCGTAGTAGTTGCCATGCGGCTGGTTGACGACGACGGCGACTAGGAGCTTGGGGTCCTCGGCCGGGGCAAAGCCCACGAACGAGGCTACGAACTTGGAGTCCGAATAGGTCCCGTTCACAGCCACCTGGGCGGTTCCGGTCTTGCCCGCGAGCGTGTAGCCGGGAACGCTCACCTCGGAGGCGGTACCTCCGGGCGCGAGAACGCCCTCGAGCATGTGGCGAAGCTGGGTGGCGGTCTTCGAGCTGATCACTCGATGGCCCGGCGGCTCGGTCATCGCCGTGTCGCCCTCGTCCATCACGAGCTGGGGGGCGCGCAGGATGCCGCCGTCGGCGATCGCCGAGTACGCGGCGGCCATCTGGATCGGCGTCACCGAGAGGCCCTGGCCGATGGGCAGGTTCCCCATGGTCGAGCCCGAGAACTCAGAGGGCGTCGGGACGATCCCTCGCTCCTCACCGGGAAACCCGCTGCCGGTGGGATCGCCGAACCCGAACTTGCGCACCCAGTCGTAGAAGCGTTGGGCGCCGAGCTCCAAGCCGATCTTCACGGCTCCCACGTTCGACGATTGGGCCAGGATCTGCGCCACCGTGAGGCTCTCGGGGCCTCGCGGCTCGGCGTCGGAGATCGTGCGGTCTGCCACCTGGATCTCCGTGGGGAGCTCGAACACCGTGCTCGGCGTCACCTGATGTTCGGAGAGCGCACCGGCGACCGTGAACGCCTTGAAGGTCGAGCCCGGCTCGTAGGTGAACCCGGTGGCCATGTTCTGGAGCGCGCTCGGATCGGCTGCCGCCGGGTTGCTGGGGTCCACCGTCGGCCAGTCGGCCATCCCTAGCACCTGGGAGTTACGCGGGTCCATGACGATCGCCGTAGCCCCCTTGGGGTGGTACGTCTGGGCGACCTTGGCCAGCACCTCCTCGGTGCGAGCCTGGATCCCGGCGTCGATCGTCAGTCGCAGGTCCTCGCCCTGCTTGGCGCTCGAGACCGTGTTTCGCTCGATCTCCTTCCCGAGTCCGTCCACGGTCACGGTGCGTTCGCCGTTGGCGCCGCCGAGCAGATCGTTCTCGGCCGCCTCGAGACCGGTGAGCCCCTGGGCGTCGACGCCCACCGTCCCGATCACCTGTGCCGCGAGCTTGCCCTCGGGGTAGACGCGCCGCGAGGAAGGGACGGTCGAGATGCCCGTGATGTCGAGCCGGCGGACCCTGTCCGCGGTTCCGAGGTCGACCTGGCGCGCCAGATAGGCGAACCCCGACGATCGGTCGGCGAGCTGGCGCAGGATCTGAGTCTCCGGAACGCCGAGCAGCGAGCCGAGCCGTCGGGCAGCCGAGGCGGGATCCCTGACCTGGTACGGCGTCGCGACGACGTCGGCGGCGTCCTCGGATACGGCGAGCTCTCGGCCCTTGCGATCGAGGATCCGGCCCCGCTGGCCCGGGATCGTGACGGTCTGCGTCTGCTGGCTGCGCGCATCCGCGCTGAGGCCGCTGCCCTGGATCCCCTGCACCCAGGCCGCCCGCGAGATCGCGACCAGCAAGAGCAGCAGAAAGCACGCGAACAGCAGGCCGATGCGGCGCTCGATCATGGCGCCGCCACGCCGCCTCCCGCGGATGTGCCGCCGCCCGGCGCCGGGCTCGAGGTCACCGAGCCCGTGGTCACGGTGGGGGTGGAGCCGGCGCTCGGGGCGGATGTGGGCCCTGGGCTGGGGTTCGTCGCGGTCGAGCTCGCCGGCGGGGACTGCACCGCCGGGTCGGTGCTCCCGGCCGCGGGGGGCGGCACCGCGGTGGTCGTCTCCGTTGCGGGGGGGGAGGAGCTCGCCGGCGCCGGGGCGTTCGGGACCCCGGCGACGAGCTCCCCGGAGGTGAGCCGCCTGGCCGCCGTCGCGGCGTCGTCCGCGCTCGGCGCAAGGTAGGTGATCGAGCCCGGCTCGGGCACGATCAAGCCCTGCCTCCTGGCCTCGGCCTGGACTCGCTCGTTCGAGGCTCCGGCCGCCGCGATCTGGGCCCTCAGCGTTGAGATCTGGCGCTTGAGGACATCCGTTTGCAGCCCCGTCCGCGACGCGGTGGCGTTGAAGCTCAAGGCGAGGACGTTGAGCGCGACGATCCCGATCAAGAGCGTGGTCAGAGCGCCGATCCAGAGGCGCCCCCGCACGAGCCGGTGAACCAGGCCCGACTCGGCGAGTCCCGAGACCGCGCCCGCGGTCCGGCCGATCGCGATCGGAACGAGCCGCGCGGGCATCGGCGCCGTTGGCCTGCGCCGCTGGGATCGAGCAGGCGAACGCCGCCGAGGCGATCGTGGCGCCGGCGAGGGGCGCGTGGGCCGGGATTGCGGGCGGCGGGCCGGCGCCGAGGCGGCGCGCCGCGCCGTTGCGGTCGCGGGCGTCATCGGATCTCCCTTCGTTCGGTGCCCGGCGCCGTACCCCTCGAAAGCTTGCGGGCGCCACGCAGGCGCGCCGAGTGTGACCGTGGATTCCGCTCGATCTCCTCGGGCGTGGCGGCAAGCGCTCGGCGGGAGAGCGGCTCGGCCTCGGGCTCCCGCCCGCACTGACAGACGGGGAGCTCCGGCGGGCAGACGCACCCCCGGGCCCGATCGGCCAGAGAGCGCTTCACGCGGCGGTCCTCGAGCGAGTGAAACGAGATCGCGGCAAACCGGCCGCCCTCGCGGAGCAACTCCCAGGCCAGCGGGAGCGCTCGGTCCAGGAGATCGAGCTCGTCGTTGACGGCGATCCTGATCGCCTGGAAGGTCCGCTTCGCCGGATGGCCGCGGCCGAACCGGTACGCCGGCGGGACAGCCGCCCGGATCGCCTCGACCAGCTCCGCGGTGGTCTCGAGCGGTCGCCGGCGGGCGATCTCGCGCCCGATCGACCGGGCGTGACGCTCCTCCCCGTATTCGCGGATCACCGCCGCGAGCCGTTCGGCGGGCCAGTCGTTGACGAGGTCGGCGGCCGAGAGCGGCTGATCGGGATCCATGCGCATGTCGAGGGCCGCGTCGTAGGAGTAGGAGAAGCCTCGCTCCGCCGCGTCCAGCTGCAGCGAGGAGACGCCGAGGTCCATGTAGGCGAGGTCGGCGCGGACGCCCTCGTCCCGGAGCTGGGCGAGGGCCGACGCGAAGTCGGCGCGCATGAGGCAAAGCCGGCAGTCGAGCTGGGCCTCCAGCTCGTCGAAGCGCTCCTGGGCGGCCGGGTCGCGGTCGATGCAGATGAGCGTCCCGCCCGCGCCCAGGCGTTCGGCGACGAGGCGGGCGTGGCCACCGGCGCCGAACGTGCAGTCGATCGCCGTCTCGCCGGGACGGGGGTCGAGCATCTCGATCAGCTCAGTGGCGAGGACCGGGACGTGCTCGGTGGGCATGTACATCAGTGTGGCCATCTCGGGATCGTGGTCCCGCCCCTCAGCACTCAGCCGCCCGCCCCGCCGGCCAGCTCCTCGGCGATCTCGGCGGCGGTGGCGTCGATCTCCGCGTCGTGCTCACCCCAGGTCCGCTGGTTCCAGATCTCGAGATGGTCGGCGACGCCGATCACCACGCACGCGCCCTCCTCGAGTCCAGCGTGCTCGATCAGGTGGCGGGGGATACGAATGCGCCCGGCGGAGTCGAGCTCCTCATCGTGGGAGCGGCCGTGGAAGCGCCTTCGCATCATGCGGCCGTGGCGGCTCAGCGGATTGAGCTCGCCGAGGACCTGCTCCTCGAACCGGGTGTACTCGGCGGTGGGATACACCTCGACGCAGGGGTCGAGGCCGGCGGATAGAACCACGCCATCGGCGAGCGCGACGCGAAACCGGGCCGGGACCGTGAGCCGGTCCTTGGAGTCGAGGCTGTGCTCATAGTGGCCGCGAAACGCCAATCGTTGGTCCTTGGTTCGGGAGGTCCGAGCGGCCGAGCCGCAAGAAGATTTGGGCCGGGGTGGCGAGGTGGGAGGAGCCTCACCACCCCGGCCCGTGGGTCAGATCGAGTCGCCACGCTACCCCACTGCTCCCCACTTTGCAACACAATCTCGCCGCAGATGGGACCGGATCCGTCGGACGGAACTGCTATCCGGGCTCCGCGGAGCTCGAAATCGGCTTGGTGGAGCGGTTTCTCGCCGCCGCGCGCGACCGCGCCACGGGTCCGTTGCTCTCAGAGATGCAAGCCGCGTTGCAGCGGCGGTGCCTCGAGGCGGCCGCTGATTAGCCCTAGAGGGCTCCGAACAACGCGTCGGAGTGGGCGACGAGGGCGGCGAGGATCATCAGCAAGACCGAGGGCACGAGGACGAGGGCGACCACGAGCTGGATCTTCGGCGCCGCGCGGGCCGCCCGCTCCTCGATGCGGCGACGGGCGTCGCGGCGAAGAGCCGCCGCCTGCTCGTGGAGCTGGGCGGCGAGCGGCGAACCGAATCGGCGGGAGCGGTCGAGGGCCGCCGCCAGCGCCCCGAGGCCCGCGCCGGGCACGCGGTCGCGAAGGGCCGCAATCGCGTCGCGCTGCGGCCGGCCGCACTCGATCTCGGCGACCGTGATCGCAAGCTCCGCGGCAAGCGGTCCCGTGGCGCCGCTCGCGATCTCGCGGAGGACGGTCGCCGGGCTGCGCCCCGCGGCCGTCCCCACCGCGAGGAGGTCGAGCGCGTCGGGAAGGGATTGGACGAGGCGCGCGCGGCGCCGGCGCGCGGTCCGCTCGAGAATCGCCTCCGGAGCGACGAAGCCCGCCGCGGGCAGCGCCGCCGAAACCACGATCGCGAGCCGGCCGGGCACCGCGGGCGATCCCAATACCCCCAGGGTCGCCCCAAGCACGGCCCCGGCGAGCTTCGCCACCAGGATCGCTCCAACCGGAACGCGCCGGGCGAGGCCCGCCCGCTCGAGCCGCTCGGGGATCCGCAGCCACAGCGCCGCGCCCGCGAGCGTGCGGACCCGATCGCCGCTCAGCGCCGCCACCACCGTCCGCGCCGAGTGTCCGATCTCCTCGCCCCTGCTGCCCGCCAGCTCCCAAAGCCCGGCGGCCCCAAGCAGGACGGCGAGGGCGACGAGCGCCGGCGCGGTCACCCGAGGGCCGGGGTCGGCGGTCGGCCCAACGCCGAGCCTGCTCGCCGCGTCCTCGCGCTGCCCGGCCCGCAGCTCATGGCTCCACTCGCGACAGACGCCGGATCGCGGCGAAGCCCCCGAGCTGAAACGCCGCGGCGACGGCCAGCAGCGCGGCCGAGGCGCCGTTCGAGACGAGGGCGCGGACGAACCCGGGCTCGATCAGCTCCGCGAAGAGCGCCGCACCGGTGGGCATCGCGACCACCAGGAGCCCCGTGAACCGCGCCTGCGCAGTGGCCGAGCGGGCGTCGGCGGCGACGCGGTCTCGCTCCGCCGCCGACGCGGCGAACCGGCGCAGGAGCCCGGAGAGGTCGCCGCCTCCGAGCTGCTGGGAGAGCACGGCGGCGCAGAACGAGTCGACCCGGATCGAGCGAAGCCGCGCCTGGAGCGCGCCGAGCGACTCGGCGGTCGAGGACCCGAGCTCGATGTCCGCGCGGAGCCTGGCAAGCTCGGCGGCGGGTGGCCCCTCGACCGATCTGGCGGCCGAGGTGAGCGCGGCCCGCACCGAGCGACCGCCGGCGAGAGCGTCCGCGACCGCGGTGGCGATCTGCGGCAGCCCCCGCTCCACCGCGCGGCGGTAACGGGCCCGGCGCCGGGCGATCGCCCAGGCGGCCGCCCCGGGTCCGGCC
>JBKPIV010000008.1:0-6764 GCA_046730395.1 Actinomycetota bacterium | reverse complement strand
TCTCGGGACTGCCCGCCACCCAGACCGCGCAGACCGGTTACCCGCAGCTGATCGTCGGCCTGATCACCTGTGCGTTCGGCTTCCTGATCGGCCTCGGCGCCTTCGACTACTGGTTCCGGTGGGCGATCGGGGGGCCCACCTACCCGGCGGAGTTCGAGCACAAGGATCACGGCGCCTACTCGTGGCGGGACTACTTCAAGTTCAACACCGATCACAAGGTGATCGGGATCCAGTACATCTGCACGACCTTCGTCTTCTTCTTCATCGGCGGGCTGATGGCGATGGTGATGCGGGCCGAGCTCGCCCAGCCGGGCACGCAGATCGTCGAGCCGGGCACCTTCAACAGCCTGTTCTCCGCCCACGCGGCGATCATGATCTTCGTCTTCGTGATCCCGATCTTCGCCGGGATCGCGAACTACGTCCTGCCGCTGATGATCGGGGCGCCCGACATGGCGTTCCCGCGCCTGAACGCGCTCAGCTTCTGGATGCTGCCGATCGCCGGCATCCTCTTCGTCGGGAGCTTCCTGGCCCCGGGAGGGGCCTTCGACGCGGGCTGGACCGGCTATGCCCCGCTGTCGACCGGGGCACCGCTGGGGCAGTCGTTCTTCAACCTGGGGGTGCAGTTCGCCGGGGCCTCATCGGTGGCCACGGCGCTGAACTTCCTGGTCACGATCATCACCATGCGGGCGCCGGGGATGAACTTCTGGCGCATGCCGCTGCTGGTGTGGGCGAACATGTCGACCTCGCTCCTGGTGGTCGCGGCGACGCCGTTCATCGCGGGGGTGCAGTTCATGGTCCTGTTCGACCGCGTCCTGCATACCAACTTCTTCCAGGCGCTCAACGGCGGGGACGTGCTGAGCTACCAGCACATCTTCTGGTTCTACTCGCACCCGGCGGTCTACATCATGATGCTGCCGGGCTTCGGGATCATCTCGGAGGTCATCGCCACCCACGCCCGCAAGCCGATCTTCGGCTACCGGCTCATGGCCCTGGCGCTGATCGGGATCGTGGTGCTCAGCTACACGGTCTGGGCGCACCACATGTTCGTGTCGGGGATGTTCTCGTGGCTGCGGATCCCGATGATGATCACCACGCTGCTGATCGCAGTGCCGACGGGGATCAAGATCTTCTCCTGGCTCGGGACCCTGTTCGGCAGCGTGCTGCACCTGCGGTCGACCGCGATGCTGTTCGCCCTCGGGTTCATCGTCACCTTCGTGATCGGCGGCATCAGCGGCGTCATGCTCGGCATGGTGCCGATCGACATCCACGTGTCCGACACCTACTTCGTGGTCGCCCATATCCACTTCGTGCTCTTCGGCGGCTCGGTGTTCACGATCTTCGCCGGCATCTACCACTGGTTCCCGAAGATGACCGGCAAGATGTACGACGAGCGGCTCGGGCGCGTGCACTTCTGGCTGACCCTGGTCGGGATGCTCGGCACCTTCGTCCCCATGCACTGGATCGGGATGGAGGGCATGCCGCGCCGCGTCGCCGACTATTCGGCCCAGTTCGGGGACTGGAACCTGCTGATCTCCTGCTTCGCCTTCCTGCTCGGCGCCGCCCAGCTGATCTTCCTCTACAACATGATCGTCAGCTGGAAGTGGGGGCCGCGCGCCGGGGATAACCCGTGGCGGGCGAAGACGATCGAGTGGCTGGTCTCGTCGCCACCGCCGATCTTCAACTTCGACGAGGTGCCGAGGGTGGTCGGGGGACCGTACGAGTTCGGCGTCCCAGGCGCCCGTCATGCGATCGTCGGCCCGGCCGAGGCGGAGGTCGGTGCGCCGGAGCCCGCGGTCGCCGGCACGGCGGGAGCGGGTTCGACGTGACCGCTGCGCCCGACGCCACGGGTGCGTCCGTCGACGGCGCGGGCGGCACGATCCTCGCCTTCCTCAACGAGGTCGCCGGCGGCCGCCGGCTGCTCGAGGCGATCCGCCAGCGCGTCGAAGCAGGCGTCGACGAGATCGCCGCGGTTGCGCCCCAGAACCAGCCGATGGCGGGCCAGATCGTGAATCGCGACGAGGTCCGCGAAGCCGCCCAGAGCCGGGTCGAGGTGACGCAGGCGGTCCTGCGTGAGTTCGGGATCGAGGCCGTGGGGGCGGTGATGGACCCGGATCCCGCGCTTGCCCTCGACGACGCGGTCCGGGCCTTTTCGCCCCGGGAGGTCCTCCTCTCGTGCCTTTCTGAGACGCGCTTCGGCCTCACACGCAGGGATCTGGTCGAGTGGGCGAAGCAGCGCTTCGACGTGCCCGTCACGCACATCCCGGTGCGGATCGAGGACGACGCGATTCGCTGGGACGTCACCCACACGCTCGTGGTCGCCACCCGCACGGTGGCCAGCGGCCACCTGATCGAGCACCTGAAGCGCAAGGCCGCCGAGCGGCCGCACCGCTACACGATCGTCAGCCCGCCATCGGGACAGATCAGCCGCGCCGAGGTCTGCGAGCGCCTCGCCCACACCCTCGCCCAGCTCTACCGCTCGGACATCGATGCGACGGGGCAGCCGATGAGCCCCGCGCCCCTCGCCGCGGTGCAGAACGCGATCGAGCACTACCGCATCGACGAGATCCTGATCTCGACCCTTGCGGGCGAGCAATCCAAGTGGCTCGAGGAGGGGCTGATCGACAACGTCCGCGCAATCACGGACAAGCCCGTCGAGCACGTCGAGTCCGGCGAGGAGCCGGCAGCGGAGCGGGAGCCGCAGGCGACGGAAGTCCGGGCGGAGGCCTAGATGGAGTCAGCGGCCGTACCCGTCGCCGTCGAGCACCCCCACGGGCCCCCCGAGGCGCACGCCAGCTCGCGCATCGACCGCCAGACGCTCGGGATTCTCCTGTTCATCGTCTCCGAGGTGATGCTCTTCGGAGCGTTCTTCGCCTCCTATTTCTTCCTCAGGGTGGTGGCCAACGTGGGCCCGTGGCCGCCGGAGGGCTTCGACATTCCGAAGGCCGTCGCCGGCGTCAACACGGCGATCCTCCTCTCGTCGAGCTTCACTGTCCACCTGGCGCTCGTCTCCATTCGCCGCGGTAACCGCCGCGGCATGATCATGGGGCTCGCGGCGACCTGGCTGCTCGGTTTCACCTTCCTGTTCATCCAGTTCAACGAGTACATCCACATCGGCTTCAGCGCGCGCAACGGCGCCTTCGGGTCCATCTTCTACGGGCTCACCGGCCTTCACGGCGCCCACGTCACGGTGGGATTGATGCTGCTCGCCTTCGCCAACATCCGCGCCTGGCGGGGCCACTTCACCCCGGAGCCGAAGAAGCATCTCGGCGTCGAAGTGGCGGGTATCTACTGGCATTTCGTCGACGCCATGTGGATCATCGTCTTCACGACCGTCTACATCCTCTGAGGCGGCTGCAAACCGTCGTATCTCCGCGTCCTCGCGCGACCGCCTCGCTCACGTACGTTTCAAGTACGCTCGCTTCGCCGGTCGCGCTGCGTCCTTGAGCTGCTCGGTTTTCGCCGCCTCACGCATGGGTGCCTCCTCGCTGCCCTCCCCAGCCAGATGCGGCCCGCGCCATAATCCAGGTGGCGAGAGAAAGGGGTTGGGATGCACAACCCGCTTCGTTCCGAGACCGAGGTGTTCTGGACCGTCGTGGTGATCGCCGCGGGCGCGGCAGCGATCATCGCCCTGGCCCTCATCACGAGGCCGCTGTTCGGAGCGCTCCTGCTGGCGGTCGAGCTGGTCGCGGGCTCCTGGGTCTTGCTCAGGACGGCCAGCGGCACGCTTCCTCACCGGGCCGAGGTGGCGCACCGCGAGGACCCCGTGTACCGCGTCCTGGTCGTCGCCAACCAGACCGTCGGGGGCCGGGCGCTCCTGCGGGAGATCCAGAACCGCTGCGAGGGGCGCGACAGCGAGATCCTCGTCGTCGTCCCGGCGCTCACCAACTCGTGGCGCGAGCACTGGTCATCGGACGTCGACAAGGCGCTCGAGGAGGCACGGCAGCGCCTGGATGAGTCGCTGCGGGTGATGGACGCCGCCGGGCTCAAGGCCCGGGGCGACGTCGGCGACCACCACGAGCCCGCCGCCTCGATCGAGGACGCGCTGCGCCTCTTCCCCGCCGACGAGGTGATCATCTCCACCCATCCGCCCGACAAGTCCAAGTGGCTCGAGCACGGGGTCGTGGAGCAGGCGCGCGAAGTGATCCCGCTGCCGGTGACGCACGTCGTCGTCGATCTCGAGGCCGAGGCGCGCACTGCCGAACGCGGCGCGGGGCGAGCCGCCCGCACGATCGCCTAGCCGCGGCGCGCCGCGGCCCTGCCCTAGCCGCCCGAAGCTCCGCCGCCTCCGCCTGACCCGCCCTTGCCCGTGGAGCTGATCAGGAAGTTGACCAGGAGCCTCAGCTCGCTAGGGCTGATCGTCTGCCCGAACGTCTGCGGCATCACGTTCGGCGGGTAGCCAGGCGTGATCTTCGCGTTCGGCTTGACGATCGATTGCTTGATCTGCGCCGCGCTCATTCCCGGCAGCACCTTGTCGAGGTCGGGGCCCGTCGTGCCCGATGACTGGGCGGCCTTCAGGGTGTGACAGCCGCCGCAGCCATTCTGGGCGAACACCTGCCCGCCCGGGCCGCCCGGCGCCTTCGGCGGCTTGATCCCCGGCACGCCGGCAACCCGCGACACGTATGTCGCCACATCGCTGAGGTCATCGCCGCCGACCAGATGGGCGGGCATCGAGACGCTCGGGTTGCTGG
The DNA here is from genome assembly GCA_046730395.1 of Actinomycetota bacterium. GTDB lineage: Bacteria > Actinomycetota > Thermoleophilia > Solirubrobacterales > 70-9 > AC-56. Next base: position 2,076 of record JBKPIV010000008.1, on the reverse strand, counting down.
TGCTGGGGCGAGGGTTGTCGACCTGGGCCCGGACGACGCCCGCGATCGTGTCCTGGTCCATGCCTTGAGCCCGAGCCTGCGCGAATGCCGCGTCTAGATCTGGCCCCTGTACTCCGGTGGTGGCCGCCTCGGCGAGGGTATGGCAGCTGCCGCACTTGGCCACGAAGATTTGGCGACCCCTGTCGAAGTTTCCGGTCTCCGCCGTACCGCATCCGGCCAGCAGGGCGAACGACATCCCGCAGAGGAGGAGCACCGCCGCCCGCCAGACGGTGCCCAGCGCGATGGGGGTCCGTCTCGCCACGAGGGCCGGAATCCTATCGTCGGGGTTCGGCGCTGGGCGACGCCTGCGGAGCCGGCTCCGCGCTCTTTTTGTAGGGTTGAGGCAATACGCACTAGGCCGATCGGGAGGCCGATGGAAGTTCGCGAAGGCATGTCGAAGGTGGTCCTGACCCTGGGCCCCGGACATACGCTGCGCGACGCCGCCACGCGCATGACCGAGAAGGGCGTGGGGGCGGCGGTCGTGATCGACGAGGAGTATCCCGGCCCGCGCATCATCAGCGAGCGAGACATCCTGAACTCGCTCGGCAGGGGCGATGACCCCGACACCGAGCGCGTTGGCGATCACATGAGCGACACGCTCATCACCGCCGCTCCGGATTGGAGCCTGGAGCGCGCCGCGATGGAGATGGCCAAGCGCCACATCCGCCACCTGGTCGTGGTCGAGAGGGGTGAGCTCGCCGGCATCCTCTCGATGCGGGACATCGTTCGCGTCTGGACCTCGGAGGGGGCGACGTCGGGGATGACTCCGCCGGAGACCGAGTCGACCGCCGCCTGAGCCCTAACGCGCCCCGCCGCGACCACCGCCGCGTTGAGCGCTCAGTAACGCCTCGGGCGGGATGGGCGAAGCGGGGCGGCGGGGAGCACCGCCGTGGTCAGACGCTGCTCACGCGGCAGGCGGCCGACCTCATCGCCGGTGCGCCGCGCCCACGACCACAGGGCGGGCAGGGCGACGACGGCGCCGGCGACCGAATAGGGCCAGCTCGTGAACAGGCCCACGAGGACGGCCGCGAGGCCCGCCGCGAGGAGCACGGGAGGCCAAGCCGGCGCCGGCACGTAGACGAGCTCGGTCGGCTCGGGAATCTCGCGACCGTCGGGCATCAGGTGATGTAGATGACGGCGATGAAGAAGCTGAGGCCGAAGAAGAGGAGGGTCAGGCCGGCGGCGAGCAATCCCGCGGTCAGGTTTCTCTGGGCGAGTCGCCGGTCCATCCGCGCTCTTCTATCACAGTGATCGCGAAGGTTGCCCGATATTCGTCGCCCGGCGCGACCAGCGGGAGGTCGTCGCCGCCGGTTACCAGCGCGTTGGTCGGAGCCGTCATCGGCTCGTACGCGACCACGTCGTCGTCTGCGGGCGCATAAACCTGGGCGTACGGATACCCGGAGTCGAACGAGACCTCGATTCGCCTGCCGCCCCCCGCGAGGACGAAGGGCTCCGAGCTCTCCGGCGCCACGTAGCCGTCGTCGAACGTCCTCGAGCCGAGGGCGCCGCCTTCCACCTCGACCCGCTCGCGCTCCCCGGTCGGGATCATCCGCTGATCGAGCTGCAGGCGCTCGCGCACCGGGATCTCGATCTCCCACTCGGAACGATCGAGGCCCGGCAGCTGCAGGTATGGGTGGTAGCCGAACGAGATCGGGACGGGAGTATCCCCCGTCGCCGAAACCGTGGTTGAGATGGTCAGCGTCGAATCGGCCAGGATCGCCTCCAACAAGAGCTCGTGAGCGAACGGGAACATCGCCATCAGCTCGTCGTGGGCGGTGAAGTCGAACCTGGCGGTCAACACGCCGCGGCCGTCCGAGGCCTCGTGGCGCTCCACCGCCCAGCCGCGGGCCGCGGCGAGGAGGCCGTGAATGGGCAGCCCGTTGGGGTCGAGCGCCAGCTGCGGGGAGTCGGGATCGAGGGCGACCTCCCGGCCCGCCACGCGAAACCGCATGCGCCCCACCCTGTTCGCCCACGGGTGGAGAAGGGGGATACCCATGGTCCCGCCCTCGGCTGCATACGCGGCCAGGCCGTCCCGCT
>JBKPIV010000007.1:0-14006 GCA_046730395.1 Actinomycetota bacterium | reverse complement strand
GTGCGCTCCTGCAGGCCGCGGGGCAGGCGCACCTCCCAGACCCGGTCGCGGAAGTGGCGGCGCAGCTCGCCGAGGATGGTCGGCGCCGCGTAGGCGATGAACGAGCGGCCCCGCTCGGGGTCAAAGCCGTCGAGGGCCTTCACCAGCCCCAGGCTGGCGACCTGGATCAGGTCCTCGAGCTGCTCGGAGGCGCCTCGGTAGCGAAGCGCCAGCGAGCGGGCCAGGGGCAGGAAGCGGTGGACGAGCTCCTCCTTGAGGGCCGGATCGCGGGTGCGGGCGAAGCGGGCGAGGAGATCGGACTCGTCCGTTCGAGGCGCATTCGGCGCGTCCAGAGCATGGGTTCCACTGATCGGAGACATACCAGACCCCCTTCGGGGATTTCGGTTTAACGGACTCCTCTGCGGCCCGTCCCGCGATGCGCCGTCCCGGAGTCCGGTCCGCGCAATCCGCGGCTTCGGCCGCTGGCGGCGGGCCTCGCTGGGAGCGTCCCTCCCGGGCGCCCTGCGCGGCTTGGCCGCTTTCAGTGGCAGTCGCCTCGGCTTCGTGTTGCCGCGCGACCTGGGGTCAAGCTAGCAAACTGACACGAACCGTTTTTGTCAGTTAACTGACCGTTAACCGAATGCTTATTCGATTTCCTCGCCCATGCCCGGCTCGAGGACGAAGGCCTCGATCGCGTAGTCCGGATCGACCGCGTGATCGCTGAGGAAGGCGAGGACCTTCCGCCCCGTCAGCCTCTCCACGATCTCGATCGCGTCGTCGCGGAAGCTGCCCTGGAAGATTCGGCGAAGGCTGCGAACCGTGTCCTCGCGGTGCTCGTCCTTGAGCGTCTTCTCCGCCTTGGTCATCATGTCGTAGAGCACCGTGACCACGAGGCTGTCCTCGATGTAGGTGCGAGCGCGGTTCGGCCCCCGGCCGGTGGACTCCTTGAAGAGTGCGACCAGCGCCCGCGAGATGTCGCGGTTCAGCGTCCTCGTTCGCTGGTCCCCGGTCGCTGCCATTCGCCCTCGCTGCTCTGCAGATTATTCACATCCCGGCGGGGGAGGTTTTCTAGCGTACAAGCTCGGGTACTGGTCCGATCGTGCCGAGCGCAATGACCGCGAACCAGGCTGCGCGCAACGGCAGCCGGGTTGACCTGCTCGAGCTGGACTCAGAACTGGCCGAGCTGATCGGCTCGGCGCCTCGTGGCGCTCAGGACGCCCTGTGGACGCAGGTCGTGAAGCTCGAGCGCGGCCCGTGGAATCCGGACCCGCGCGAGCCACAGGCCCATCACCTCGGCTTCTTGGTGCTGGACGGTCTCCTCGGTCGCCGCGTCTTCGTCCCGGATCGGGGACGGAGCCTCGAGCTCTTGGCGAGCGGCGACCTGGTCCGGCCGTGGCAGGAGGATGCGGCGTCGTTTTCGCAGGTCGCGTGGACCGTGATCGAGCCGACCAGGCTCGCAACGCTCGACCGGGAGTTCACGTCCCGGGCCCGGGAGCACCCCGAGCTGTTCGAGGCGCTGACGGATCGCGCCCTGCGGCGCTCGCGCCGGCTGGCGGTCAGCGCCGCGATCGCGAACACGGTCGGCGTGGAGGATCGGCTGCTCCTGCTCCTCTGGCAGCTCACCGAGCTCTGGGGCCGGAAGGCGCCGGGCGGCGCGGTGCTGCCGTTCAGGCTCTCCCATCAGACGCTCGCGGACCTTGTCGGGGCGCGGCGCCCGACGGTCACCCTGGCGCTTCGCAGCTTGACGGAGGCGGGGCGGCTTCGCCGAGGCGATTCCGGCGAGTGGATGCTCACCGGCGAGCCGCCGTAAGTTACTGGCGCTTCCAGCCACGCCCGAGCAGCCGCCCCAGCCGGCCGACGTTGCGGTTCGGCCGGAAGGTGGGGCCCGGGCGCTCGGGTGCCGGCAACGAGCGTGCCTCCTCCGCCGTGATCGTGAGCGTCACGCCACGCTCGGCGGTGCGCGCGACCTCAGGCGCGTCGACGAAGCGAAGCTCCTTTTCGGGCGTCTCGATCACGATCCCGTCGAGGATGCGCTCCCTGTAGTTGTCGAGGATCGCATCCACCTTTCCTACGAGCTCGCCATCGCGAGCGTAGACGGGAGTGCCGCGCTCCACGGCGGCATAGTGGATCGCGTTGCCGTCGTCGATCATGGGCGAGAAGGATAGGGTCCCGCCGGCTCGGTGGATCGCTCCTCTAACCGCCCAGGCGCGAGACGACCGCGGGCGTGGCGCAGAACGCCGCGATCTCCCGCGCCAGGCGCCCACCCTGCCATGCAAGCGGTGACGCGCCCTCCTCCTCGCTCGCGAGGCGCGCCCGGGGCAAGGCGGCGGCGTAGGCGGCGGCGACCGCGTAGGGGTGACCCGGATCGGCGACGTCATGGCTGGCGACCACGAGGGCGGGGAGATCGATGAACTCGAGCTCCGACATCGTCTCGAACGGCGCCGAGCGCGGCACCTCACGGAGCGCCCGGGCAACCGCGTCCGGGTGCAGGTGCTCGAGCATTCGCCGGCGGGTGAAGCGAAGCACGGTCTCACGCCACCGTGGGTCGAGGTCGCGGTTGAAGGCCTCCATGAAGCCGTCCACTCCGGCGCGCTCCAGACCGTCGGCGAGCCTGTCCCATCCGGCTATCACCTCGTCGTCGACGAACCCCATATAGACCGGGCCGATGATCACGAGGCCCGCCAGCCGCTCGGCGTGCTCGAGCGCGAAGGCGACCGCCGTGTGGGCGCCCATCGAGTGACCGGCGAGGATGAAGGGAGCCCCACCGATCTCCGTTGCCACCACAGCCTCGAGATCGCCGACGAGCTCTGGATACGTGTATCCGCCACCCTCGGAGGCTGGATCGGAGCGCCCGTGGCCACGGGCGTCGTAGGCGAGCTGGCGGTACCCGGAGCGGGCGAGGGCCTTGGACCCGTGAACGACGTACCGGCGGGTCGCCGTGATCCCGTGGAGGAGCACGATCGGCGAGCCGTCGCCGAGCGCCTCGCCTGCCAGCTCGCCCCCGTCGCGCTCGACCCCGAACTCGGTGGGTTCGGCTGCCACCGGCAACGCGCCCAGCCCGCGCCTAGCCTCGCCCGATCGTGATCTTCCGGATCACAACGGTGGCGAGCGGGGTACCGCTCTGGCCCGAGGCCGGGTCCCCCAGGCTCGAGATCCTGTTCACGACGCTCTGTCCGGAGGTGACCTTGCCCAGGATGGCGTACTGGGGGGGCAGCCCGGCGTCCGCCGCGGTGACGACGAAGAACTGGCTTCCGGAGCGCCCCGGGGGCTCGACCGCGGTCTTGGCCATGGCGACCGTGCCCCGCCGGTACTGCGCGGTCCGCGGCGGCGGCTCGTCGACCGAGTAGCCTGACCCGCCCGACCCCGTCTGGGTTGGATCACCCCCCTGGATCACGAACCCGGGAACGATGCGGTGGAAGATCGTGTCGTCGTAGACGCCCTTGCGCGCGAGGTAGACGAACGAGCCGACCGTCTTCGGCGAGCCCGCGGCGTCGAGCGCAATCCGGAAGGCGCCACAGCTGGTGTCGACGGTCGCTGTGAGCTTGGCGGTCGAGGGAACGCCCTGGTGGGGCGGCTTCAGGCTCACGTGGCGCGGCGGCGGTTTGGGCACCTCCTGGCAGCCCGCCGGCACGCGTGCGGAGGTGGAGGACCCGCCCCCTCCCCCGCCGCACGCGCCGACGGCGACCGCGAGGAGACAGGTGGCGGCAAGCGCGCTTGGCCGTCGAATCGACATGAGCGGAGCAGGCTAGACGATTGCTCCCAGCCGTCCGCCCGGCAAGATGTGGCCATGGACGAAGGCGAGCGCCGGCCCACCCCGAGGCGAATCAAGCTCGTCGGTCGGGCGCTGAACCGCGCGATCGTGCGCGCGCCGTGGATATGGCCCCTCGTCCGGGTCCCGATGCGGGGCTTCTTCGACCGCGCGGCGAGGGGCTGGGATGCCCGGACCGGAGCGGGCTCCGTCGAGCACCTGGCGCCGCTTGCCGCCGCGCTGCTCCACGTACGGCCGGCGCCCGAACGCGCGCTCGAGGTCGGGACCGGCACGGGCGAGGGAGCGCTGCTCTTGGCGCGAGAGTTCCCGCAGGCCAGCGTGCGCGGGGTGGACATCTCCGAGGAGATGATTCGCGCGGCGACGGCGAAGGTCGGCCTCGACCCGGAGGCTCGAATCGCATTTCGCGTGGCCGATGCGGCGGAGCTCCCGTACGACAACGAAAGCTTCGACCTGGTCGCGCACCTCAACATGCCCCCCTTCATCCCGGAGGTCGACCGCGTGCTGCGTCCGAGCGGATATGCCATCGTGGCCTCGAGCTGGGGGTCGGCGACCCCCTTCTACACGCCGACCGGCGCCCTCGACTGGGGCTTCGCGAAGCGCGGGATCGAGGCGATCGGCAAGGGCGAGGTGGCCGCCGGCACCTACTGGGTCGGGCGCAAGCCGCGCGAGCGGACCGGGTAGCGTCGCGCGTGGAGGGCCGGCGCCGGCATCTCGTCCTTGTGAACCCGTCGGCGGGCCGCGGGCGGGCGCGTGATCTGCTGCCGAAGCTCGAGGCCGCGTTGCGCGAGCACGAGATCGGATACCGGCTGGTGCTCACCACCAGCCTCGAGCACGGGTGCGACGAGGCGCGGCGGGCGGCGGACGCCGGCGAGGTCCCAGTGGTGATGAGCGGGGACGGGCTGATCGGCCAGATCGGCGGCATCCTGGCCGGCGGCGACGTTCCTCTCGGGGTGATCCCGGGCGGACGGGGCAACGACTTCGCGCGGGTGATGGGAATCCCAACCAAGATCTCCGCGGCGGCGGCGCTCCTAGCCGAGGGAACCACGCGCGCCATCGACGTCGGCGAGGTGAACGGCCGACGCTTTCTGTGCATCGCGAGCTGCGGGTTCGACTCGGACTGCAACCGCATCGCGAACGAGGCTCGGTTCGTGAAAGGGAACCTCGTGTATCTCTACGCGGCGCTGCGGGCCCTCGTCGCCTGGAAACCTGCCGTCTTCACCCTCGCTGTGGACGGCGATCCCCGCCAGTTCACCGGCTATTCGGTCGCCGCGGCGAACGGCAAGGCATACGGGGGCGGCATGTTCCTCGCCCCCGACGCCGAGCTGGACGACGGCGAGCTCGACATCGTCTACGTGAGCCAGGTGGGGAAGCTCCACTGCCTGGCTAACCTGCCGAAGGTGTACAGGGGTCGCCACATCGAGAACGACGAGGTGACGGTCCTGCGCGCGAAGGAGGTGCGGATCAGCGCCGACCGGCCCTTCGCCGTTTACGCGGACGGCGATCATCTCGCGGATCTGCCGGCGACGATCCGCGTGCTGCCCCGGGCGCTCAACGTGATTGCCCCGAGCTCGCCGTCACCGTGAACGGGCTCTTCGGCCAAAAGCTCGCGCTCGCGCGGGCGGCGGGGGCCCTCAGCCGCCGGAGCGGGCGCGGCGGCGGGACCACGCTGCCCGGCCGCCTCCTCCTTCGCATGGCGCCGAACGCGATCTCCGAGCTCGGGGCGCGGCTGGGACGGGGCTCCGTGATCGTCAGCGGAACCAACGGCAAGACCACCACCGCCGGGATGATCGCGGCGGCCCTTCGCTACGCCGGGCGCGCTCCCGTACACAACCGCGCCGGCTCGAACATGAGCTGGGGCGTGGCCACCGCCCTGCTCGAGCAGCGCGGCGACGAGGGGTTGTTCGAGGTGGACGAGGCGTGGTTGCCGACGATCGCGGCCGAGCTCGAGCCCCGCCTGATCGTGCTCGGAAACCTGTTCCGCGACCAGCTGGATCGCTACGGCGAGCTCGAGCGCCTCGCCGATGATTGGGCACGGACGGTCGCAGCCCGCGCCGGTTCCTCGGCGTTCGCGCTGAACGCCGACGATCCGTTGATCGCCGACCTCGGACGGACCGAGGCGCTCGAGCGGCGCCCCGGCGTCACCTACTTCGGGATCGAGGATCCCCGAAAGGCCCTCCCCGAGCTTCAGCACGCCTTCGACGCCAAGCACTGCCGCCGCTGCGGAGCACCCTACGAGTACGCGCGGGCGTTCGTCGGCCACTTGGGCCACTACGCCTGTCCGGGCTGCGGGGCCGATCGCCCTGCGCCCGAGGTGGCCGCAACCCGGATCGAGCTGGAGGGCATGCGCGGTTCCGTGATCACCGTGCGGGCGCTCGGGGAGGAGGCGGAGGTGTGGCTGCCATTGCCCGGGCTCTACAACGTCTACAACGCGCTGGCGGCGCTGACCGCGTCCCTTCGGCTGGAGCTCGGCCTGGCGCCAGCCGCACGGGCGATCGAGGGGATGCGCGCCGTGTTCGGCCGCACCGAGTCGATCGAGATCGGCGGCACCGCCCTCTCCATCCTCCTGATCAAGAACCCGGCGGGGGCGAACGAGGTCCTGCGCACGTTGCTGCTGGAGGTCGATTCCGACGGCGACCGCCACCGGCTCGACCTGTGGATCGCCCTCAACGACCGGATCGCCGATGGACGCGATGTCTCCTGGGTGTGGGACGCGGACTTCGAGCTTCTCGCGGGCCACGTCCGCCGGGTCGTCTGCGCCGGGACCCGCGCGCCCGAGATGGCCGTGCGGCTGAAATACGCGGGGCTGCCGCGAGAGGCGATCGAGATCGAGGAGGCCATCGACCGGTCCCTGGACCGCGCCGTCGCCGAGTCCGGCGCCCGCCTGTTCGCCCTCCCGACCTACACGGCGCTGATCGAGCTGCGCACCCTGTTGGCCAAACGAGGCCTGGCGAGGAGCTTCTGGGCGTGAACCGGATCGCCGTCTGGCATGAGGTGGAATGCGGCGGTTACGCGGCCGACCTCGACGTGTGGGAGCGACTGGCGCGGGCGAGCGACGGCTGGATTCTCGAGCTGGGGTGCGGGAGCGGGCGCGTCGCGCTCCACCTCGCCCGCGTGGGGCACCGGGTGTGGGCAGTCGACGCCGAGCCGGCGCTGCTCGAGGTGCTTCGCTCGCGGGCCTCGGCGGAGGGGCTCCCCGTCCACGCCGACGCCGCGGACATCCGGGCCCTCGATCTCGGCGCCCACTTCGGGCTGGTGCTCGCGCCGATGCAGGTCCTTCAGATGCTAGGCGGCCCGGTATCCCGCCGAAGGGCGCTCCGGCGGGCCGCAGGTCATCTCGGCCCCGGCGGGCGGGTCGCCGCCGCGATCCTCGAACGGCCGGGTAGCGCGATCGAGGGGGTTGGCGAGGCCGCGATCCCCGACGTGCGCGAAGTCGACGGCTGGACCTACTCGAGCCTCGCGGTCACGGTGCGCGACGACGGAGATGACCTCGAGATCCACCGACTGCGCCAGGTGGTGTCGCCGGAGGGGGCGCTGAGCGAGGAGGAATACACGGAGCGCCTCGATGCCCTCGACGCCGCGGGGCTGGAGGCCGAGGGCGCCGCGGTGGGCTTGCGCCGCGTCACCAGGCTCGGCGTGCCCGCGACGGAGGGCTACCTCGGCTCCACCGTCGTGGTGATGGAGGCGGCCTGATGGAGCTTCGCCTGGTCGCGCTCTATCCGGAGCAGATGAACATCTACGCCGACCGCGGGAACATCCTGTTCGTCCGCCGTCGGTGCGAGTGGCGGGGCATCGAGTTCGCCTACGCCGCCCTCGGCCCCGGCGACCCGCTCGACCCAGGGGCCCTCGACATGATCTACCTGGGCGGCGGCCAGGACCGAGACCAGCGGATCGTGGCCCGGGACATGGTCGCCACGAAGCGCGACGGCATTTCGGCCGCGGTCACCGATGGCGCCGTCGTGCTCGCCGTCTGCGGCGGCTACCAGCTCCTCGGCCACGGCTATCGACTGGACGGCGAGCGCATCGAGGGCCTCGGGCTCGCGGATCTAGAGACCGTGCGCGAGCCCGGGCCCCGCCTGATCGGAAACGTCGAGATCGAGGTGGACCTGGGAACCGGGCCGCGGCGGCTCGCCGGGTTCGAGAACCACGGTGGCCGCACGTACCTGGGCGACGGCACCGAGCCGCTCGGCCGCGTCATCCGCGGATTCGGCAACAACGGCAAGGACGGGCTCGAGGGCGTGCGCCGCGCGAACATGGTCGGGACCTACCTGCACGGGCCGCTCCTGCCGAAGAACGCGTGGCTGGCCGATCGCCTGATCCAGCTCGCGCTCGCCCGCCGCGAGGGCGCGGAGCCCGAGCTCGAGCCGCTCGACGACGCGCTCGAGTCCGCCGCCCACGAGTCCGCCCACCGTGCGGTGCTTCGCGGCTAGGCTAGCGCCCGCTCGATCCGAAGCCGCTTGGCCCGCGGGTGGCCTTCGCGAGGTCGTCGACCTCCACGGGCTCTGCCTCCGCGATCCTGGTCAGGACCAGCTGGGCGATCCGGTCGCCGGGCCGGATCTCGAACTCCCGCTCCCGATCGGTGTTCAGGAGCAGGACGCGGATCTCGCCTCGATAGCCCGAGTCGATCAGCCCGGGGGCATTGACGAGGGCGATCCCGTGGTCGGCCGCGAGCCCCGAGCGCGGGAGCACGAGGCCGGCGTGGCCCGGCGGGATCTCCACCGCGATGCCCGTGGAAACGCTCGCCCTCTCACCCGGCGGGATCCTCGCGGGCTCGGCGGAATGCAGGTCGAGGCCCGCATCACCCTCGTGGGCGCGGGTGGGTAGCCGGGCGCCATCCCCGAGAAGCGTTACCCGAAGCTCCACGGGCGCCCAGGGTAGAGGCGACTCAGGCGGTGCCGCCGACGTCCGCTTGGTCACCGGCGCCGTTTCGCGCAAACTGCGCGAAGCGATGCTGCAGCGCCGCGGGCACGCGCGCGCGGACGACGACGCCCTCGGCCCGGTCCTCGCGCTCGAGGTCGCCGGCCAGCTCGTGAAGCTCGGCCAGCGTGCCACCCTCCGTGTACGGGAGCAGCAGCTCAATCGGCCGCAGCGTCTCCTCGAACGCCGCCTCGATCCGCCGCCGGAGCTCCTCGAGCCCTTGCCCGGTCCGCCCGGAGACGCCGATCGATCCGGGATCTTGGATCACGAGCTCGTTGGCTTCCCCCTCGTCGAGCAGGTCGGCCTTGTTGTAGGCGACGAGACGCGGAGCCGACCCGGCCCCGATTTCCTCCAGCGCCGAATCGACCGCGGCGCTCGCCTCTCTGCGGATCCGCTCGGGCTCGGAGGCGTCCACGACGTGGACGATGAGGTCCGCGAGGACGGTCTCCTCGAGCGTCGCCTTGAACGCCTCCACCAGCTGGTGGGGAAGCTTGCGGATGAAGCCGACGGTGTCGGTGACGAGGTAACGGCGACCATTGAACCGGTACGCGCGGGTGGTCGGGTCGAGCGTGTGAAAGAGCCTCTCCCCAACGCCGACCCCCGCGCCGGTGAGCGCGTTCAGGAGCGTCGACTTGCCGGCGTTGGTGTAGCCGGCGAGCGCGACGGTCGGGAGCGCCGAGTCGCTGCGGCCGGAGCGCATCACCTCTCGGTTTCGCTCCAGCCGCGCCAGTCGACGGCGAAGGGTGGCGATCCGGTCCCTGGCCAGGCGGCGGTCGGTCTCGATCTGGCTCTCGCCCGGGCCGCGGGTGCCGATGCCGCCGCCGAGGCGCTCGAGGTGGCTCCACAGCCCCCGCATGCGGGCGAGGTTGTACTCGAGCTGGGCGAGCTCGACCTGCAGCTTTCCCTCGGCGCTGTGGGCATGGTCGGCGAAGATGTCGAGGATCACGGCCGTGCGATCGATCACCGGCACGCCCAGCTCCGCCTCGAGGTTTCGTTCCTGGCGGGGAACCAGCTCGTCGTCGCAGACGACCAGGTTGGCATCGCTGCGGCCGATCTCGGCGCGCAGCTCGGCGAGCTTCCCGCGGCCCACGTACCGATCGGGGTCCGGCCGAGCGCGCACCTGGTGTGACTCGCCAGCGGTGGCCACCCCGGCGGTGCGAAGCAGCTCCTTGAGCTCGGCGAGCGGATCGTCGGCGCCCGGTGGCGACCCGAAGACCCCCAGCACCATGGCACGCTGGCGCGCACGGGGGTTCTGGACGCCGGCCCCGTCGGGCGCGTGACGGCTCGCCTCGGAACGTCCCTGGCGCGTGCGCTGCACTCGTCCAAGTGTAGGTCGCGCCGCGGCAGGGTGGCCGTGTGCGCACGAGCGGGCCTCCGGATAGTCTCCCCCGCCGTGAAGGTCTTCGTCACCGGCGGCACCGGCTTCATCGGCGGACACGTCGTGCGCCAGCTGCGGGAGCGCGGCGACGAGGTGCGAGCGCTCGTGCGCACCCCCGAGAAGGGGGTGGCGCTCGAGGCGCTGGGCTGCGACCTCGTCCCCGGGACGCTGTCCGACAAGGATGCGATCCGGACCGGGATGGAGGGTTGCGACGCGGCGATCCACGGGGCGGCGATCTACGAGGTTGGAGTTCCCGAGTCCCGGCACCGCGCGATGTACGAGGCGAACGTGATCGGCACCGAGAACGTGCTCCGGGCCGCGCTCGAGGCCAAGCTTCCGCGGGTCGTCTACATCTCGACCGTCGCCGCGTTCGGGAACACCAAGGGCAGGGTCGTCGACGAGACCTACGAGCATCCCGGCACGAGCTTTACCTCGTACTACGAGCAGACCAAGGTCGAGGCCCACCGGCTCGCGAGGCGCCTGATCGCCGACGAGGGGCTGCCCTGCGTGATCGTGCAGCCCGGAGGCGTGTACGGCCCCGAGGACCACTCGGCGATCGGCCAGCAGATGAACCAGTTCCTCGCCGGGCGCATGCCGCTGATCGCCTTCCCGGACGCCGGCTTCAACATGGTGCACGTGGACGACGCCGCCGCCGGGGTGCTGCTGGCCCTGGATCGGGGCCGGCCCGGAGAGGCCTACGTCCTCGGCGGGCAGATCACCACTATGCGGGAGCTGGTCGAAACGCTCGCGCGGGTCTCCGGCAGGCGGGCGCCGAAGCGGGCGCTGCCCACCGGGGTGATGAAGGCGATGACCCCGCTCGGGCCGCTCGTCGGTCGGGTGATGAACCAGGGGCCCAACCTTCGCGAGCTGATCAGCTCGGCGGACAACGTCACGTTCTGGGCGAAGCACGACAAGGCGATGGGCGAGCTCGGCTACTCGCCCCGTGGGCTCGCGCAGGGGCTCCGCGACACGCTCGAGGCGGAGGGGAAGCTGCCCGCGACCTCGTCACTGGCCGCCTGAGCGGCGGAGCCGGCTAGTGAGTGACGCTGGTCTTGACCATCTTGCGCTCTGACTCGCTCACGGGCCCCTTCTTCTCTAGGGTCTCAATCGCGGCGGTGAGGTCGTCAGCGAGCGTGTTGACCAGCGACCGATTCAGCGTGAGCTTGACCAGGGCCCGCATCATCTTCACGTCCTGGGCGTTCGGAGGCATCGTGTAGGCGGGCACCATCCAGCCGCGCTCAGCGGCCAGCTGGAAGGCGATGTCGAACTCGTCGTAGGGGTGCTCCTCGGCGAGGTTGAACGCCACAAGCGGCAGCGTCTCCTCGCCCTCCCCGATGATCGCGAACCTGCCGGTCCCCTCGATGTCCCTGGCCAGGGATTCCGCGTTCTTCTGCATGACCTCCATGATCCAGCGGTAGCCCGACTTGCCGAAGCGAACGAAGTTGTAGTACTGGGCGAGGACCATCGAGGAACCGGTGGAGAAGTTAAGCGTGAAGGTCGCGTCCGTCTTGCCTATGTAGTTCTCGTTGAAGACGAGGTCCTCTGCCAGATCGGACGCCTCCCTGAAGATCAGCCAACCGATCCCGGGGTAGACGAGGCCGAACTTGTGACCCGATGCGTTGATCGACCGCACCTGCTCGAGGCGGAAGTCCCACTCGGAATGCGGATAGAGGAAGGGCCACACGAAGGCGCCGCTGGCGCCGTCGATGTGCAGAGGGACGTCGAGGCCCTTCTTGTCCTTGAGCTCGACCAGGAAGTCGTTCATTCCCACCACGTCATCGGCGTGACCGGTGAAGGTGGTGCCGACCACCGCCGCGACCCCGATCGTGTTCTCGTTGAGGTGCGGCTCGATGTCCTCAGGACCGATCGTGTACTTGCCCGGCTGCAGAGGCACGATCCGCGCCTCCACGTCGAAGTAGCGGCAGAACTTCTCCCAGACGACGTGGACATCACCCCCGAATACGAGGTTCGGAGAGTCAGTGGGCTTGCCCTCGGTCTCGCGGCGCTGGCGCCACTTCCACTTCAGCGACAGGGCCCCGAGCATGATCGCCTCGGAGGAACCCTGCGTGCTGGTGCCTGTGGTCTCACCCGGCGCGTGGAAGAGCTCGGCCAGCATCCGGATGCACCGCTGCTGGATCTCGAAGGACTGGGGGTACTCGGCGTGGTCGATGAAATTGCGATGGAGGTTCTCGTCGATCACAACCCGTGCCTCGGGCTCCATCCACGTGGTGACGAACGTGGCCAGGTTGCGCTCCGGAATGCCCTCCACGGCGAGTTCCTGCTGGAGGAGGCGCATGGCGGCGATCGGCCCCATCGACTGATCTGGGATCGCGTGGTCCGGGGCACCCTCGGTCAACCAGGCACCCGTCTGCTCTTCCTGAGGAAAATCCGGAATCTCGCTCAAAATGGATGCCTCTCATTGACGCCCGGACCGTTCTGATGTCGCCGGGGTTCACGCATCAAATCACGCTCGCGGACGAGCGCATCACGCGACCCGGGTGAAATCGAAGGAGCCTAACTCCGTGCGGGCGCGAGGCGCCTGGACGACGGCATCACGGCGACGGCCGCGATAACCGCGACGAAGGCGACGCATCGGGCCGCGATCGCGAGGGCGTCGTCGCCGACGGAGTCACCGAAGACGAGGATGCCGCCGGTGATCGAGGCGAGGTTCGCCGCCACCGCCGTGAGGCTGATCACCGGTATCGCGCCACCGGTCTGCAACCCTCGGGCCAGGGCGAAGAAGGCCCCGGCGCCGGCGAGGACGGCGAGCAGCGTCCACGGGCTCACCAGGCTGAGCAGGTGTCCCGGCACGGTTCCGGTGAGCGCCTTGATCGACACGTTGGCCACGCCGAGCAGGAGCCCCGCTGCGACGCCCAGCAGCGCCCCACTGTTGCGGGCGAAGGAGCGCGTGTTGCCGGAGACCAGCAGCAGCGAGCCAACCCCGACCGCACCCGCCTCGAAGGCGATCATCGCCTCCACCGAGTAACCGGAGCTCGCGTCTGCGCCACCCGCGGACGTCACCGCCAAGAGCGCGAGACCGACCGCGCACAGCCCGAGGCCGACCCACTCACGCGCTCCGACCCGAACGCTGAACCACCGCTCTGCGACCCAGGCGAGAAGCACGAGGCTGCCGGAGATCGTCGTTTCGACCAGCGAGAGTGGCGCCACTGCAAGGGCCATCACGTGCATCCCCCAGGCGCCGACCGCGATCGCGAACCCGATCGTCCACCAGCGTGAGCGAAACAACGCCGCAGCGCTCGCCAGCGGATGCCTCAGCTCGACGCTTGGCGCCGCGACGGCGCCCCGGTGCTTGCACAGCAGGGCGACGTTGGTCGTCAGCGCGGAACCGAGGGCAAGAAGGAGTCCGAATTCGAGCATCGGGGTATGCATCGGTGCTACCCGCCTGAGGCTGAAGTACGCCGCGACCCTAGTGGACGGATTTAAACGGGAGCTAGGGGCGAGCTAAAGGAAGCGTTGAGCGCGTGTTAAGAGAGATGCTCGCGGAGCCTGGTTACCGCCTCGGCGATCCGGTCGTCCGGGGTGGTCAGGGAAATACGGAAGAACCCCTCGCCGCTCGGCCCGTACATGGACCCAGGGGAGATCACCACCGCCGCCTCCTCCAGCACGAGGTCCGCAAAGGACACCGACGTGTGGCCGGCGGGGACCGGCGCCCAGACGTAGATCGTCCCCTTCGGCGGCTCGACCTCCACCCCGATCTCGGCGAGCGCCCCGACGATGAGGTCGCGGCGCCGCGCGTAGACGGCGTTCATCTCCTCGACCGGCCCACGGGGCCCCGTGAGCGCCGCCGCGCCGGCGAGCTGTACGGCCTCGAACATGCCCGAGTCGGCGTTCGTCTTCAGCCGCCAGTACGAGGCGATCGCGTCCGCGTTGCCGAGGATTCCCGCGCAACGCCAGCCCGTCATGTTGAACCCCTTCGAGAGCGAGAAGACCTCGACCCCCACCTCC
>JBKPIV010000006.1:0-10726 GCA_046730395.1 Actinomycetota bacterium | reverse complement strand
GTGCGACACCCTCGTCCACGAGCATCACCGCTTCGACGAAGGCCTTCAGCTGAAAGCGCTCTACGACGGTCATCCCGCCTGTGGCTGTAGCGGCTTCCATCTCAGCCTCCGTGTGTGTAGTAGCCCTCGCCGGTCTTCTGGCCGAGCTTGCCAGCCTCGACCAGCTCCTTCATCTGCGGATGCACGTAGAACCGCTCACCGTAGCTTCTCCGCAGGTGCTCCGCGACGTGGAGCACGGTGTCCAGGCCGAGCAGATCGGAGAGGAAGAAGGGGCCCATCGGCGTCACCTTCGCCTCGGCGATCTCCTTGTCGATCTCCTGCGGCGAGCGGCCGCTCTCGTCCTGGTAGCGCCAGATCTCCGAGGCGGCCGAGTTCAGGACCCGGTTGACGACGAACCCGGGCTCCTCGGTGCATCGGATCGGGTTCTTCCGGATCTGCATCGCGAAGTTGACCGCCGCGTGAGCGGTCTCCTCGGAGGTGTCGTAGCCCTCCACCACCTCAATCAGCCGCATCACCGAGGCCGGGTAGAAGAAGTGGAATCCGACCACCTGATCGGGCCGCGTGGTCGCAGAACCGATCTCCGAGATCGACAGCGCGGAGGTGTTCGAGGCGAGGATCGCGTGCCCCGGCGTCACCTCGTCGAGCTCCGCGAACACGGACCGCTTGATCTCCATCCGTTCGGGGACGGCCTCGACGACGAAATCGACGTCGCCGAACCCCTCGTACTCCGTCGTGCCCATGATCAGCCCGAGGACCTCCTCGCCTCGCTGGTCGGCCTGTT
This sequence comes from Actinomycetota bacterium, assembly GCA_046730395.1. Lineage (GTDB taxonomy): Bacteria > Actinomycetota > Thermoleophilia > Solirubrobacterales > 70-9 > AC-56. Next base: position 9,945 of record JBKPIV010000006.1, on the reverse strand, counting down.
CCTGGGTGATCTTCTCCTTCTCGACCAGGCTCGCTAGCTGTCCCTGGGTGACCTCGCGGGCCTTCGTCAGGCCCGCGTCGATGAACTCCTGCTTCACGTCCTTCATCACCACCGGCACGTCGGCCGAGGCGATCACCTGAGCGATCTCGCCCCCCATCGTGCCGGCGCCGAGGACGGCGGCCTTGAATACGAACATTCCTTCGGACCTTCCCGCGTCGCTCGCGCCGGAAGGCTATAGGGATGGCGGTGGCGAGGGGCCGCCCAGCGCCTGCGCCACCTCCTCGACCTCGAGCTTCAAGCGGGCGAGCGAGCGGCGCATCGACGCCCGCATCTGCGAGCGGATGAACAACAGGTCGGCCAGCATCGCCAGCGGCCCGCGCCGCGAGAGCCGGTAGTCGAGCTCCTGGGTGAGCACCGTGCCCGAGCCCTGGATCGCGAACGTCGTCCGGAGCTCCCCAGCGCTGGAGGGGTCCTCGAACGCAACCCGGTGCACGCGCCGCGGCTCGTGCTCGAGCACCCGCTCGGCGACGTCGCCGCGCCCGGCTGGGACCGAGCGCCACCGAAGCGAGCCTCCCGCCTGCGGATAGCCCTCAGCGCTCCGCACCTCGGCGAAACCGTCGACCCATGCGGGCCACCCGCGCGCCTCGAAGTAGTAGTCCCAGACCTCGGCCAACGAGGCGCCGATCGAGACCGCCTCGGTGATCCTGCTCATCGTCGCCGCTGCTCGCGAACGGGAGCGCCGTAGATCTCCCGCTTGATCGAGGTCACGGACTCGATCACCGAGTCGAGGAACGGCTCCAGCTCAGCGACGAGCCGCCGGTACTCGCGGCGCCCAGCGGCCGTCATCGAATAGAAGCGGCGGGTGCGGCGATCCGGGTGTTCCCACTGGCCCTCGATCAGCCCGCGGCTCTCGAGGTCGCGCAGCAGTGGGTAGATCGTGTTCGGGTTGACGGTGATGACGCCGTCGGTGATCGCCTCGATCTCCTCGATGAGGCGATTGCCGTAGGCGGGCTCGCGGGCGATCAGATGGAGAACGAGTAGTGGGAAGACGTCGCGCCGCCGGATCTCGCCCCCGAACACGTCCATCGCGCCGCCCCCGCGCCGGCCGGGAGGACGGCCCTCCTCGCGTCTCGCTCGCGCTCGCGCGGAGCGGGCGGCCTCCGCCAGCCGCCTGGCGCCGTCCTTGCCGCCCTTGGCGCGTGCCCGAGCCATCGTCGCCGACTATAGGCGGGCCAACGTATTCCGGTGAGGAGCTTTAGCTACGAAACTGGCTGGTGTCGTTAGATGTTCGAGTGGGCGCTTTGTGACGTCTGTCACTGTGGAGGCGCCGAGAACCCGTAAAGTCGTGGTTGAGCGGCGAGAGGAGACGCAGTGGCCAACATGACTTCGAGCCAGCGAGCCCAGTACGAGCGCCCGGAGCTGGCCGGCCCCGACCGGACGATGCGAGTGACGAGCCGCCGGCCCGTGGTCGCCTTCACCGCCTTCGCGCTCGTGCTTCTGGCTGCGCTTGTTTACGCGGTCGCCTGGGGCATCGACAACTGGTGGCAGGGTCTGGTGCTCGGCGTGATCGTGCTGACGACCGTAGGGTTGATGATCGCCGTCAGCCCAAGCCGCCGGGCCTAGCCGACCTCGACTCCCGCGGGCGCCTGCTCACGGGCCTGAGCGCTCGCCTCGAGCTCCTCCGGCGTGGTCTCGGGCTGCGGCTCCTCGATCGCGGGCGGCATGAGGATCTCGCGCGCGATGACCAGGCGCTGGATCTGCGAGGTGCCCTCGTACAGCTGCATGATCTTCGCGTCGCGCATCAGCTTCTCGACCGGGTACTCCTTGATGAACCCGTAGCCGCCGTAGACCTGCACCGCGTCGACGGTGACCTCCATCGCGGTATCGGCGGCGAATCGCTTCGCGTGTGAGGCGATCAGGGTGTTTCTGTGGCCCTGGTCGAGCATCACCGCGGAGTTCCAGACGAGCAGGCGGGCTGCCTCCACCTTGGTCGCCATGTCCGCGATCATGAACGCGACCGCCTGGTGCATGGCGATCGGGACGCCGAACTGCACCCGGTCCTTCGAGTAATCGGAGGCGAACTCAAACGCCGCTCGGGCGATGCCCACGGCGAGCGCGGAGACGCCCGGCCGGGTGCGGTCGAGCGTCATCATCGCGAGCTTGAAACCGTGGTTCTCCTCCCCGAGCAGGTTCTGGGCGGGAACCTCGGTCTCGTTGAAGCTGATGGCCGCCGTGTTCGAGGCGCGCTGGCCGAGCTTGTCCTCCTTCTTGTCGACGATCACCGTGTCGTCCTTGGGGACCACGAAGGCCGAGATCCCGCGGGGGCCCGCGTCCTTGTCCGTTTTGGCGTAGACAGTGAACCAGTCGGCGTAACCGCCGTTGGTGATGAACACCTTCGACCCATTGAGCACGTATTTGTCGCCCCTGCGCACGGCGGTCGTCTTCATGCCGGAGACGTCGGAGCCCGCGTCGGGCTCGGTCAGGCAGAAGGAGGCAAGCTTAGGCTCCTCGGTCAGCAAGCCCAGGTACTCCCTCTTGACCTCCTCCGAGCCGCCGATCAGGAGCGGTGCGGAGGCGAGGCCGTTCGCCATCAGCGTCGTGCCGATCCCCGAGCAGCCCCAGCCGAGCTCCTCCTCGATCAGGCATCCGGAGAGGTAGTCGAGCCCGGGCCCGCCGTAGGCCTCGGGGATGTGGACGTTGATCAGCCCGACCTCGAAGGCCTTCTCGATGATGTCCTGCGGCCAGGTGCCGTCGCGGTCGTAATCCCAGGCGACGGGCCGAATCTCTCGCTCGGCGAAGTTATGGGCGAGCTCGCGCAGGTCCTTCTGCTCGTCGGTCAGCGTGAAGTCAACCAAGGGTCTGGTGCTCCTTTATCGGTTCGAGACGGGCCAATCCGATGACCCGATTGACTAGTCAGTCAACCGAGCTCGAGGTCAAGGATACCGAAGTACCCTTGGCGCATGCCCCAGTTGGCGATCAGCCTCAGCACGGGGGACGTGATCCTGATCGTCGTCTTCGCGACGATCCCGGTGGCGCTCATCACCTTCGTCCTCGGGGCGGGCAAGGCGCTCAAAGAGGTCGGCAAAGGGCCCCTCGCGGTGGAGTTCGAGAGCGATCTGCCCCAGGGGCTGACCGACAGCGGCGAGGCCGCCTCGAACGACGCCCGGGAGGATGAGATCCGGCAGCTGCTCGAGGCGAAGGCGTACCGGCAGCGGAGCCGCGGCGAGACGCCCGTGGACGTCGACTCCGAGCTCTCGAGGCTCATCGCCGCCAGGACCGGCGAGGCGCCCGGAGGAGCCGATCCCCAGCTGGCCGAGGAGGTTCGTCAGCTCGTGGTGGCCCGCAACGAGCGCCGGATCCGCCAGGGCAAGGAGCCCCTCGACGTCGAGCGTGAGGTGGAGCGGCAGCTCCGGGAGCTAGAGAACCTCGGGCAGTAGGCAGTAGATAGGATCGCCGCGAATGGCGCCCGAGCCGGACATCGAGAGCCGCACGATCGACGTCGAGGAGATGCTGCTGCGCCCCGGCACCTACTTCAACCCGCAGACCGAGATCGTGGTCATCGTCGACGACTCCACGTCGATCGACCAGGAGATCTTCAACATGGAGGCCTACGAGGGGTCCGACTGGGTGCGGATATCGGACGACGTCCCGGTCGACGAGGACGATCTCGACCAGACCCTCGAGCAGTTTCAGACCCATTACCACGGCGGCACGGCCGGCTCGCTGTCCGGTGCGGCCCTCGAGCAGGGCGACGGCACCGACGACGACGAGGAGAACGACGAGATCCAGGATCCCGGGAGAGAGGACTGATGGGCGAGTACAAGGTCGCGAGCCGCGAAGAGTGCACCGACTGGATGGCGGGCTACGAGGGTTTTGGTGAGATGCGCTCGTTCACCGACGCCCTCGACGCCGAGGAGGTCGCCTTCACCTGGCGGCTGATGCCGCCTGGCACCGGCGGCAAGGGGTCCTACGGCCATCGCCACAAGGACCAGGAGGAGCTCTACTACGTCATCCGTGGCAACCTGCAGTTCAAGCTCGGCGACGACTTGGTCGAGCTCGGCCCGCGGTCCGCGGTCCGCGTCCCCACCCACGTCTTCCGCTCCGTCCACAACGACGGCCCGGAGGAGGCGGAGTTGATCATCTGCTCGACGAAGGCGCGAGGCGACGAGGCCGAGACCGAGAAGACGGAAACCGACTTCTGGCCCGAATAGCCGCGCGCAGCGGCCCCGCGGGACCGCGGCTCCACGCGGTCGCCGAAACCTCGTTAACGGCACCAGCCTGTTTCGGAGCTAAAGCTCCTCACCTCTCACCTCGTTAGCGGCACCAGCCTGTTTCGGAGCTAAAGCTCCTCACCTCTCACCTGGCTGGGTGGAGGTGGGAGACACCCGGGGGGAAACACCCCACTCGCCGTCACTCGGCTCGCGAGTGGGGTATCTGCGACGTATAGCGACGCAAATCCCCCACTCGTCGACCGCCGGAGCGCGAGTGGGGTATTTCCCGGACCGGAAGGGTGGGAGCGCTGCCCTACCCAGCCATGGGGCGCTGGGGGCGGCGGGGCGGCCCGGGGCGTTCGGCCCCAACCAGCCTCGCCAGAGGCCGCGGCGAGACTAGGCGAACGCGAAGACGATCACGAGGATCGTGTAGAGGGCGAGGAGCATCACGCCCTCGAACCACGTCGATACCCCCTCGTGGGTGGCGTAAGTGGCGATCAGGATCGCGAGCACCACGCCGCCCAGCTCGTAGGCGTTGAAGACCAGCGGAAGGGGCGAGGGACCCACGAGGAAGCCCGCCAGGACCAGGACCGGGGTGACGAACAGGGCGACCTGGGCGCCGGAGCCGATCGCGATGTTCATCGAGAGGTCCATCTGGTCCTTTCGGGCCACGAGCACCGCGACCCAGTGCTCGGCGGCGTTGCCCACGATCGCGACCACGATCGCGCCGATGAAGAAGTCGGACAGCCCGAGCGAGTGCGATGCCGACTCGATCGAGTGAACGAGGAGCTCCGACATCAGGCCCACCGCGGCGCCGGCGATCCCGAGCATCACGACGGACGTCCGCACCGACCAGCCCCACAGATCGGCCTGCTCGGATCCGGGCTGGAACAGGGCCCGGTTGGAGCGCAGCGAGAAGACCAGCCCGCTGGCATAGATCGCGATCAATACGGCGGCGATCAGTCCCGACAGCACCTCGACGCCGGTTCCGAACGAGTAGCGCGCGGCCCCCACGGCGGGCAGCCCGTTGCCCCGCGCGAGCTCGAAGACGGCCGGCATGATGAACGCAGCGCCCGCGACCAGCAGCATCGCGGACTGCGCTCCGACCATGGCCGGGTCAAACCGCTGGCGAGCGCGGTTCCAGCCGCCGACCAGCATCGCCGCCCCCAGCACGAGGAGGATGTTGCCGATGATCGAGCCGATCAGCGTCGCCTTCACGAGCTCGTGCAGCCCGCTCCCGAGCGCCACCATTGCGATGATGAGCTCCGGCGCGTTGCCGAACGTCACGTTGAGCAGGCCCCCCACGCCGGGGCCGGATCGCCCCGCGAGCTCCTCGGTGGCTCGGCCCATGAGCGCGGCCGTGGGCAGGATGCCGAGCACCGAGGAAATGAAGACCAGGGTGTCGCTCGCATTGGCAACGCGGAGCGCGACCGCGATCGCGATGAACGGCACCAGCAGGTAGGGCCAGCCCTGGGGGCCGAAGAAGAAGTTCGCGTCGAGGCGCGGCGTGCCGCGTACGGGGGCCGGCATCCGCCCAGCCTATTCGGCGCACCCATCCGAGCTTGACCTGGGCGCCAGCGCCTCGGATGGGGCCCCGCGGCAAGCCTCTAGACTCCGCTCGTGTGAGGACGCGCCGCTTCGGCGACACCGATCTCGAGGCCTCGGAGGTCGGCTTCGGCACTTGGGCGCTCGGCTCGACCTGGTGGGGCGCCGTCAGCGAATCGGCTGGCGAACGCCTCCTCCTGGAGGCCCTCGAGCTCGGGATCACCTTCTTCGAGACCGGGGACGCCTACGGACAGGGGGCCAACGAGGAGCTGGTGGGCAGAGTGCTTGCCCCCCATCGCGAGCGGATCCAGATCTCGACCAAGTTCGGCTACGTGCTGGATTCCGAGCGCGAGCAGCACGCCGAGGGCGAGCGTCCGCAGCGTTGGGACGGCCCGTTCATCCGCGCCGCGCTCGAGGGGAGCCTGCGCCGGCTGCGCACCGACCGGGTTGATCTCTACCAACTTCACAACCCGCGCATGGAGGCGATCGATTCCGATGAGTGCTTCGCGACGCTGGAGGAGCTGCGCGCGGAGGGCAAGATCCGTCACTACGGGGTGGCCCTGGGGCCCGCGATCGGCTGGCGCGACGAGGGCCTGGCGGCCATCCGAAGGCGCGACCTCGCGTCGGTACAGACGGTCTACAACCTGCTCGAGCAGGACCCCGGTCGCGACCTCATGGCTGCGGCGGCCGAGCGCGGCGTCGGCGTCATGGCCCGGGTCCCGACATCATCTGGGCTGCTCGATGATCAGCTCACCCCGGAGACCACCTTCGGCCCGGGTGACCACCGCCGCCACCGCCCGCGCGAATGGCTCGTCGAGGGGCTGCAGAAGATCGACCGGATCCGGTTCCTGTGCGGGCCGGACAGCGACCGGACGATGGCGCAGGCCGCCCTTCGCTTCATCCTGGCCCAGCCGCAGATGACGGTCGTCATCCCGACGATCACCAGTGAGGCCGAGCTTCGCGAGTACGCTGGCGCCGCGAACGTCCCCGACCTCACCGACGAGGAGCTTGGCAGGGTCGCCGAGCTCTATGCGCGCAACTTCGACGTCGAGCCGGTCTCCGCCTAGCTAAACCGCCGAGCTATCCGCCCGGGAGCTTCTGGGCGCACTTGTTGAGCTCGGCCGCCGTCTGCGCGTTCTGGAAGCACTTCTGCGCGGCCGCCCCCGGCCCCCCGCCGCCGCCGGGGAGTGAGGGCACGCCGCCCCCGCTCGCGGCGCTGCCAATCGCGCCCAACGAGCCGAGGCCGCTGACCCCCAGCTGTCTCAAGAGCCCGGAGATCGGCTTCGCGCCGGAGGGGGCAGTGATCGTCTGCGGTTGATTGACGTCGTTGACGGCGATCGAGAAGTTGATGTTGACGCTCGAGACCGGCGCCCCCGCGCTCGTGGGAGGCGCGATCGTCAACGCCAGCGCGAGCTTGTGCAGGAGGTGGTCGTCCTTGCCCGAGTAGACGTCGACGGTCGCGTCCTTGATCGCGCTCTTCAGCTGATTGATCTGCTGGGGCGTGATCTGCTGGCTCGAGCCGCCGGGCGCCTGTTGGGCGATCTTCGAAAAGTCGGAGACGATCTTGGGGACGTTCGCGTCCCCGTGGATGTGGATCGTCGTCGTCCCGCCCACGTCGGTCTCGCCCTCGTTGGTGACGTTCGTCAGCCACGTCCTCGGGTCGATCCCGAACTGCTTGAAGAACGAGGGCCCGCCCTGGTTGCCCTGCTGCTGGGCGGCCGACTTCTCGTAGGACTTCGTGAACTGCTTGAACAGCGCCGTGCCCACCGCGTACGGCTGGTTCTGGTAGACGACGTACGCGTTGTCCTTGGTCGCGATCAGGCTGCCGTCGAAGCTGAGGCTCTGGCCGGACCCGGAGGCACTGACCTTCGCGGTGAGGTCGAGTTGTGGGAACGCGTTGGGGTTGTTCGAATCCGTCTGGAACGGGCCCGTGACGTTCGCGGTCAGGCTGCCGCCCGAGGCCCCTTCGGCCGAGCCGCTGAGGCTGATGTCCAGGCTCCCGCTGGTCACCTTGGTCGGGTTGTTGAAGGTCTGGTCGAGGACCTGGTTCGGGTCCTCGTTGTTGCTGCTCGACCCCCCTCCGCACCCCGCGACCGCGGCCGGAACGGGGACGGCGATGGCCAGAACGGCGACCAGGGTGCGGATGCGGCTCAACTCAACTACCTCTCACTCGACTTCAGCGGAGCGCGCAGCGTACAGCAAGGCCATTAAGCCGCTGACGGGAGACAAGCGGTTCCGGAACGGCCCGCGCCGCGAGTGGGGGGTTCGGGATCAATCCTCTAGTCTCACCCCTCCGTGAACCGGCCGCGGCTCATCCTCTACACGGGCAAGGGGGGCGTCGGCAAGACGAGCGTTGCGGCGGCCACCGCCCGTCGCTGTGCCGCGGCGGGCCTGCGGACGGTGATCCTGTCCACCGATCCAGCCCACAGCCTCTCCGACTCGCTCGGCGCCGAGCTCGGGCCGGAGCCGTCGCCGGTCTCTGCCGGGCTCTACGGACAGGAGGTGCAGGCGCAGCGGGAAATGGAGGCCCACTGGGCGGCCGTGCAGCGGTGGCTCGGCGGGGTGCTCAGCGATCGCGGCGTCATGGACATCGCCGCCGAGGAGCTGACCGTGCCGCCGGGAATGGACGAGCTGTTCAGCCTCCTCCAGATCCAGCGCCACCACGAATCGGGGGAGTTCGACGCGATCGTGGTCGACTGCGCGCCGACCGGGGAGACGCTGCGCCTGCTCTCGTTCCCGGAGATCGCCCACTGGTGGCTGGAGCGGATCTTCCCGTGGGAGCGGCGGATGGTCGCCGCCGCGCGGCCATGGGCGCGCACGTTCCTCGACCTCGAGCTGCCGGGCGAGGACGTTTTCGCCGAGGTCCATCGCCTGGTCCGAAACCTGATCACGATGAACGAGATCCTTCGCGACACCGAGAGCGCGTCGATCCGCCTCGTGATGAACCCGGACCGGATGGTGATCCTGGAGGCCCAGCGGACGTTCACCTACCTGAACCTTTACGGCTATCTCACCGACGCCGTGATCGTCAACCGGGTGTTTCCCGACGACGTCGAGGGCGGGTACTTCGGGGGCTGGCTACGGCGGCAGCGCGAGCACCTGCAGCTCGTCGCCGAGGGCTTCGCGCCGGTGCCGGTGCTGACGGCGCGCTACTTCGAGGAGGAGGTGATCGGGCCCGAGATGCTCGACCGGCTCGGTGATGAGCTCTTCGCCGACTGCGGGGCGCCCGACATCCTCCACACCGAGCTGGCTCACGAGCTGGACGGGGACGATGGCCGCACGGTTCTCCGCCTGCGGATGCCGTTCGCCGAGCGCGGGGACATCGGGTTGAAGAAGGTCGGCCAGGAGCTCGTGGTCACGGTCGGCCACGAGAAGCGGACTATCATCCTCCCCTCCGCCCTCGCCCGGCAGCGGCCCACCGGGGCCAGGCTCGAGGGCGGCTCGCTCGAGGTGAGCTTCGAGGATGGTCGACCCCGAAGATCCAGGCCGCACGAGAGCCGAGCGCGATCCTCTCGGCGAGCGCCCCAGCCCGTTTGACGGCTCGCACCGGCTCGAGTGCGTCGAGTGGTGCCCGATCTGCCGCACCGCGGACGTCCTTCGGGCCACGGCGCCGCCCGAGCTCCGCGAGCAGTGGCAGACGGTCCAGCGCGAGGCGCTGCTGACGATGCGCTCGCTGATCGATAGCTATCTGGAGCGAATCGACGATCGCGAGCGCGACGCCGAGCCGCGCGTCCAGGAGATCCCGATCGAGTAAGAGCTGGGTAAGGGCGGCGATGGGCGGCGCGTTCCCCGTCGGCGGCCGCGAGGGGCGAATATCGACGTCAATGTCGTCGAAATTCGACCGTCGGCATTCGCTCCAGGCGCGGCGCGGCGTCACCGTGCCTTCCGCCGCCTTACCCAGCCTCTCCGGTGCCGCTACGCGCCTTGCATCCGTGACGCATCTCACGTAGCGGGGGCCGCCGCCATGTAGCGTTGAGCAGGTGGCTGGAGGCGTTGCCTGCCCAACCTGCGGCACCGAGAATCCGGAGCGGGCGCGCTTCTGCATGGCCTGCGGGGCAGCCCTCGCGGCCGTCTGCCCCACCTGCAGCACCGAGAACCCGCCGGGCGCCAAGTTCTGCATCGAGTGCGGGACGGCCCTGGGCGGCGGCGGCGCGGGCGTCGCCGCGCCGCGCCCCGCCCCGGCCACGCC
>JBKPIV010000005.1:0-27905 GCA_046730395.1 Actinomycetota bacterium | reverse complement strand
CCGTTGCGGACGATCGTCGGCGGCGCAACCGGCCGCGAGGGCACGAACCGCGAAATCCACATCTAGCGTTTGCTGGAGCGAAGCAGATGCCCCGCACATGTGTTCGATGAGCGATGGCCTATCCCGCCTACGTGAGAGCGAAGGCTTGGGAGCTTCGGATCAAGAAGAAGCTCTCGCTGCTCGAGATCGCCGAGCGCCTCTCCGTCCCGAAGACGACGGTCTTCTACTGGATCCGGGACCTCCGGGACCCAGAGATCAAGTACCGGGACAGCCCGGCACGAGCTCGATCTCGCGGGAAGGCGGCGCGCGTAAACGTCGCCAGGGCGAAGGCCCGACGTGAGGCCGCATACAGCCAGGGCTGGGACGAGTATCCGAAGCTCTCATTGGAACGGACGTTCGCGGACTTCGTGTGTATGTACATCGGCGAGGGTTACAAGCGAAGCCGCAATGCGGTCTCGCTTGCCAATTCAGATCTTCGCGTCATCTGGCTTGCGGACTATTGGATTCGGTGAATTCGCGCGGAATCCAGTGACCTACCAATTCCAGTACCACGAGGACCAGGATCCTGACTATCTCAGGAGGTTCTGGAGCTTCGGACTCGGAGTCTCGCCGGACCTGATCACGTATCAGCGCAAGGCGAACAGTGGCCGACTCTCCGGCCGGACATGGCGCAGTAAGTTCGGTGTGTTGACGGTGCGCGCGCACGACACAATGTTTCGGGCGCGGCTCCAGGCGCGGATGGACCGCGCTCAGGACGGCTGGTTAGACTCGATCTACGGGGTGTAGCTCAGCCTGGTAGAGCGCCGCGTTTGGGTCGCGGAGGTTTCGGCGGTTCAAATCCGCCCACCCCGATCGCCGGTTCGAAAATAGACCTGGCTAGCGCCGTCGCCGCAGATGTGCAGAAAAAGGGGCCGCACGAGGCGGCCCCTTTGCTGTTTCCGAAGCCCGGGAGGGCGTTCGTGAACTACGTCAGCCCTGGGTCGGCTCGGCTTGCGCGATGGGCCTGCGGCTGCGGATCGTCAGTCCGCCGGCGCCGAGGAGCGCGACCAGCGCAAGCGCACCACCCGCTCCGATCATCGCGTCGCCCCAGTCGAATCCACCGTTGGTGTCGTTGGGGCTCGCGGTGGTGCTGGGCGCCGTGAACGGAACCGCCTGCGATCCGTCCCTATGCAGGACGACCTGGTGAGACGCCGGCGTGCCCTGATCGGCCTTGGCGCTCGTTCCGCCCGAGGGGTCACCGGGCACCGTGTAGGCCGCGGCGGCTCCTGGGATGGCCATCGAGACCACCGCGAACGCGAGCGTCAACCTGGTGACCAACGGGCGACGCTTCAGCAATCGCCTGATGCCCTTCTGGTGTGTCGCCATCTTCACTCCTTCCCCCGTCCTCGCTTTCCATCGCGACCGTAAGCATCCGCGGGCGGGGAGTGTGTGACGCCTGTCACGAGGTCCGCGTGACAGTAGTCACAAGCACGCAGGGGCCTCGAAACCGGTCCCGCGCAGCGCTGCGCGAGACCCGTCCTGATCCCGCCGAATCGCTCATCTAGGGTTCGCCTCCATGGCCGAAATCAGGCCGCTCGCGGCGCTTCACTACAACCTGGGCGCGATCCCCTCCCTCGCCGACGTCACCGCTCCGCCCTACGACGTCATCGACGCCGAGCGGCGGGCCGAGCTCCTCGCCCGCTCCCCGTTGAACGTCGTCGAGATCGACCTGCCGCAGGCGCCCGGGGGCGGCGACCCCTACGAGCACGCCGCCGAGACCCTCGAGGCCTGGATCCTCGAAGGGATCCTGGTCCACGATCGTGAGCCCGCGATCTGGGCTCTGACCCAGGACTACACCGGCCCCGATGGCACCCGCCGCACGCGTCGCGGCTTCCTCGCCCGAGTCCGCGTCACCGATTACGGCCCCGGCCTCGTCCGCCCCCACGAGCGCACGCAGCCCGGCCCGAAGGAGGACCGCCTGCGGCTGACCCAGGCGACGCGCCACAACCTCTCCCCGATCCTCGCCCTCCATCCGGGTGCCGTCTGGGACGTGATCGAGCCCCACCTCGGCGCGGAGCCGTGGGGGGAGGTGGCGGACGCGGACGGCACCGCGCACCGCGTCTGGCGCATCCCCAATCCCGAGGTCCATAAAGCCCTCGCGGAGGCGCTCGCCGACTCCGAGCTCCTGATCGCCGACGGACACCACCGCTACGAGACCGCCCGCACCTATGCTGACTCGATCGGGGGCGACGGGCCGCACCGCTACACGCTCATGTCCCTCGTCTCGCTCGAGGACCCGGGTCTCACCGTCTTCGGCACCCATCGGCTCCTGCGCGACCTCGACTCCGCCGCGCAGGAGCGGCTCGCCGACGGCATCCGCCGGCACTTCGACGTCGAGGAGATCTCGGAGGAGCGGCTCGACCCCGCGGGAACCGAGGGCGATGGCGTCTTCGGCTACATCGACTCCCACTCGAGGCGCGGCTTTCGCCTGCGCCTCAACGATCCCGGCGCGGTCGACCAGGCCCTCCCCGCCGCCTCGGAGGCGTACCGCCGCCTGGACGCCGCGATCCTCGAGGAGCTGATCCTGAAGCGCACCCTGGGAATGACCGACGACCACATCGCGCAAAAGCGGGGCCTGGGCTACGCGACCGGCACCGACGAGGCGCTGCGGGCCCTCGAAGACGGCGCCCACCAGGCCGTCTTCCTGGTGCGCCCCACCCCCGTCGAACAGGTCCGCGCGGTGGCGGCGGCGGGCGAGACCATGCCCTCGAAGTCCACCTACTTCTTCCCCAAGCTCCTCACGGGCATCGTCTTCAACCCGCTCAGCTGACATCGCCCACGCGTGTACTAGGGTCGGGGACGTGGCGCGGATCTACACCAGGAAGGGCGACGACGGCACGACCTCCCTTTGGTACGGCGGCCGCGTCACGAAGACCGACGCCCGCACCGAGGCCTACGGATCGATCGACGAGGCAAACGCAGCGCTCGGCGTCGCCCGCTCGCTTTGCGGCCCCGACGACGATGAGCTCGCCGCCGACCTACTCAGCCTGCAGCAGGAGCTGTTCGTCGCCGGCGCGGAGCTCGCCACCGCTCCCGACGCCGCGGATCGGCTCGAGGACGGTGTCAGCCGGATCACCGGCGAGATGGTCGACGCGATCGAGCCGGTGATCGATCGCTACATGGACCGGGTCGACCTGCCGCCCCAGTTCGTGATCCCGGGCGGGACGCCCCTCTCGGCGCAGCTCGACGTCGCCCGTACCGCGATCCGCCGCGCCGAGCGACGCCTCGTCGCCCTGAAGGAGACAGACGGACTCGACTCCGAGGCGGTGCTGCGCTTCGTGAACCGGGCCTCGGACCTCGCCTTCGCGATGGCGCGATTCGCCGACGTCGCCGATCCGGAGCTGTTCGTGGGGCGCCGCAAGGGAGAGCGCGACGGCGAGGACGACCGCGATGGTTAAGGCCACGGCCCGCCGCCGCCAGGGATACACGCACGAGGTGGAGGTGTCCGGGCATCGCCTCGTGATCGACGAACCCGAGGAGTCGGGTGGCGCGAATCGAGGGCCCTCCCCAACGCGCACTCTCGCTGCCGCGCTCGCCGCCTGCACCGCGATCACCGCCGAGATGTACGCCGACCGGAAGGGCTGGGACGTCGGGGAGCTCCAGGTCGACGTCGAGATGGAGTACGGGGATGCGAGCGTCCCGCGGTCGTTCGACGTCATCCTCCGCCTCCCGCGGGGACTGAGCGACGACCAGGTCGAGCGGCTGGGGGAGATCGCCGGCAAATGCCCGGTGCACCGGCTCCTCAAGCACGAACACGAGGTGACCGTCACCGACCGAATCGAGCTCGTCTAGGCACCGATGGAGCTCGGGCTCACCGATCGGGGTTGCGCCGTCACCGGGGCGAGCCGTGGGATCGGCCTCGCGGTCGCCCAGCGCCTCTGCGCCGAGGGCGCGGGGGTCCTCCTCATCGCCCGCTCGGGGGGCTCCCTCGCCCAGGCGGCCGCCAGCTGCGAGGGCGGCCGAGCCGAGACGCTAGCTCTCGACGTCACCGCCGCCGACGCCGGCGAGCGCATCGTCGCGGCCGCCGCCGAGCGCTTCGGGCAGCTCGACGTGCTGGTCAACAACGCGGGAACCTCGGTTCGCCGCTCGCTCGAGGAGATCCCGGACGAGGACTGGAACGCCGCCTGGGAGCTGAACGTGATGGCCCCGATGCGGGCGATGCGCGCGGCGGTGCCGCGGATGGCCGAGCGCCGCTGGGGGCGGGTCGTAAACGTGTGCTCGAGCGCCGGCAAGCGTCCCTCCGGCCAGATGGCCGAGTACTCCGTCGCCAAGGCGGCCGAGCTCTCGCTCTCGCGGGTGTTCGCCGACCGATACGCGAGCGAGGGCGTGCTGGTGAACGCCGTCTGCCCCGGCCCCGCGAGGAGCGAGCTGTGGATGGCCGAGGGCGGGCTGCTCGACCAGTCGAAGGAGGCCGGCGGACACGAGAGCCGGGAGGCGGCGCTCGCGGCGGTCGGCGCCCAGCGGCCGATCGGGCGGCTCGCTGAGGTCGGCGAGATCGCCGACGCGATCGTCTTCCTGTGCTCGGAACGCGCTTCCTACGTGGCGGGCGCCGCGTGGAGCGTCGATGGCGGCACGGTCCAGGTGATCATCTAACGCGCCGGGCGTGAGCGCCGGCGCACTCCTCCGATCACGGCGGGCGTTCCGCAACCTGTGGCTCGCCCTCACCCTCTCCTACACCGGATCGGGCCTCGCGCTCACCGCCCTCGTCCTCTACGTGCAGAGGACGCAGGGCACCGGCGTGGCGGTGGCGGCGCTCCTGATCGCCCAGACGATCCCCCGCCTGCTGGGGCCGGTGGCCGGCGGCGTTGCCGATCGCACCGATCTGCGCCGGCTGATGATCGCCTGCGACGTTGGCCAGGCCGGCCTCTTCGCGGTCCTCGCGACCCTGCCCGCCTTCGGTCCGCTGCTGGCGCTCACCGCCCTCGCCAGCCTCCTCCAGACCGCCTATGTGCCGGCGCGCACGACGGCGCTCCCGGCGCTCGTAGAGCCGGCCGAGCTGATGTCGGCGAACGCCCTGCTGGGCACCTCGTTCAACGTCGGCATCGCGGCCCTTGGCCCGCTCCTGGGCGGGTTGCTGGTCGCCGGCGGTGGCGCGAAGCTGGCACTTCTGGTCAACGCGGGCTCATTCGCCCTGTCGGCGATCATCACCTCCCGCCTCCCCGCCCTGGCCCCCACCCCGCCGGCGGACGGGGAGCGCAGCGGCCTTGTGCGATCGACTCGCGACGGGCTCTCCTACGCGATGCGCGACCCGGTGCCGCGCGCCGTCACCCTGACGCTGCTGGCCGTCCTCGCCTTCCTTGCAATGGACAACGTGTCGCTGGTGTTCCTCGTAAGAGACACCCTCGACGGCGGGGCAGCGGCGTTCGGCATCGCCTCGGCGGCGTTCGGATTGGGGATGGTGGCCGGCTCAGTGGGGCTCCTGTTTCGCCAGCCCGCCCGCGCCGGGCCCCTGTACCTGGCGGGCCTCGCGGTGAGCTCGGGCGGCACCCTGCTCACGGGCTTAGCGCCGGTACTCGGTTTCGCGATCGCGTTCCAGGCGGTGGCCGGCGGCGGAAACGGCGTCGACAACGTCGCCCACGAGACGCTCCTGCAGCAGCACGTCACTCGTCCGATGCAGGGCCGCGTCTTCGGCCTGACGCACACCGCCGCGTACTTGGGAATGGGAGTCGCGTCGGCGCTCGGAGGCGTCTTCCTCGACCTCACCTCGCCGCGGACCGTGTTCGTGGCCGCGGGCGTGGGTGGCCTGGCCACGGCGTTGCTCGCGACGCGAACCCTGTGGCAGGCGTGGTAGCTGGCGCTCGATGCCGAGATACTTGCGCCGGTGAGCTCGCCAGCGAACGAGCTTCGGAGCGCCCTGCTGAGCCCCGACGAGGCGCAGGCGATGAGCGCGCCCGGCGGCATCGACGCGGCGGTGCTGCTGCCGATCTTCGGCCACCCGGACCGGCCCGGCCTCGTGTTCACGGAGCGGCGCGCCGATCTGCGACGGCACGCCGGGGAGATCTCGTTTCCGGGCGGGCGCCAGGACACCTCGGACGAGCCGCTCTCGCAGACGGCGCTGCGCGAGGCGCGGGAGGAGATCGGGTTGGACCCCGCGGAGGTGGAGCTCATCGGCGCCCTGCCGCCGGTGGGCACCTTCGTCACCGGCTACAAGGTCCATCCGTTCGTCGGCCTGATCCCCGAGGACCTGCCCTTCCAGCCCAATCCACGCGAGGTCGCGGCGGTGCTCCTGTTCCGCGTCGATGAGCTCCACGCCGGCTTCGCGATGCGGCGCCTCGTACGGCGCGGCATTCCCATCCGCACCCCCACCTACGAGGTCGGCGAGCACCTGATCTGGGGCGCGACCGCACGCATACTGGGCGAGCTCCTGGAGAGGCTCGAGCCCGGCGCCCGCAGGCCCGACTAAGCGGGCGTTCCTAGACGTCCTTTTCGATCGGCACGTCCACCAGGCTGCCCCACTCCGTCCACGAGCCGTCGTAGTTCTCGACGTCGTCGACGCCGAGCAGCTCGTGGAGGACGAACCAGGTGTGAGCCGAGCGCTCGCCGATCCGGCAGTACGCGATCACTGGGCCGCCGCCGTCCGCCAGCACGCCCTTCGACGTGTAGAGCTCGCGCAGCTCATCGGCGGACTTGAAGGTGCCGTCCTCGTTCACCGCCTGAGCCCACGGGACCGAGATGGCGCCGGGGATGTGACCCGGGCGCTGCGCGCCCTCCTGCTCGTAGCCGGCCATCGCGATCAGCTCCCCGGAGTACTCCTGTGGACTGCGGACGTCCACCAGCTTCGTGTCCGACTCGAGAGCCTCGAGCACCTCTTGGCGGCGAGCGCGGATCGACTCGTCGGGACCGCTCGTCTCGAAGGTCGCGGCCGGATGGCTCGGGACGTCGGTCGTCGTCTCGCGCCCCTCCGAGATCCACTTCTCACGTGGGCCGTTGATCAGCTTGACCTTGTCGTGGCCGTAGTAGAGGAAGTACCAGTAGGTGTACGCCGCGAACCAGTTATTGCGGTCGCCGTAGAGCACGACCGTGTGGTCGTTGGAGATCCCGCGGCCGCCCATGAGCTCCCCGAAGTCCTGTGGTGACAGGAAGTCTCGCCTCACCGGGTCCTGGAGGTTCTGCCGCCAGTCGAACCCGATCGCGCCCGGGATGTGAGCGTCCGCGTAGAGAGCGGGGTTCTCATCGACCTCGACGATCCGGATGTCGTCGTCGTCCAGGTGCTCCGCGACCCACTCCGTCTCGACGAGCACATCCTTGGCGTAGCCGGCCATCTCGCTACCTCCGATCCAATTTGCCTAATCCCTATCCGAGTTTAGGACTATTGGCCAGCGGGCTACGGAACCGACGCATCGGGAGGCCGGCGGCGGCAACGGTTGTCGGTTGGTAGGGCGGCCACCCTGTGGGTAAGGTGTTGATGGATGGCGGAGGAGGGCCACACCCGCGCCCGCGAGAGCGAGGGCTCCGCGGGCCGCAAGCCGACGACCCGTGACGCCGCGGCAAAGCCGGAGCGGACGCGCTCCGCCGCGCGCTCGAGGGGCACCCGTTCCCGAGAGCAGGGGTCGGGCAAACGGTCCGGAAACGGCGATCGGGGCAAGGGTCAGGCCCTCCCCAGCGCTCCGTCGCTAGGCCCCAACACCGTGGTCGAGCGCGAGCCGGTCGAGGAGCGGCTCGCCCGTCACGAGCAGTCCAACGTGGACGCGATGGGCCACGACAAGCGCCGGCCCGTCGTGGGGCAGAGCTATGGCCCCTCCAAGGCCCGCCAGCTCGCCCTCTACGGCATCTTCCTGGCGGTGGTCGCAGCGCTTCTCATCGGCGGCAAGCTGCTCGTGGATTCGCTCGATACCCCGGTCGGCAAGAACATCCCGAACTCGGCGCCCTGGGCTCAGCCGAACGCGAAGCAGCACCCTCCGAAGCCGCTCCAGTAGGCCTCACCCGGCGCCGGTGAGCCGCCGCGCCGCCGCCAGCATCGCGTCGCTCCACGCATCCGGGTCGGCGGGATCCGCGGCGACGACCTCCACCGGGATCCGCCACCGGTCAGCGGCGGCGCGCACGATCTCGTCGCCGCGCTCGAGGTGGCCGTCGGGCACGCTCCCCGCGCGCTCATAGACGAAGCCGCGGACGGGGGTGTCCACCACCCGCTCGAGCACCCGCTCGAGCCGGGGACCGTGGATGGCGGCGAGCTGTTCCGCCCCGCCCCGCGCCGATCCGAGGAGCCAGAAGACGAGCGTCACGTCCTGGATGTGATCGAGGATCGACCCCGGCCGGTCCGGGTCCGCGATCGCCGGCTCGATCCCGATCGCGCTCATGTCCCTTCCGGCCTCAGCTTCGCGGCTGGTTCCTCGAACCCGCCACCCCGCCCGGCGGAGCCGCCCGCCGAGCTCCCGGCCGCGGCAGCCGCAGCCAACGATCAGCGCGCGCGCCACCTTCGGTCCGGAGGTCTAGACGCCGAGCTCGTCCTCGAGGTCGCCGAGGCGCTCGTCGTAGGAGCGCCGCTGCCGCTCGCGGACGGCCTCGTCCTCGCGTGCCATCCGCGACGCGTCGGCGGCGGTCAGGTCCGGCTTCCCGCGCCGGCGCCGCATCTCGTTCTGCGCCGCGATCATCTGCTGGATGTCCTCGCTCTCGAGCCGCGCCTCGTCCTCGTAGGACCGCGTCGGACGCCAGTCGACGAGGTCGGCGCCGCTTCCTGGATAAGCCCGTGCGATCAGGACGAGAACCAGGACGATGAAGCCGACCAGCCCCAGGCTTAGGAGAATGAAGTCCATGGCCTCCGCGAACACGATAGACGCTTTCATCGTCGACGCGGTACGCACCCCGATGGGGCGCTACCGCGGCGCGCTCGCGGGAATCCGCCCCGACGATCTGGCCGCCCACGTGATCTCGAGCGCCGTGAGGCGGACGGGGATCGATCCGGCGGAGGTCGCGGACGTCTACCTCGGTGCCGCGAACCAGGCGGGCGAGGACAATCGCGACGCCGCGCGAATGGCCGCGCTGCTCGCGGGTCTCCCGGTCGAGGCCCCCGGGGTCACCGTCAACCGGCTGTGCGCGTCGGGCCTCGAGGCGCTTAACCAGGCGGCGCGGGCGGTTCGCCTGGGCGAGGGCGACCTCTATCTGGCGGGGGGCGCCGAATCGATGAGCCGGGCGCCATGGGTGGTGCCGAAGCCCGACACGGGGCTCCCGCGTGGTCCCCAGACGATGCACGACACCGCCCTTGGCTGGCGGCTCGTCAACCCCAGAATGGCCGAGCGCTATTCGACCGAGTCGATGGGCGAGACGGCCGAGAACGTCGCCGAGCGCTACGGGATCGCCAGGGAGGAGCAGGACCGCTTCGCGCTCAGAAGCCACGTCCGCGCGGTCGAGGCGGCACGGGAGGGCCGGTTCGACGAGCAGCTCGAGCCGGTGAACGTCCCCGGCTCCGACGGTCGCGGCGAGCCGGTGACCGTCGCGGCGGACGAGGGTCCGCGGCCGGACACCTCGCTTGAGAGGCTCGCCTCGCTGCGTCCGGCCTTTCGCGAGGGCGGTACCGTCACGGCCGGCAACGCCTCGACCCTGAACGACGGCGCCGCCTGCTTGGTGCTGGCGTCGTCGGCGGGGGTCGAGTCCCTCGGGGCGCGCCCGCTGGGGCGCCTCGTCTCGATCGGCGTCGCCGGGGTGGACCCCGCGTACATGGGCATGGGTCCCGTGCCGGCGATCCGCCGGGCGCTCGAGGCCGCCCGCCTCGAGCTCGATGACCTCGACCTGATCGAGATCAACGAGGCGTTCGCCGCCCAGGTCCTCGCGTGCGTCCGCGAGCTTGGGATCGACGAGGATCGCCTCAACGTCAACGGCGGCGCGATCGCCCTGGGCCATCCGCTCGGCTGCTCCGGCGCCCGGCTCATGACCACGCTCGTGTGGGAGATGCGCCGTCGCGCTGCCCGCTACGGGGTCGCGGCCCTGTGCGTCGGGGTAGGTCAGGGCGTGGCGACGATCGTCGAGAATCCGGAGCGATGACCACGATCGAGCTCGCGAGCGTCGACGGGCGGATAGCGCCCACCCCCCAGGCCACGATCGCCCTGCCCGACGACGGGCTCTATCGCGGTGACGGGGTGTTCGAGGTGATCCGCCTGTACCGCGGGCGTCCGTTCGGGCTCGCCGAGCACCTCGACCGCCTCGAGCGCTCCGCCGCGGCCATCGAGCTCCCCGTGGCGCGGGAGACGCTCGAGAGCGAGCTCGACGCGCTGCTCGTGGAGTTCGGGGACGGCGACGCGCAACTTCGCATCGTGGTCACCAGGGCCGGGCGCCGGATCCTGCTCACCGAGGCGCTCCCCGAGCGCGGGGCCTCGGTGCGGCTGGCGACGGTCACCTACTCGCCCAGCGTCATCCTCACCGGCGTCAAGTCCCTCTCCTACGCCGCCAACATGCAGGCCACCCGGATCGCGCAGGCGCGCGGCGCCGATGAGGCGCTGCTCGTCAGGCCGGACGGCGTCGTCCTGGAGGCCCCGACCTCGACGATCTTCTGGGTCTCGCCCGAGGGCGGCCTGCGCACCCCGGCCCTGTCAGCGGGAATCCTCGAGTCGATCACGAGGGCCCAGATCGTCCGGGCACTCCATGTGGAGGAGGGCGAGTTCGCGGTCGATGACCTCGAGTCGGCGCACGAGGCGTTCCTCGCCTCCACCGTCCGCGAGGTTCAACCGGTCGCGGCCATCGACGGACACGAGCTCCAGGTGCCCGGCGCGCGAACGCGCGAGGCCACCGACGCCTTCGCCCGCGCCCTGGAGGAGGCACTCCCGGTCAGCCCGTAGTCTCCCGCGCGTGGACCTCGACCTCACCGACGAGCAGCTCCTGATCCAGGAGACGGCGCGGGACTTCGTGGACAACGAGGTGATCCCGAGGGCTCGCGAGAACGATCGCGCGGCCCGCTTCGACCGCGAGCTCGCGACGAGATTGGGGGACATGGGATACCTCGGTGCCCCGGTGGCGGAGGAATACGGCGGCCGGGCGCTCGACTACGTCAGCTACGGGCTGATCGTCGAGGAGGTGGGCCGCGGCGACTCGTCGGCGCGCACGGTCGTCTCGGTCCAGACGTCGCTCGTCTGCGGGTCGATCGAGCTTTGGGGAGCCGAGGAACAGAAGCGCGCCTGGCTTCCGCGCCTGTGCGCGGGCGACGCGCTCGGCTGCTTCGCCCTCACCGAGCCCGACGCGGGATCGGATCCCTCCTCGATGCGAACGCGCGCCGAGAAGGTCGACGGCGGATGGCGAATCAACGGCCAGAAGATGTGGATCTCGCTCGGAAACGTCGCCGACCTCGCGCTCGTCTTCGCCCAGACCGATCCGGAAAAGCGCCATCGCGGGATCGCCTGCTTCGCCGTCCCCACCGACACCGACGGCTTCTCCTCGCAGGAGATCCACGGCAAGCTCGGGCTCCGCGCGTCCGATACGGCCTCACTGGGACTGGACGACGTTCGGGTCGGCGACGACGCGCTCGTCGGCGAGGTGGGCGACGGTTTCAAGGTCGCGATGACCGCGCTCGATTCGGGCCGTTATTCCGTGGCGGCCGGCTGCGTGGGGATCTGCGAGGGATGCGTCCAGGCGTCCGTCGAGTTCGCGAAGGAGCGCAGGCAGTTCGGGGTGGAGATCGCGAGCTTCCAGCTGGTCCAGGAGATGATCGCCGAGATGGTCGTCAGGCGGGACGCGGCGCGCCTCCTGGTACGGCGGGCGGGGGTCCTCAAGGATCAGGGCAAGCCCAGCACCACCGAGACCTCGATCGCGAAGCTCTACGCGACCGAGTCCGCCGTGGAGTGCGCGAACCTCGCTATTCAAGTTCACGGCGGATCGGGGTACGTCGACGATTACCCGGTCGAGCGCTACCTGCGCGACGCCCGCGTCACCACGCTGTACGAGGGCACCTCGCAGATCCACAAGCTGATCATCGGGCGCGCGGCGACGGGCGTCGACGCGATGACCCCTCACCGCTCCGGTTAGGTGGCCTCGCTGGTCGAGACAAGCGTGGACGATCGGGTCGCCCTCTGCCGGCTCAACCGCCCGGAGGCGCGGAACGCGCTGTCCCCCGAGCTGATGGAGGAGCTCGCCTCAGCGGTCGAGCGATACGACACAGACCCGGAGATCCGGTGCATCGTGATCGCGGGCGACGACGAGACGTTCGCCTCCGGCGCGGACATCCGCGCGCTACGCGAGCGCACCTTCGAGGAGGCGCTGCGCCATCCCGCGGCGTCGTTTTGGCGGCGGATCGCCGGCTGCAGGACGCCGCTCGTCGCGGCGGTCTCCGGCTTCGCGCTTGGCGGGGGCTGCGAGCTCGCGCTGCTCTGCGATCTGATCGTCGCGTCAGAGACGGCCCAGCTCGGGCAACCCGAGATCACGCTCGGGATCATTCCGGGCGGCGGCGGCACTCAGCGCCTCGCGCGGGTGATCGGCAAGCAGCGGGCGATGGACCTGGTGCTAACCGGGCGCCGGATCAGCGCCCGGGAGGCCGAGCGGTTGGGGCTCGTGAACGAGGTCACGGGGGAGGGCGAGTGGCTCGAGGGAGCCCTCGCGCTGGCGGCGCGCATCGCGCGGCGGGCGCCGATCGCGGCTCGGCTCGCCAAGCAGGCCGTGCTGGCCGCCGAGGAGGCGCCCCTCAGCGCCGGCCTCGAGCACGAACGGCGTCTGTACGAGCTGTCGATGGCGACGGAGGACCGAATCGAGGGGATGGACGCGTTCCTCGGGAAGAGAAAACCGGAGTTCAAGGGGAGGTAGATGGCGAACATCTTCGAGCCGGAGTGGAGCGAAAAGGACGCTGAGGGAAGGCGGCGGGCGCGCATCGGTCGGCAGGCCGGCGCCGAGCGGATCGGCATGAGCCTCTACGAGGCTCCCCCTGGAACGGCCGCCTGGCCGTATCACTACCACCACGCGAACGAGGAGATGATCGTCGTCCTCTCGGGGCGCCCGCGCCTGCGGACGCCGGACGGCGGGCGCCCGCTCGAGCCCGGGGACGTCGTCTCCTTTCCACGCGGCCCAGCGGGTGCGCACCAGGTCGAAAACCGGGGGGACGAGCCGGCGCGCTACCTGATCCTGAGCGAGATGAACGCTCCGGAGGCCGTCGTCTATCCCGATTCGGGGAAGGTCGGGGTGCTGAGCCGCGCCCCGGGCTCCGTCGGGGACGAGGAGGAACTCGCCGCGTGGTTCCGGCTTGACGACCAGGTCGACTACTGGGAGGGCGAGCGGAGCCCCGGCGAGCGCGAGTGACGATCACGCGCGTCGGAGTGGTCGGCGCCGGGACGATGGGCGCCGGAATCGCCCAACTTTCGTGCCTCGGCGGGTTCGACACGTTTCTCCATGACCCCGTTCCGGAGGCGCTGGAGAGCGCCCGGGAGAAGCTGGAAGGCTGGCTCGCAAAGGGGGCCGAGCGCGGCAGGTGGACCCTCGAGCAGGCGGAGGCGGCGGGTGGGCGTCTCACAGCCGCGGGCGAGCTTGATGACCTTGCCGGGTGCGAGCTGGTGATCGAGGCCGCCCCCGAGAGCCTGGAGCTGAAGCGCGAGCTCTTCGCCCGGCTCGCCCGGGTTTGCGGGCCCGGGGCGATCCTGGCGACCAACACCTCCTCCCTATCCGTGACCGCGGTCGCCGCCGCCGCCGACCACCCCGAGCGGGTCTGCGGAATGCACTTCTTCAATCCTCCGCCGCTCATGCCCCTCGTCGAGGTGATCGCAGGCGATGAGACGTCGCCGGACGCAGTGTCCGCGGCGATGGAGGTGGCGCGGGCGATGGGCCGCGAGCCCATTCGTGCTGCCGATGCGATCGGGTTCGTCGCCAACCGGTTGGCCCGTCCGTTCACGCTCGAGGCCCTAGGGCTCCTGGGAGATGGCTTCTCCACCCACGACCAGATCGACCGCATCGCCAGGATCGGGGGCGGCTTTCGGATGGGACCGTTCGAGCTCATGGACCTCGTCGGCGTGGACGTCAACTTCGAGGTGGCGAAGTCGTTCTGGGAGCAGAGCTTCCACGAGCCCCGCTGGCGGCCACACCCGATCCAGGCGCGGATGGTCGCCGCCGGGCGCACCGGCCGCAAGGTGGGCAGAGGCTATTACGACTACCGCGAGGGCCCCCACCGCCCGGACGATCCACCCCCGCCCGAGCGCCCGCGGACCCTCCACCGGAATCCGGAGATCGAGCGCACGGTCCACTGGGAGGCCTTTCCGAGCCTCGAGGAGTGTCGTCTGGTCGAGATCGCGGCCCCTCCGGACACCCCGACCGACGCCGCGGGCGCCGCGGGAAGTTACTTCGCGGATATGGGAAAGCACGTCGAGTGCGTGCCGGGCGATGCGCCGGGGCTGGTGCTCGGCCGGATCCTCTGCCAGCTCGTCAACGAGGCCTACTTCGCAACCGGCCAGGCGGTCGCCACCGAGGATGACTGCGACACCGCGATGCGGCTCGGGTTCAACTGGCCGCGCGGCCCGTTCGAGTGGGCTCAGGCGATCGGCCCAGAGCGGGTCGTGCGGACCCTCGACTCGCTGCATCGCGAGCTGGGAGAGGAGCGGTACCGGGTTGCTCCTCTGATGCGCCGCGCCGCCCAGGGATAGCCCCCTCGATCGCGAGCCACGAGCCCGCGAGGATCAGCAGCAGGCCAGCGACGGTGGCGGCCGTGATCCGCTCGTCGAGCAGAGTGGCGCCGTAGACGACCGCGAAGCCGGGCGCGAGGTAGGCGACGATGAAGGAGCGCGCCGGGCCGACGCGTCCGATCAGCGTGTAGAAGATTGCGAATGCGATGCCGGTGCCCACGACCCCCAGCGTCGCGACCGCCGCGAGTGGGCCCCAGGCCGGCATGGAGCTCGGGGCCGTAAGTGCCGCCGCGGGTGCCAGCAGGATCGTGCTCGCCACCATGACCGCAGCGGCGACGCCAACCGGCTCGGCGCCCGCGAACCGATGCTTGACGAGAAAGCCCCCGACCGCATATCCGAGCCCCGCGAGGACGACCGCGAGCCCGCCAAGAAGCGCCGACCCCGAGCCGCTGAGATCGACGCCGAACAGCGCGACCACGCCCGCGATCCCGATCACGATCCCCAGCAGTCGCAAGCCCTCCGAGCGCTCCTCGTGATCGACCCAGATCGCGAGGACCGCGGTGAAGATCGGCGCCGTTGCAACGAGGATTCCCGCGAGCGCCGAGGAGATCTCCTGCTCGCCCAGGCCGATCAGCAGGAACGGGCCAGCCACTTGGACCGCGCCCACCAGCGTCACCGTTCCGAGCCGCCTGCGCACGGCGCCGAGCGCATCCTGTGCGGCCGCCACCGAGACGAGAACCAGCGACGCGAGCCCGATCCGCATCCAGGCCACCATCGGCGCCGACAGGTCGCGGAGCCCGATCTTGATGAACATGTAGCTCGCGCCCCAGATCGAGGCGAGCACGAGCAACAGCAGCCACGAGCGCCTATCCATAGGCCGCGAAAACCGAGCAGGTCGCGGGATGGAGGCTGATCGACGAAGCGAGCGTACTTAGAGCGTACGTGAGCGAGGCGATCGGCCGAAGACCGCGAGATGCGAAGGTTTGCAGCGGCCTACTCGGGGGTCCCGTAGTTGATCCCGCCGTAGGTGAAGGTGGGAACGACCGGCCACTGGCGCCTCCAGCTGGCCATCTCCGAGGAGGGAAAGACGTTCAGGTAGCGCGGATCGCGCTTGTTCGGATCTGCGAGCGCCTTCTCCTTGAGCATCGAGTCGTACTGATCGATCGAATCCTCGAGCGTGTTCGAGTTCAGGATCACCTCGCGACCGAAGAACTCCGCCGTCCTGCGGACACCCGGGATCTTCGAGAGATGCGGATGCCAGGAGTCGGCGGCGACGCCGTTCTCCGACGACACCCAGACGCCGTCCTCGGTGTTGATGCAGAGCGAGTGGTTGCCGTCCGTGTGTCCCGGCGTCGAGACGAGGGCCACGCCCTTGCCCAGCTCGACGTCGCCGTCGATGAGGACGACGTTGTCGGTGATGAGGTCCTTGAGCCCGTCCTCCACGTACCAGGCCCATTGCATCGGATGCAGCGACGTCAGCGTGTCCCACTCCCGTCGCTGCACGATCAGCTTCGCGTTCGGGAACAGCGGCGGGCGCGGGGCCGCCTCGCCCGCGATCGGCTCGGTGGTCCCGAGGATGAAGCGCGGATCCTGGACGTGCAGGTGGTCGAAGCTGGCGTAGTCGACGTCCTCGGGCCGGAGGCCCGCCTTGACCAGGGCCTCGTCGGGGTGGTTCCAGATCGTGGCCAGCACCTTGTAGGAGATGAACTCGCCGAGCCGCTCAATCTGCTGCGCGTAAAAGGGCGCCTCCGCCGCGCCCTCCGGGACGGTGGGCTCATAGGCCAGGGTGCGGAGCTGACCGTCGAAGTCCTCGAACTGCACCACCTGAATCCGGTTGATGATGTTGATGTAGGGATTGGCCCCGATCGCGGCGCCGCCGAACGCGAACTTGACCGGATAGCCGGCGGACGCGATGTCGACCGTGCGGACGGCGCGCACCCGATTCTCGGTGGTGGCGAAGCGGGCTCGGAACTCGGCCGCGGCCTCGCGAATCGCCGCCGGGCGGTCCCCGCGCGGCCAGGTCTCGTTGGCGGAGTCGAACTCGTGAAACGGCCTCAGGCCGATCTTCTCCACCTTCACCTTTGGCACATCAACGACGGCCATCGGCACACCTCCTCATCGCGTCCGCGGACCGACCGAACTGTAGAGGACGCCCGTTCTTAGCTCGCGCTCACCCTGGCGGTGACCGGAGAGGTGTCCTCGAGTGCCTCGCCGGCCCTGCCCGCCCAGTGCGCCTCCGGCGACGGGGGCGTGTCGCGCAGGTACCACTCCGCGTCCAGGGCGCCCATGCACCCCGTGCCGGCGGCGGTGACCGCCTGGCGGTAGGTGTGGTCGACGAGATCGCCGACGGCGAACACGCCGGCGAGATTGGTTCGAGTGGAGCCGCCCCTGGTCAAGACGTAGCCGCCGTCGTCGGTCTCGACCTGATCGGCGACCAGCTCAGAGCGCGGAGTGTGTCCGATCGCGATGAAGGCGCCGCCCGCCTCCACCTCCTCGGTCTCGCCGGTCTCGACGTTCCGAAGGCGAACCTTCGCGAGCTTGCCGTCGTCGCCGGAGACGAACTCCTCCGGGACGTACGGGGTCTTGAAGCTGATGTTGTCGCGCTCTCGCGCCCGCTCGAGCATGATCGCCGAGGCGCGGAACTCGTCGCGGCGGTGGACGATTACGAGCTCCGACGCGAACTTCGAGACGAAGATCGAGTCCTCCATCGCCGAGTCGCCCCCTCCGATCACCACCACCTTCTCGCCCTTGAAGAAGGCGCCGTCGCAGACTCCGCAGGTGGAGACACCACGCCCCCCGAGCTCCTTCTCGCCTGGAATGCCAAGGCGCTTGGGCTCGGCGCCCATCGCCAGGATGACCGCCTTCGCGAAGTGCTCCTCGTCGCCGACCCAGACGCGCTGCAGCCCCCCGTCGGAGAGCTCGATCCGGGTGGCGTCGTCGGTGATGAATCGGGTCCCGAAGCGTTCCGCCTGTGCGCGGAAGTGCTGCATGAGCTCGGGCCCAATGATCCCGTCAGGAAAGCCCGGATAGTTCTCGACGTCGGTCGTGTTCTGGAGCTGACCGCCCCATTCGAAGCCCTCGATCACCAGCGGCTCGAGCTCGGCGCGAGCGGCGTAGGTCGCGGCGGTGTAGCCGGCGGACGCACCGCCGACGATGATCACGTTTTCGACTCGCTTGTCGTTCACACGGACTCCGTCTCGATCGGACCGATCAGTTTCGGCCGCTTACCAATTATACTTTACTTTCTGAAGTAATGGACGGCGCGGTCCCTGGGAGCGACTCGGAGATGCCGGTCCCCACGGGCGCGCGGGCGCGCGCCGCCTCCCAACGGGCAACGGTGCGCCGCAGCTGGAGAAAGGCGACGATCCCGGGCGGGATCGGCAACCAGAAGGCGATCAACCGGTAGGTCAGCACGGCGGCGAACACCTCGGCGCCGGGAAGGCCAAAGAGGACGAAGGTGCCGATCATGCCCGCGTCGACGGCCCCCACCCCGCCCGGAGCGAAGGGGAACAGGTTGGCGGCCATCCCCACGAAGAAACCCTGGACGACGACCCCGAGCGGAACGTGGACGTCGTAGGCGTGAAACGACGCCCACAGGATGGCGATGTTCGCCGCCCAGAATCCAACCGCGCCGGTCACCGCGAGGCCCCCTCGCGAGGGCGTGCGGACGAAGTCGATCGCGGTGCGAGTCCCGCTCGCGAGGGTCGCTGGCGCCGCGGCGAGCCGGCGGGCGAACCGCGCCAAGCGGTAGCCTCGGCTGAAGCCCTCGAGGCGGCGCTCGATGTCCTCTGGGATCAGGGCGATCAGCAAGAACACCCCGATCACCGCCCCGGCGATCGCGGCCGGCACGATCGTCAACCCGACGGGGCTCTCGCCGCTCAGAACCCCCACCCGCAGCAGGATCCCGAAGACGACCAGGGCAACCATGTAGACGGCGTAGAGCAGCACCATGAAGGCGACCATGCGGCAGGCCGTCTGGCGCCGCGGCATCCCCGCCTTGCGAAGCGCCCAGTAAGTGAGCACGATCCCGCCTGCGCCACCGGCGGAGAAAAGCCGCGTCGCGGCCAGCCCGGCAAGCGTGATCTGGTACGACTCGTGCCACTTGAGGTGCACCACGTGCTCCCCGACGACCCCGCGGAAGAGCGCGACGTAAGAGAAGAAGGCGAGCACGTTGAAGATGAGCGCCACCACGATCCAGGCTGGCGTGGCATCGGCCAGCTTCGCGAGGCTGTCCTGAATCCCGACGACCCGCGGGAGCAGGATGTAGATCGCCGCGACGAGCGCGAGGACGACGATCAGCGTCTGAGCGAGCCGTTTCGGGTCGGCGAAGAAGGAGGGCTCCCTGTCCTCGCCCTCCTGCTGGACTAGTTGATCCCGATCGACCGCGGCGAGGTCGCTCCCCATCCCCACTAATACTGGCAGGCACGCCAGCGAACCGGGTGGCCTCAGCCCGCCGCGAGCCGCTCCAGGCACTGCACGGCGTGGCTCGCCCGCGTGAGCGCGGGCGCCGCGACGGGCCCGGCCCGACGCACGACGGCAACGAGCGCCCCCCCGGCGAGGAGGTCAACCGCGTAGTGCTCGCCCAGGTAGATGAGCGCGAACGCCAGTGTTCCGGCGTAGGCCCACCCGGCTCCACCGGCGATCGGTCCCGATTCGGCGAGGAGTGTCGCGGCGATGAGGGAGGTGGAGAAGTGCAGGGAGGGCATCGCGGCCCAGGGGTTGCCGCCCAACGAGTCATACAGGGCGGGCCACGCGCGCCCCCACGTTCCCTCTCCGACCTCCACCATCACGCGGCGAAGGCGGGGCGGGGCGGCCTCGGCCACGATCTCCGCCTCGCCCGTCCCCTCCTCCTCGGCCATGTAGCCCTCCTGCGCCGCCCACCACGGCGGCGCCGTGGGCACCGCGTAGTAGACGAGGCAGCCGACGTCGAACACCGCCGCCATCTGCGTCGCCGCCCGCGCGAAGCGAGCGTTGTTCCTGATCAGCAGCCAGAGAAGCGCCACATGCGGCTCGGCGAACCAGGCCCAGTGCACGACGGCGAGGATGCGATCGACGGCGGTCACCTGGTCCAGCCGGGCGAAGGCGCGCTGCAGGCGAACGTTCGGCAGCTCCCCGAGGCCGAGCGCGCGGTCAAGCCTCAGCGGGTATCGCACCTTGAGCCGCCGGCGAAGCCGTTCGGGATCGTCGTAAGGGAGCTCGTGGACGACCGTGAACGCCCACATGTGCAGCACGAACAGCGCGGTGTCTCGGGCCTTCGTCCTTGGCAGCAGGACGGCGAGCCCCACCGGGCCCGAGGCAACCGCGGCGGCGGTGACGGGACCCGGGATCCGGAGGCGGCGACGAACCAACGGGACCACGATCGCGCCGGCGAGCGCGGAGGCTGCCGCGGCGCGCACGAAGGGCCTTAGAGCTGAGCTTCGCGAGCGACTGCGGCGGCGAAGGCGCAAGGCGCGGCGAGTATATGTTCGTCGGGTGGACGAGTGGGAGCGGTTCGAGGGCGAAAGGTCGAGTGGCTGCGCGCCGAGGGGCTTGCGCAGAACCGCCGCGCCTACCCGGCTACACCGGCGGCCGCGACCGGCGGCGTCGCCGGAGCCGGTAGTCCCCTCGGGTCGATCGGCCCTGGCATGAGGCGTTCGGGCGGCGGGATCTCGATCCCGATCGCCCGCATGCGGCGCTGCAGCGCGTTGTAGGCAAAGCCATAGATCTGCGAGGAGTGGTAGCCGTAGGAGGTGAACTCGCGGGGGCTCGAGGCCTCGGGCGGCGCGAACACCTCGGCCGCCCGCGGCAGGAGGTGCTCGAGTGTCCTCAACACCACCTCTCTCATCTCTGGCCGCTCCTCGCAGGCGTCACGCAGAAAGCGAACGCCGAATGCGATGTGGCGGTGCTCGTCCCGCTCGACCAACGAGAAGCCCCGACGAAAGCCGGGGTACAGCGAGTGCTCCTCCATGTACTGGAGGATGGAGCGCTGCCCGGTCATGGCGAGGACCCCCTCGGTGACCATGTGATAGGTGACGATGCCCTCGACGAAGAGCTCGAGATCGTCTGGGGAGGCGAGTATCCGGTTCGCCACCCCTCGCAGCGAGTCGTCGAACAGAAAGCGCCAGGCGTCGAGCATCTTCGACTCGCTCTCGCGCAGGCGGCTCCGCAGGTCCGCGGCCGACATCGCCATCACCTCGGCCGCGAACCGATCAAAGAAGACCGCGTGGCGCGCCTCGTCGACGAGCTGCGTCGCGAGGAACGCCTCGATCTCCCCACTCGGCGCCGCGAGGAGAAACGGCGCCAGGTCAGCGGTGACGCGCTCCTCGCCGACGTAGAAGCTGCCGAGCGTCCACGCCGTGTGCCGCTGGGCCTCGCTCGGGGTTGCAATCCAATGCTCGCGGTCGACCGAGAAGTCGAGCTCGTGCGCCCGCCAGTTGGAGCGCTCCCACAGCGCGTAGAGCTCCTCGTAGCTCAGGAGGTTGCCGCGCCGCCGCGCCCCAGCGCCGCGCTGCGCTGGATCGATCGCCGATCCGCCGGCGGCGGCCCCGCCGTTGGCCCGCGCACCCCAGGTGGCGCCGCGCTCCTCCAGGAGGTTGCGCTGCGCTTGCTCGCGCTCGAGCTCGGGGCCGTCGAGCCCGTTGGCTCGGTCGATCCAGCGTCCCAACAGCGTCACGGCATGTAGGTCGCCCTCGGCCTCGGAGAGCCCGAACATCATCGCGTGGGAAGGGCTGATCTCGCCCGCCACGAGCTTGCGCCACGTATTCACCGAGAGCCGCACGGTGGCCCGTCGCTGGGGCGCAGCTCCGTCGACCTCAGCGGCGTTCAAGGAGGTCCCCGGATCGGCCAGCACCCGCACGACGCCGGCGTTCACCAGCACCGTCCATCGGCCGCCGCCCTGACCGGAGATCTCGTAGGTGACCTTGAACTCCTCGCCCACAGTCCAGTTGGGGTCGATCAGGTGCTCGAGAGAACGGAACGCGAGGTCGGGGTCGATCCGGCCTCCGCGGCGGGCAAGCTCCTGGATGCCGCCCGGGCCGAGCAGCCGGCGAAGCGGGAAACGCTCGCCGTGCTCGCGTCGCACCCGCCGGCGCTCGGCGAGCAGCGACCGGGTCATTCGCACGGCGAGCCCGGGATCGCGCCGAGCGAGCCGAAGGGCCGCTCCGGTTCCGTTGCCGGTGTCGGCAGACGCCGCCAATCGGTTCCTCTCGGGGGTCATTCTTCCAGACTGGCCAGCCGGCCAAACGCGAGCAGCCGGCCGTCGGGGAGCCGCTCGTTCCATAGAATGCGCGCGCCTTGGCGCCCCGGTCGACCCTCCGCCGCCTCGCAGCCGCCCTCGTCCCCGCCTGTCTAGCGCTGGCCGCGTTCGCGGCGCCGGCGCAGGCCACCGTGCTCGGGCCGCGGGGCAGCCACTCGCCGAACGCTCACAACATCCGGGTGGCGTACTGGGTCGCGCTGATCGTGGCCGTGGCCCTGATCGTGGTGATCCACGTTTTCCTCGTGGGCGCGGTCCTTCGCTTCCGCTCCCGCCGTGGCCGAACGCCGCGGCGGTTCGCGGCCGGCCCGGGCGCATTCGTGCGCCCGGCGATCCCGCTGGCGGCGATCGCCGTGGGGCTGTTCGTGTTCGGGATCGTGATGGTGAGCAAGACCCGGGACGTCCAGGGCACCGGGCCGCAGGGCCTGACCGCGAACGATGACCTGGTCGCTCAGGTGAACGGGCTCGATGTGCCGCCCGACGCGAAGCCGCTCGAGATCAACGTGGTCGGGCAGCGGTGGCTGTGGCGGTTCGATTACCCGCAGAGGCAGGTGCAGCCGCCGTTTTCGACCTTCACCTACAACCAGCTCGTCGTCCCGGTGGATACCACTGTGATCCTGCACATCACCTCGACCGACGTCCTGCATCGCTGGTTCATCCCCACGCTCGGGGGTCAGGTCGATGCGGTCCCCGGGAAGGTGAGCGAGACGTGGTTCCGCGCGGACCGCGTGGGCACCTACCGCGGCCAGAGCACGGAGTACTCCGGCACCTCCTACGCGGTCATGCGCGCCTGGGTGAAGGTCGTCACCCCGCAGCAGTACCAGGCGTTCGTGAAGCGCAAGACGCGCCAGATCTCGGCGGCTCAAAACATCATCCAAAAGACGTTCGAGAAGGGCGCCGCGCCCGGGGTCGCCCTGCCATGAGCGCTGCGAGGCCGAAGCTCACGACTCGCCGGAAGGCGGTGCGGAGCGCGAGCGATGGCTAATTTGGTCGCGCGCCCCGAGATCGTCACGGAGGCGATCCCCCGCCGCCGGCAGGCGTGGATCGAGCGCGCCACCAGCACCGATCACAAGTCGGTGGCGCTGCTCTACGTCGGGGGCGCGCTCGCCTTTCTCGCGGTCGCCGTCGCCGAGCTGGTGTTGATCCGGGTACAGCTGATCGTCCCCGAGAACACCACGATGTCGCCGGAGATCTTCGATCGGATCATGTCCACGTTCGGGGTCACGGCGGTGCTGCTGTTCGCGATCCCGCTGGCGCTCGGACTGATCAGCTACGTAACGCCGCTTCAGATCGGGTCTCGCGGCGTCGCGTTCCCCCGCCTCAACCTGCTGTCCGTCTGGCTCTACATCGTCGGCGCGGCGACGATCTACGGGGCGTTCCTCTACCGCCCGTCCGAGGCCGGCTTCGCGGCGCTGCCGCCGCTGTCGGAGAAGGTGTTCAGCAACACCCACGGCGTGGACACCTGGATCGTCGGTACGGCGCTCGTGCTGCTGGGCTTCGTCTGCTTCGCGGTCAACCTAGTCGTCACCATCCGCAACCTCCGCGCCCCGGGGCTTGCGTGGCGACGCGTGCCGCTGTTCTCATGGGCGGCCGGGGTCGGCAACTACCTGCTCCTCGTCATCTCGCCGGTGATGCTCGCCGCGCTCGTCATGCTGTTCATCGACCGCCACTACGGGGGCGTCTTCTTCAACGCCCCGGAGGGCGGCGCCCCGCTCCTCTACCAGCACCTGGCCTGGTTCTTCTTTACCGGCGTCTACGCGTTCATCGTGATCGTCGCCGGCGGGGTGATCTCCGACGTGCTGCCCACGTTCGCCCGCAAGCCGCTGTTCAGTCACCGCGCCGCGATGGTCTCGCTGCTCGCGATCGGCGTGCTGGCGCCGCTGGCGTGGATGCAGAACATGTACTCGGCGCCGATCTCGCTTGGCTTCGACATCTTCGCGATGTT
This sequence comes from Actinomycetota bacterium, assembly GCA_046730395.1. GTDB lineage: Bacteria > Actinomycetota > Thermoleophilia > Solirubrobacterales > 70-9 > AC-56. The sequence continues at coordinate 4,171 of JBKPIV010000005.1, read as the reverse complement.
CTTCGCGCTCGCCCTCACGGTGCCGATCGGGCTCTTGATCTACAACTGGCTCGCAACGCTGTGGGGCGGCACGCTCCACATGCGCGCTGCGCCGCTCTTCGCGCTCGGGGCGATCAGCGCGATGACGATCGGCCTCGCCGGCGAACTGACGTGGTCGGTGATCCCGGTCGGGTGGCAGATCGGCAACACGACGGCCGCCCAAGGCGACACGATCGCGGTCGTCGTCGGCGGTGGAGTACTCGCCGGGTTTGCCGCCCTCCACTACTGGTTCCCCAAGCTCTCGGGCCGGATGATGGGCGAGGGCCTGGGCAAGGCCGCGCTGGCGACCATCCTCACGGGGCTCTACGTCTACGTGCTCATGGCCTTCTTCGCGGGGGTCAAGGGCCAGCCTGTCGACATCTACAAGTTCTACGAGGGCAACGGGCTCGACGGCTACAACCTCGTCGCCTCGATCGCGGCGTTCGTGGTCGCGCTCGGGGTCGTGACCGAGCTCGTCAATGCCGCGGTCAGCTTCCGCGGTGGCGTGGCCGTCGGGCACGACCCGTGGGGCGGAGCGACCCTCGAGTGGTTCGCGCTCTCGCCACCTCCCGAGCACAACTTCGACGCCGTCCCGGACGTCCGAAGCGCCGAGCCACTGCACGACATCCGCAGGGCCATTCGCGAGCGGACCGACAGCTGGCGCCCGCCTTCCCCCGCGGCCGCTCCGGAGCGCGGCCGGGAGCCCCAGCAGGCGGCCGCCGAAGACGGCGGCGTCGAGGACGCCTAGCCGGACTCCGCAGTAGCCTGACTTCATGCAGCGCGTCGCACCTCGTGGTGAGGCGGACGATCTGGTTCGCTTCCGCCGCCTGCTAAACGCGACCATCCTCGCGACCTTCGCGCTCATCGTTCTCGGCGGGGTGGTTCGCGTGAGCGATTCGGGCCTGGGATGCGGCGCCGCCGGTAGCGGCACCCACGGGTGGCCCCTGTGCGGCGGGCGGGTCTTGCCGTTTCTGCAGGAACACCAGGTGATCGAGTTCAGCCACAGGGCAGTGGCGACGCTCGTCGTCGTCCTGATCGCGGCCCTCGCCTTCGTCGCCTTCCGGCGCCTGCGCGCCCATCCGTGGCTGACCCGCGGAACGGTCGCCGCCGCCGTCCTGGTTCTGGCGCAGGCCGCGCTCGGAGGGCTCACGGTCGAGCACGGGCTGCACTCGGCGCTCGTCGCCGCGCACCTCGGGCTGGCGATGCTCCTCCTCGGACTGCTGATCACGCTGCGCCGCATCACCCAGCCCGTAGCGGGCATCTCGCCCGCGGACGGGTCGCGCGCTCTGCGCGTCACGGCGGCGGTCGCCACCGTCCTTCTTCTCTGCACGATCGTGGCCGGTGGCTACGTGGCCGGGACGGAAGGCGAGGGGACGCCGGACAAGCCTGTGCTCGGCGCCCATCTCGCCTGCGGCGAGCAGTTTCCGACCTGCCTCAACAAGTTCATGCCGTTCGAGTACGGGCGGCTCGTCGACATCCAGCTCACGCACCGATTGTTCATGTACCTCACGGCGATCGCCGTGCTGGCGATGGCCGGGGTTGCGCTCAAAAGGCGGGTGCGAAATCGCGCCTTCCTGCTCGCCCCCGTGCTGCTCGTCTGCCAGATCCTGCTCGGCGCGTTGAACGTGTGGCTCGGCAAGCACCCAGGGCTGATCGTCGCCCACCTGACGCTGGCGACGCTGCTGTGGGCGACGGTCGTCTACGCGGCGGCGTCGCTGATCGCGGTGCCGGCCCGCTCGCGTGAGCGGGTCGACGACGCCGGCGCCCCCGAGACGCAGGCGGTCACCGCATGATGGAGAGCACCGCCGACTCGCCCAACCTGGTCGGCGGGGCCGTGGAAGGAACGGCAGCGGACGCCGCGCTCCCGCAGGCGACCACCCCGGCGCTTCGCCCTGGCCGCCCGTTCGCTTCAGTTCTCCGCGACTACCTGGCCCTGACCAAGCCGCGGATCATCGTCCTGCTGTTGGTGACCACGGTGACGACGATGTTCGTCGCCGATCCATCGGGACCGTCGTTGGCGACGATCCTGTGGACGATCCTCGGCGGGTACCTCGCCGCCGGCGGCGCTGGGGCCATCAACCACTATCTCGAGCGCGATCGCGATGCACGCATGGACCGCACCTGCTCCCGTCCTCTGGTGGAGGGGCGGATCGACCCCAGGCGTGGCCTCGCCTTCGGGGTTGGTCTTGGGGCGGCGGCAACGGTGCAACTCGCGCTCACCGTCAACCTCCTCTCCGCGGCGCTGGCGCTCTTGGGCCTGCTCGGCTACGTCGTCGTCTACACCCTGTGGCTGAAGCCGCGGACGCCCCAGAACATCGTCATCGGCGGCGCCGCGGGCGCCGTGCCCCCGCTCGTGGGCTGGGCGGCCGCCACTGGCGGGCTGACCATCGATGCCCTCTATCCGTTCGCGATCGTCTTCCTTTGGACCCCGCCGCACTTCTGGGCGCTCGCGCTGCTGGTCAAGGACGACTACGCCAACGCCCAGATCCCGATGCTGCCGGTCGCCCGCGGCGAGGCCGCGACACGGCGCCAGATCGTCCTCTACAGCGTCGCGCTCGTGGCGTTCACCGTGCTGCCGTACGCCACTGGTCTCTTCCACGTCATCTACCTGGCGGCGGCGCTCGCGCTCGGCGGCGGCTTCATCGCCCTCACCGTGCGCCTTGCGTTGCGCCCCTCGCGCCGCGCCGCCGTAGCCGTGCACCTCGCCTCGCTCGCCTATCTGGCCTTGCTATTCGCGGTGATGGCGGCGGACCGGATCATCCTCGGTTGAGACGAACATCCCGCCGGCAGGCCTGAGCACCGCGTGGGCGGACGGGCTGCTGGGGTCTTCCTCATGGTCCGCGGGCTCGCACACGCGATCTGAGGAGATGCGTGTCCGCGGGCTGGAGCGTGACTTGTGAGACTAACCCCGCGCATGCGGGTGGCTGTCGTCGGGCACGTCGAGTGGGTCCAGTTCGCCCGCGTGGACCACGTGCCCGCGCCCGGCGAGATCGTGCACGCGCTCGAGGTCTGGGAGGAAGCCGCGGGGGGCGGCGCGGTTGCCGCGGTACAGCTGGCCCGGCTTGCCGGCGAGTGCCTCTTCCTCACGGCGCTCGGGGACGACGACCTCGGGCGAAGGGCCAAGCAGCGCCTCGAGAGTTTGGGCGTTCGGGTCGAGGCGGCGTGGCGCTCGGAGCCGCAACGACGCGCGTTCGTCCACCTGGACGCGGACGCGGAGCGGACGATCACGGTGACCGGCGAGCGGATGGGGCCGCACGCGAACGACCCTCTGCCATGGAACGAACTCGATGGCGTCGACGCGGCCTACCTCACCGCTGGCGACCCGGCGGCGGTGCGCGCGGCACGAGCGGCGGGCAAGCTGGTGGCGACGGTCCGCGCGGGCGAGGCTCTGGCGCAGGCAGGGGTACGGCTCGACGCTCTGGTCTCGAGCGCCAAGGACCGGGGCGAGCGTTACGAGTCCGGCGAAATCGATCCGCCGCCCCTGCTCGTCGTCCGCACGGCGGGGGCGGCGGGCGGCTCGGTGGTGGCGGCCGGCGGGAGGAGCAGCGAGTGGGCAGCCGCGCCCCTGCCGAGTCCCCCCGTGGATGCGTACGGCGCCGGCGACTCCTTCGCCGCGGGTCTCACCTACGGCCTGGGGGACGGCCGCTCGCCTCAGGAGGCCTTGATGCTAGCGGCGCGCTGCGGGGCGGCGTGCATGACGGGGCGTGGGCCCTACGAGGGTCAGCTCAGGACGGCAAACTGACCGGCGATGGCCCACTCCGGCGGAGCCACTCGATGATCGGCGAGCGGATGGTGGACGGTCTCGCCGCGCTCACGCTGGGCTCGGGCGGGGGCGATGGCATCGAGGCGGCGTTCGTCCCCACCGCCGGGATGGTCGGCTGCTCGCTTCGCGGCCGCGGCGAGGAGCTGCTCGGGCAGCGGGACGGCCTGGCCGCGTACGCAGCCGAGGGCGGGACGATGGGGATCCCCCTTCTCCACCCGTGGGCGAACCGGGTGGCCCGCGTGCGGTTTCTCGTGGCTGGCCGAGAGGTCGGCCTCGATCCCGACGCGCCGCAGGTGGCGCTCGACCCCAACGGGCTGCCGATTCACGGCCTCCTCGCCGCGGCCCGCGGCTGGGCGGTGGAGCGCCACGAGGCCTCGGACGGCCGCGGCG
>JBKPIV010000004.1:0-34007 GCA_046730395.1 Actinomycetota bacterium | reverse complement strand
GCACTACGGCTACACCCGCGGCCCGGCGCCGTGCTCGGCGGCCGGGAACGCGGTCGCAATGCCCGCCGACAGAGGCGGCGAGCGCGAGTCCGAGGCCGGCCTCCCGGCGTTCGTCCCCGCCCGCTTCCGCGCCCCGATCCTGAGGGCGGCGGCCCGCTGGAACGTCTCCGCGGGCCTTCTCGCCGCCCAGCTGATGGCGGAGTCGAACTTCAACCCGTTCGCGGTCTCGTCGGCGGGGGCCCAGGGGATCGCCCAGTTCATGCCCGCCACCGCCGCCTCCTACGGGCTGCGCGACCCCTTCGACGCCCCACGCGCGATCGACGCCCAGGCCCACCTGATGTCCGACCTCCTGCGCCAGTTCGGCTCCGTCGCCCTCGCCCTCGCCGCCTACAACGCCGGTCGCGGGCCGGTGGCGGCCTGCCACTGCGTCCCGGACATCCCTGAGACCCAGGCCTACGTCGCCCGCATCCTCGGCCTGATGGGCGGCGCCGGCGAGCTCTCCGCGCCGCCGCTCGAGGTGCGGCTGGTCGATTGAACGCGTCCTGATCGGGGCGCCGCCACCGTCGCCAGCGCGGCCTCCGGCGGCTCCGGCTCCCCCGGGAGTGCGTCGACGAGCCCGAGCACGGCCTATCGGCGCCGTCAGGCAACCAGGGCGCCGATCACTGTCCCCGGTAGGGAGCCCACATGAGCCCGAACGCGACGCGGCCCAAGGTCCTCGCGGCCCGGTCCGCGTCGCACCGGTCAATGCCGTCGTACGGTGGGCAGACCTCGAGGCGCGATCATGCGCTATCCGGCGACGGCGAGGTGGACGACACCGTTGCGGCAGTTTTCGAGCGAGCACATCGCGGCCCTGAGCGTGATGGCCGTGGCCATTGGCCTCTCGGTGTTCGGTGCGCGCCGCGATCCGGGCCGGTGGATCGCGCCGATTTCGTTCGCCCTCGTCCTCGTGATCTTCGCGGGATGGGTCGGCGAGTACGTCGCGGATGTCGTACAGGGGATCTGGTCAGCGAGGTACGACCTGCCCCTTCAGCTCACCGATGCCGTTTCGCTAGCAGCTCTACTCGCGCTGTCGACGCGGCGGGCCTGGCTTGTAGAGCTCGCCTACTTCTGGGCGCTCACCGCATCGCTCCAAGCCGCGCTCACGCCCGACCTTCACGAGTCTTTCCCGAGCGTCTTCTTCTTCACCTACTTCGCCTACCACGAAGGCGCGATCGTGACGGCGTGCTTCCTCGTCTTCGGCTGCCGCCAGTACCCACGGCCGGGCGCCGCGTGGCGGGTCTACGCGGCGACGCTCGTCGTCACTGCTCTCGCGGGCGTCGGCGACCTCATCACGGGGGGCAACTACATGTACCTGCGCGAGAAGCCCGAGCACTCCTCGCTGCTCAACGTGATGGGGTCGTGGCCCTGGTACATCCTGTCGACCGCCGTGCTCGGGCTCTTGATGCTGCTTGCGCTGGAGGCGCTCACGCAGCTCGTGCGCCGTCGGGACCTCGCAGCAGCGGCTACGGCCACCTCGGACGGTCAGTAGATGTCGACTTATGGGGCTAAAGACCCCATAGGTCGTCAATGGCGGAGATCGCCTTGGACGAATTCCGCTAGTCCTCCAAAGTAGGCTGAAACCGCACGGTAAATATGGCGGTCGACCTGGTCATCGACATCGAGAACACCCCGGGCGCGCTGGCGGGCGTAGCGGCCGCGATCAGCGATGCGGGCGTGAACATCGCGGCCGCCACATGCGTCGGGCCGGGCGATCGCGCCGAGCTCCACATCCTCGTGCCGCATGCCGAGGCCGCGAAGCATTCGCTGGCGATTTCTCACATTGCGGTCACCCGCGAGCGCGAAGTGGTCGTTGTCGATGTCGAGGATCGCCCCGGCGTGCTCGCGGACCTGACTCGCAAGATCGCCCGGGCTGGGGTCAACCTCGATCTCGTTTATGTCGCCACACGAAATCGCGTCGTCTTCGGGGCGGACGACGTCGCTGCTCTCCGCGCCGCGCTGGACACCACGAGCTGACGCAGCTTCGTAGGGAGGCTCAAGAGGTCAGCGCTGGAGTATCTGGACGGCGTCCTCCGTGAATCGGCTCGTCCAGCGTTGGATTTCGCGCTCTTACCGGATCTCTATTGGAAACAAGGCGAATCCCTCGCTGACGACCAAGAGGAGAACGGGAGGAGATCTCGTGAACCTGAGACCCACACAGACGAGCAACAAGGCGGTGACGGCCTGGGTCGTCGCGCTGACGGGCATCGGCTCGCTGATGGCGGCGCTGGACACCCTCGTGGTGTCGACGGCGCTGAGCACGATCCGCCTCGACCTCGGGGCTTCAATCGCGCAGCTCGAGTGGACGGTCAACGCCTACAACCTGAGCTTCGCCGTGCTTCTGATCACCGGCGCGGCGCTCGGCGACCGTTTCGGGCGCCGCAACCTCTACGCCGCCGGCCTGGGGCTGTTCGCGGCGGCCTCGGCGGTCTCCGCCCTCGCTCCAAGCGTCGGCTGGCTGATCGCCGCGCGGGCCGCGCAGGGCGCGGGCTCGGCGCTGATCCTGCCGCTGGGCCTGGCGCTCTTGAGCGCCGCCTTCCCGGCCGAGCGCCGGGGAACGGCGATCGGGATCTTCAGCGCGATCACGGGGCTGGCCGTCGCCAGCGGGCCGCTGGTCGGCGGCGCCGTCGTCGAGGGAATCAGCTGGGAGTGGATCTTCTGGATCAACGTCCCGATCGGGCTGCTCGCGATCCCGCTGGTGCTCACCCGGATGAGGGAGAGCTACGGCCCCGACACCGGCCTCGACATCCCGGGCCTCGCGCTGGTGAGCAGCGGTGCCCTGGGGCTCGTCTGGGGGCTCGTGCGCGGGAACAGCGTCGGTTGGGGCAGCCTCGAGGTGATCGGGTCGCTGGCGGTTGGTGCGCTGCTCCTCGCCGCGTTCGTCGCCTGGGAGCTGCGCGCCCGAGAGCCGATGCTGCCGATGCACTTCTTCCGCTCGCGCGCCTTCTCGGCTGGCAACGCGGCGATCTTCTTCACCTTGGCCTCGCTGTTCGCCGCCGTGTTCTTCTATGCCCAGCTCCTGCAAACCGGGCTCGGCTACGGCCCACTCGACGCAGGGCTGCGGCTGCTGCCGTGGACGGCCACCTTCATCACCGTCGCCCCCATCGCCGGCGCCCTCGCCGACCGGATCGGTGAGCGGCCGCTGATGGTCGGCGGGCTCACCCTGCAGGCGGCGGGGATGGCGTGGCTGGCGCTGATCGTCGAGCCCGGCGTCGCCTACTCGCAGATGCTGGCGCCGTTCATCGTCTCCGGGGTGGGAATCTCGATGGCGATTCCGTCGGCTCAGAACTCGGTGGTCGGCTCGGTGTCGATGGAGGCGCTTGGCAAGGCGGCGGGCGTCAACAGCATGATGCGCGAGCTCGGCGGCGTGTTCGGAATCGCGATCGCGGTCGCCGTCTTCGCCGCCGCCGGCAGCTATGCGTCCGTGCAGGCGTTCACCGACGGATTCGGCCCGGCGATCTTCGTCGCCGCGAGTCTGGCGCTCGCCGGAGCGATCTCCGCACTGGCGCTCCCCGGCCGCCGCGAGGCGACCGCGCCGACCCCCATCCGCCCGGTTCCCGCGCTCGAGGCCGAGGGCGGAAACTGAGCCGGAAGATCACACCGACATCTCACCCCATCCAACGTCGATATAGGAGGAATGCAATGAGACAGGTCATGGTTCGCTACAAGCTCAAGCCCGATCGGGTAGCGGAGAACGAGGAGCTCGTCCGCGGTGTCTATGAGGAGCTGGCGCGCACAGAGCCCGCCGGGCTTCGCTACGCGACTTTCCGGCTGGACGATGGGGTGAGCTTCGTCCACCTCGCGATGACCGACACTGTCGACGGGAAGAGCCCGTTGTCACGGGTCAAGGCGTTCAAGGCGTTCCAGAGGGACATCGACGACCGCTGCGAGGAGGCTCCGGTGGTCACGGACCTGCGCGAGATCGGCTCCTTCCGTCTCTTCGAAGGTGGGGCATGAAGCCCGTCGTCCACCTGGAGCTGCACACCGGCGATCTGCCGGGCGCCAGCGCTCTCTACGCGGAGCTTTGCGGCTGGCGCCCGGCGCGGATCGAAACCCGAAGCGGCTCTTACCTCGCGCTCGAGCTTGGCGCTGGTTTCGGCGGCGGCATCGTCGAGTGCGGCACCCGAAGCCCGGTGTGGCTGCCCTACGTCGAGGTTGGCCAGATCGACCAGGCCACCGAACGGGCGCGCCAGCTCGGAGCGTCAGTGGCCCTGGAGCCCCGTGAGGGCGCGGCGGGTTGGCGCAGCGTCGTCTCCACGTGCGCCGGCGGCGAGCTCGCCTTCTGGCAGCCGAAGGCCCGGCGTCTAGTCTGATCCGAGGATGAACTCCGCTTCCAAAACCTCGACGGCAAGCGAGCGGCAGCTGCTCGAGGCCGCCCGCAACGGCGACGAGGATGCCTACAGCCAGCTCATTGAGCCCCATCGCCGCGAGCTCCTCGCCCACTGCTACCGGATGCTCGGCTCGCTCCCCGATGCCGAGGACGCCCTGCAGGACGCGCTTCTGAGCGCCTGGCGCGGACTTTCCCGCTTCGAGGGGCGAAGCTCGCTTCGATCTTGGCTCTACACGATCGCGACCAACGCCTGCCTCAAGGCCATTGAGCGGCGCCCCAAGCGGGTGCTTCCGATCGATTACGGCCCGGCCGCCGATCCCCACGATGGTCCCGGCGAGCCGCTCGTCGAATCAGTATGGGTCGAGCCTTACCCCGACGAACCCCTCGCCCTCGAGGACGGGCTTGCTGCGCCCGAGACCCGTTATGAGCAGCGCGAAAGCGTCGAGCTTGCGTTCATCGCGGCGCTCCAGCATTTGCCGGCGCGACAGCGCGCGGTGCTGATCCTGCGGGACGTGCTCGGTTTCTCGGCTCGCGAGGTAGCCGAGGCTCTCGAGGCCACGCCGGCATCGATCGACAGCGCCCTGCAGCGCGCCCACAAGACCGTCGACGAGCGCCTACCCGAGCAAAGCCAGCAGGCCACGCTCCGTTCGCTCGACGATGTCGCTCTGCGTCGGGTCGTAGACGGGTACGTCGACGCGTGGCAGCGCGACGACGTCGACGCGATCACCGCCATGCTCGCCGAGGAGGCCACCTGGGCGATGCCACCGCTCCCGACCTGGTTCGGCGGCCGCGAAGCGATCGCCGACTTCCTCAGGGGCTGGCCGCTTTCGGGCGAGCGGCCCTGGCGTCTCGTTCCCACCCGCGCGAATGCGCAGCTGGCATTCGGCCACTACCTCTGGGACCCGGGGAAGGGGGCCTTCCTCGCACACGGAATCAGCGTGCTCACCCTGAAGGGCGAGCGGATCGACGACATCACCGTCTTCCTCACCCCAGAGGCTTTCGGGCGCTTTGGCCTGCCCGACGAGGTTCGCCCCTAAGCGCTCCGTCAAGAGCAGATTCTCGGCGAACGCTGCCCCTTTTAGCGCGAAGCGGAAGCGACCGCGGCGGTTAGACCGCACGAACAGCGATGCCTGGGTAGTCGAGGACAAGCCCGTGCTCGTCGTACAAGAGCTGGCATTCGAATCCGAAATCCGGAGCTGTGTAGCGGTACCGCTGGTGGCTTCCGTCGTTGTCTAAGCGGACGTAGCGCTGCTCAAGTCGCTCGACGCGGAGATCCAGGGCGCGGACGTATGCCGCGGGCGCATCAGCTGCCTCGCCGATCTCAAGCCCGAGGCGGTGGACAGGAAATGCGTTCGTGAGCGACGACGACTCGAGGTCCACATCCCGGCAACCGTCGAGATGGCGTTCTGCGCCGCCATTGATCGACCACCGGCCGGCGCGATCCGCTTCGAGGGTCAGCTGGTGCGTGCCGGACGCGGAGCGCCCCGACACGCGCGCGCTCCGCGTCGACCAGCCCGAGTCGAGGGTGATGACGTAGTGGACCGCCCAAGCTCTGCCGTCCTCGACCGCGGTCGTGTCGCCCTCCAGACGGTAGCCATCGCCATCCACCTCCAAGAACACGACTTCAAAGCCCTCACGCGCTTCGCGGTGCTGCCAGGCTGCGTATTGGGGCAGGTCACGGAAGGGCATGTCGGCTCGGTCACCTTAGAGCTGCCCTCCCGGCGCGGAGGGGAGCAGCGCCGCTTGCGGCGGCCGTCAAGCTCCCTGGTCCCCAAGCGCCGGAATTGCCGCGTCGCGATGAGGAAAGGAGAGCTCCATGACTCCGGGCGAGCAGGACCGACCCCTCGGAATGGGCCGCGACGGCGGCCGTCCGACTGAACTGGCCGCGCCCCCGCGCCGAACGCTCGGTGGCGGGGGCGCGGCACTCATGCTGCGCGGTTAGCGGGTTCGGTCCCTCTCCCGCTGGCGTCGCCAGCTCAGGGAACGAGCGTCACCGTGATGAGAGTCTTGCTCTGGCTGACCTGCGTCACCGTGGCGGTTCCAGTGGCCCCGTCGTAGTCGGCGGTCCCGCCGGTGATCGCGAGCGGGAGGTGGTTGGCTCGCCCCATCGGAAGGAGCCCCTGCACGCTCAGGTTGCCCTTCGAGAGCTGAGCCTGGACCGTGCAAAGCGCCTTCCTGTCGATGAACGTGCACACCCCCCGGTCGACGCCTGTGTCGTCGCCGGTGATCTTGTCGCCGAAGCCGAACCGGTCGCCCTGGTGCGGCCTGTGGTGGGGGGCAAAGCCGATTCCCTTCTGGGTCTTGGCGACGAGCTGCAGCGTGTTCGGCGAACCCTGCGCCGATCCGGAGCTGGCGATCACCGCCGCGGTGATGACGGCCGCGAGCGCCGCGCTAAGCGCGATGGCCACGCGAGCCCTGCGGGAAAAACGAGGTCCGATCATGAGTCCTCCTTCGTTGGCGCGGAGGGTCCTAACCCGCGCCGAGACTCGGTTTTGTCTGGATCGCAGCGACCTCGCCGCTCTCATGAGGCGAAGCTTCCTGCGACCCGAGATCCCTGGCTCGACGGAGGATAAGCACGACGGGCGGCGCCTGCCTCACTACCGGCAGAACGTGCTTCTCTGCGGACCCGCTCGCCGCAGCGCTATCGCTTTGCGCGCGCGCCTGGGCCGAACCTATGTCGTCGAGGTGACCATTGGGCCTGGGAAACGCGCCGCATCGCCGCTGCTACGCCGCGCTTAACGGCCCGGCCCTGGTCACCTCTCCTTGTGCTCAATCCTCGTCTTCGGCCCGCGTCGGATCTTCACCCGGGCGCTCGCCCACCTCTCGTCCTTGGGTCGGATCCTCCTCTGGCGCTTCGTCCGTCTGGCCCGCTTCCGTTGGATCCTCACCCGGGCGCTCGCCCACCTCTCGTCCTTGCGTCGGATCCTCCTCTGGCGCTTCGTCCGTGTGGCCCGCTTCCGTTGGATCCTCGCCAGGGCGCTCGCCGACCTCACCGCCCTGGGTGGGATCCTCTTCGGGTCGGCTCGATTCCTCGCTCACCAGGCACCTCCTTCGTGATCTGGGCTGTCAGCTCGGCTGCCGGCTGGTGCTGATCGGATACCCGGAGTCGGGCAGCGCATGCCCACCCTGCCAACTAGCCGTCACCCCATTCCGCAGCGGTTCACCGGGCCGGGGCAGGGAATTCACGTCACGTCCCCACCCGGAAAGACACTCGGACAAAACGCGGTCCGGCCTGCGCGACCCCACCCGTTGATCCTGCTCTTTAAGCAGGGGCGTTAGCTTGGCTTAGATGGCTATGCCTTCCTTCGCCGTCTCGATTTCCTTTCTTAGCCTGGTCCAGGCGGCCCTTGTTCTCACTCCCAGGCAGGTCCCGAGCGCGCTCCTATCGGGAGTGCAAGGCCGTTGGTGGGCACTTCTGCCCCCGGCGTCGATCGTGGTCGTGATCGGCGCCGTCGGTGCCTATGCCGGCTCAGCCGACGCGCTTACATACCTCGCGCTAGTGGGCGTCCCCGTGCTCGCGGCGTTCGCGCTCGCGCGGCTGGTCGCAGGTGCCAGGCCCACGCTGGCCTTCGCCGTCGCTCCCCTCTTCGCCGCCGCGTGGGTGTGGACCGGCGGGCTGAGCGGTGAGGTCGCGGCCCTCGTTCTATCGGCGCTGGCCTGCGTCACGCTGGGCTGCCTGCTCACCTCACTTGTCGCCGCTCGATGGTTGAAACTCGGGGTGTACGCGATGGCCGTCATCGATGCGTGCCTGGTCGCGGCGGACCTGCTGCAGGGGCCAAACGCCGTCCTCAGCGCCGCCGCCCCCGCCGCAGGCCTGCCGAGTCTGCAAACCGTCCATTTTGGATCGGCTTCGATGGGCTTCGGTGACCTCTTCATCGCCGCGACGTTGGGCGCGCTGCTTGCAGACCGCCCTCGCTCCCAGCTCGCGGCTGCGTCGCTTGCCGGGATTCTTGCCCTCGGCTTCGATCTCCTGTTCCTGGTCGTCGACGAGCTGCCCACGACAGTCCCGATCGCACTGGCGCTGGCCGTGCTCGAACTGCATGAGCGCCGCGGCGCCCGTCGCGCAAGGGAGAGGAAGCGGCCGACTAGCGGCCGCAAACCGCTTCTCGCGCCAGTGGATTAGCGGCTAGTTCACACCGCCGCAGCAGCGCGCGGCGCCCGGCTCGCGCACCGGGCGCTACCCGCGCGGCGATAGCCTCGTCCGGGTTCTCGGGACGCGCCTCGTTGGCAGGGCATCAGGCGTCGCGACCTCATCGGATCGGCCTCAAGGAGGAGACATGATCAGCTTTGCCCGGCTGGGGCGGACGGTTCGCCGTGGCGACGCTCCTTGCAACCCTTGTCCTCTTTGCTACGCCGGCCTCGGCCGTCCAGCCCCCGAAGGTGATGGCGGCGCTCGGCGACTCGATCACGCGGGCCTTCAACACCGAGGTCGACTCGACCTGTCCGACTGGCCCTGGGCTTGACTGCCCCAAGAACTCGTGGTCGACCGGCACCACCCCCGTGGTCGACAGCCAGTTCCAGCGCATCCAGGCAATCGACCCCGGACGCAATCCAGAGGCCTTCAACGACGCCGTCTCCGGCGCCCGTGCGAGCGGCCTGGACGCTCAGGCGCAGACCGCGGCCGGCCAGGACCCGGACTACGTGACGACCGAGATCGGCGCCAACGACGCCTGCCGCTCCACGATCGCCGCGCAGACGCCGACCGCCACCTTCCGCAGCCAGGTGGAGACGGCGCTCAACGGCCTCGTGAATGCCGACCCCAAGCTCTACATCGAGGTCGCCAGCATCCCGGACATCAACCAGCTGCTCACGATCTTCACCAATCCGCCCGATCCCAACGCGCTCGCGCGCTGGTCCGCATTCAACGTCTGCCAGGCGCTGCTTGTCAACCCGCTCTCGACCGACCAGACCGACGTGCAACGCCGGGCAGCGTTCCGCGATCAGGTGATCGCCTACAACGGCGCACTCGCGGACGTCTGCGCCGAGTTCAAGCGCTGCCAGTTCGACAACAACGCGGTGTTCAAGTCGCCGTTCACGGCGGCCGATGTCGCAACCCTGACGACTGTCGGTAGCACGGCGGACTACTTCCACCCCTCGATAATGGGACAGGCGCAGCTCGCCGAGACGACCTGGAACGCCACCTTCCCGATGAACTGACCGGATCTCCGCCCGAGCACGAGCAACTCCAAAAGCGCCAGATGCGCTGGGTTCTTCTCATCCAGAACCGTGTCATCAACCCGCTGGTACGCGTTCTTTTGCGCCGGGGGCTAGCGCCCCCGACGTATGCGCTGCTGGAGACGACCGGCCGCCGGACAGGACGTCCCCGGCAAGTACCGGTGGCGAATGGCCTCGAGGGCGACATCTTCTGGCTGATCGCCGGCCTAGGAGAGGAAGCCCAGTACGTGCGCAATATCAAGGCTCACCCGCGCGTGCGAGTCAAAGCCCGCCCCGCGCGCCTACGCGACGGGATCCGCATGCACTGGCGTTCCGGCACCGCATACCTGATGCCCCAAGACGATGCGCGCCAGCGCCATCGCCGCCTCCGCCGGGGACGCCCCGGCTACCGATTCGACGGGATCTTGCTCAGACGGCTAGCCGCCCATGGCTCAGGGACCATGCTGACGGTTCGCATTGACCTGGATCCGCCCCTGCCGGAAACAGGGCCGGGTTGACCGGGCGCGGGTGATGTTCGGAGTGGCGCCGAACTGGGCGGAGCAGGTCGTCGCGATCGCCACGGCGGTGCTTGCGCTCGGCGTGTTCGGGGCGGTCGCAGCGGCGGTGTTCGGCGCCCAGCAGGTGCGTGAGGCGCGCCGGACCCGTCAGGCGCAGATGGCTGCAGAATTCTTTCGCCGCTGGAACGAGGACTCGCTGGTCGAGGCGCGGCGTCTCATCGCTCGCTTCACGACGCCGGAAGAGCTGGCATCCGCCTTTCAGCGCTACGTCACCGAGAATGCCCCTGAGGCCTACGTGCTCTATCGCGAGCTCGACTACTTCGAGCAGCTCGCTGCGCTCGAGCGAGCGGGGCCGTCGACTTCCCGCTGATCAAGTCGCTCGTGGGGCGCATTGTGATCGAGCGCTGGGAGATGTGGAGCCCGGCGCTCCAGGCCGTCTACAGCGACGACGTATACCCGCTCTTTCGCGATCTCGTCGCGCGGATGCGCCACGCGATCGAGCAAACCGACGAGCCGGGGCGTCTCTCGTCACGCCGGCCGCTTCGGCGTTAACCACGCTTGTCGTCATCCACCTGATGGTTTCTCGCCTCTCGCGCGGAGCAGGAGCGCCGGGACGCGTGTCGCCTGACGGTCTTGCCTCGCCCGGATTGATGTGGTCTTATCGGGCCCCGAAGAAAGGAGAAGCAGCATGGGCTTTCTCGACAAGATCAAGGGCACCGCCAAGCAGGCGGTCAATCCCGCCGGCCAGAAGCATGAACAAGACAAGATCATGCGCATCAACGAGTCGGGAGTGGAGGCGCGAGCGACGGTCGACTCAATGCGCGAGACCGGCACCCAGCTGGGCGGCGGGCACCAGATCGAGTTTGAGCTGACCGTGCATCCGGCCAGCGGCGACGACTACCGGGTGAGCACAGAGCAGTCGATGCACGAGGTGACTCTTCAGGGCATCGTCGAGGGCGGGGAGGTCGTGGTCAAGGTTGACCCCGATGATCCCCAGTCACTGTTGGTCTGGGGTGTCGCGAGCTAGCCGCGACCAAGCCTCCGAGAACTCCTCCCGCGGCGAGATACCGTGGTCCAGGTGTCCAGAGCGGAAAGCCCATACGTCGACCCGACCGAACAGCTCGTTTGCGAGATCGTCGTTCGCGACATCAAGCGGTCGGTCGCCTTCTATCGCTCGTTGGGCTTCGAGCTCCTCCGGGACGACGGTGACTTCGTCGAGCTGACCTGGGAGGACCATCGTCTGTTTCTCGCGGAGATCTCAGCCTTCCAAGGTGTTGGACCAGGGGAGCGCGTACAGCCTGCCGAGTTTCCGGCCGCCAACGTTAGGGTCATGGTTCCGAATGTCGACGACTGCTGGAAGGTGGCAGGCGATGTGGGAGCCGCGGTGGTGGTCCCGATCGGGGACCGCTACTACGGGCTGCGCGACTTCACGATCGCGGATCCCGATGGCTTCGGCATCCGATTCGCATCCCTCCTGAATGGGGCTTAGCCCGCATTCGAGAAGTGAGGCGCCCTCGAGCAGGTAAGTGGCTTCACCTAATACCGGTGGCAGAGGAAATGTCACTGGCCGTTGGTGTCGCCGGCCCCTCTGCTCCAGCAGGGCTAGGGTTCGGTCAGGTTGCGCCTGTTTCGTCGCCGATCGAAGGACGCTCAAGTCGCCGGGCCGTCACCGGCTGAGATGCGTGGACGCGCCGCGGAGATCGACGACCCCGGCGCGCTCGGCTGGGAGGTGGTGTGGGAGGCGCTCAAGACAGAGCCACCCGCCGAGGACGCGCAGACGCTCACCCAGGAGCTCGGGCTCGGCGAGGAGCGGGAAATACCGCAGACCACCAGCGACGAGCCCTACCTTGAATTAAGCGGGACCCGCCACGGGCGAGGGGCGGTGCTGAGAATGGGCGTGGTCCCGTCCGCGTGGCGCGAACGGGGCGCCAGCGAGGTCGAGGTGGAAGCCCCGGTCGCGCCGTTCCGCGTCAGCGCCGAGGATGGTCGCCTCGTGGCCGAGCCAGGCGGGCCCCCGGAGCTCGAGGAGCTCCTCGCCGGCCTGGCGCCGGCGCCGGACGTATGGAAGGGAGTCGAGGTCGAGGGTGGGCCGGACGGCCTCCTCGCGCGCCGGGCGATGACTGTGACCGCTAACCCCCAGGGCTTCGTCTACGACCTCTGGCTCGTCGAGCGCATCGCCGACCGCTTGGGCGCCTAGCCGCTTGCTCCTGACCCCGCGACGAGGCGTATCTTTGGTCGCGTGCGGCGCGAGAGCTGGCAGATCGGCGTCTGGGCTGGGTTCGTGTGCACGCTTCTCGCCGCCAACGGACTTGTCCACGACTCAACCGGCCAAGCCCTCGTGTTCTTCGGCGCCGCCCTGCTCCTTCTCCTATGGGCGGCGTGGCTTGCGAGAGCCGGCCGCTAGTCCCGCTGCGCGCCAAGATCGCCTAGGGCATTCGGAGCGGCTCGGTTCGCCTCGCCGAACGAGCCCAGGGCCGCCATGATCGGCGCCGTGTCGAAGTAACTGCGACACCGCGCCGGCATTCCGTCGGAGAGCGTCCAGGCGTGCGCGAAGTGCACCTCATACTCCGCGCCGGTGGCCCGCGCGCGGCCGCGAAAGCGTCCCAGCACGACCACCGAGTCGCCCGCGTCTATGTAGTCGTCCGGGTCGGCCCACTGTCCCTCGACGTGATCCCGGAAGGCAGTGGCGAATGCCCTCACGCCATCTCCGCCATGGAAGGTTCCGCCCCAAGGGACCGTCTCCGGCATGATCAGCTCGAAGTCGTGCGTGACGTCCTTGGCGAGTTCGTCCACGTCCCAGCGCGACAAGGCGTCATAGATCCGCCTGAGCGCTCGAATCTCGAATTCAGGCATCCGGGCTCTAGATATCACGGGACATCGGAAATGGCGAGGCCAATCGGTCCGCGTGGGAGGGGCGCTCGGCCGATCGGCTCGTCGAGCCGCTTCGGAGTACAGTGAGCTACCTGGCCCCCGACGCGTCCGCTGAGAGCCCGCCGCCACCCCAGAAGGCGGATCCCTCGGGTTGGCGCGTGGATCCCGCGCCCGACGGACGCGGAGCGCCGCCGAAGCCAAAGCCACCGATGATCCCGCGGAGCAGGTGGTTCATCGCAATCCTGATCGGGCTGCTGGTGGTGAACGTTGCGCTCTCGTTCGTCACGCGCGGCCCGGCGGCACGGCAGCGGGTGCCCTACCAGCCGTTCTTCGTCGACCAGGTCCGGGCGGGCAACGTGAGCGAGATCAGCTCCAAGGCGGACTCGATCGAGGGCGAGCTGACCCACGAGGCGACCTACGACCCGCCCGGCGATGCTAAGCCCGTGACGGTGACCAGCTTCGAGACCGAGGTTCCGGCATTCATCGATCACGTTCAGATCACGAGGCTGCTCGACCAGCACAAAGTCGTGGTCAACGCCGAGCCGCCTGACACGGGCCGATCGCTGTGGGAAACGCTGCTGCTCGGCTTCCTACCGACGATCCTGCTGGTGGGGTTCTTCGTCTGGCTCGCGCGCCGGCAGCTGGGAGGGGGCGGCGTGCTCGGCGGCTTCGGCCGCTCCAGGGCGCGTCGCATCACGCCCGGGGAGCAGGAGCGGGTCACCTTCGACGACGTGGCCGGGATCGACGAGGCCGAGGACGAGCTGGTCGAGGTTGTGGACTTCCTGAAGAACCCGCGGCGCTACACGAAGCTCGGGGCGCGGGTCCCGCGGGGTGTGCTGCTGTACGGACCGCCCGGGACCGGCAAGACCCTGCTCGCCCGCGCGGTCGCGGGCGAGGCGCACGCCGCGTTCTTCTCCATGTCGGCGTCCGAGTTCGTCGAGGCCATCGTCGGCGTGGGCGCGTCGCGCGTCCGTGACCTGTTCAAGCAGGCCAAGGAGGCCGCGCCGGCGATCGTCTTCATCGACGAGCTCGACGCGATCGGTCGCTCGCGCGCTGGCAACGTCGGCGGGATCAGCGGCGGCCACGACGAGCGCGAGCAGACGCTCAATCAAATACTGACCGAGATGGACGGGTTCGACCCGGGCACGAACGTCATCGTCCTCGGCGCCACGAACCGCCCCGAGGTTCTCGACCCCGCACTGCTGCGCCCGGGTCGCTTCGACCGCCGCATCGCGGTCCAGCCCCCCGATCGCAAGGGTCGCGTCGAGATCCTGAAGATCCATACCCGCTCGGTGCCGCTCGGGCCCGACGTGGACCTCGACCGGGTCGCGGCTTCAACGCCCGGTGCCACGGGAGCCGACATCGCGCTGCTGGTGAACGAGGCGGCGCTGTTCGCCGCCCGGCGCGAGCACGCCGCCGTGGAGCAGCGGGACTTCACCGACGCGATCGAGAAGATCATCCTGGGCGCCGAGCGCCAGGTGGTGATGACGGACGCAGATCGCGAACGCACCGCGTACCACGAGTCCGGCCACGGCCTGGTGGGCATGCTCACCCCGGGCGCCGACCCGGTGCGCAAGATCTCCATCATTCCGCGCGGCCAGGCGCTGGGCGTCACGCTTTCCACCCCAGAGAGCGACCGCTTCAACTACGCTCACGACGAGCTCCTCGCAAAGATCAAGGTGGCGCTCGGCGGACGCGCGGCGGAGAAGATCGTCTTCGGCGACCTCACGACCGGCGCCGAGGCGGACATCCAGAACCTGACGCAGGTCGCGCGTGGAATGGTCGGCCGCTGGGGAATGAGCGATGCGATCGGCGCGGTCGCGGTCGCGGACGGGCGCCAGGATGGGGCGCTGGTGCCCGGGTCGATGCCGGCTGCGACGGCCACACAGGAGCTCGTCGACGAGGAGGTTCGGCGAATAGTCGACGGCGCCGAGCACGAGGTGATCGAGCTTCTTGAGCGGGAGCGGGAGCGACTCGACGCGCTGGCCAGGGCGCTCTTGGAACACGAGACGCTCGACCAACCGGAGGCCTACGAGGTCGCCGGCGTCGAGCTGCCAGAGGTCGACGCCGGCGAGGGGGCCAAGGCCACGGTCGGCCCGTAGCTCGTCGGCTGGACGGGACTGGCCGGCCCA
Source organism: Actinomycetota bacterium (assembly GCA_046730395.1). GTDB lineage: Bacteria > Actinomycetota > Thermoleophilia > Solirubrobacterales > 70-9 > AC-56. The sequence continues at coordinate 18,966 of JBKPIV010000004.1, read as the reverse complement.
TCTTTAAGCTGGCAGGCGATGGAAGCGGTGCAGGTTGACGGGGTCGAGCAGCTCCGGGAGCTGATCGGGCGTGAGCTCGGCCCGACGGAGTGGGTCGAGATCACGCAGGAGGACATCGACAAGTTCGCCGACGTCTCCCGCGACCACCAGTGGATCCACGTTGACCCGGATCGCGCGGCGAGCGAAAGCCCCTACGGCACGACCGTCGCCCACGGCAACCTCATACTCTCGCTGCTGGACTGGTTTCGCCCCCAGTTGATCCAGAACCAGGGCGTGAAGATGGGGATCAACTACGGCTTCAACAGGGTGCGCTTCCCCGCCGCCGTCCCCAGCGGCACCCGCATCCGGGCGCGGGCCGAGGTTCTCACCGTCGAGGAGCTCGGCGACGGCTGGTGGCACGTGGTGACGAAGTTCACCATCGAAGGCGAGGGCCAGGAGAAGCCCGTCTGCGTCGCCGAGTCCGTCGGCCGAGCCCTGATCACCTAGACGAGAGCGCCGCTATTTAACCGTGAGGGTGCCCTCCATGCCCGCTGCGGCATGTCCGTCGGTAGTGCAGAGGAACGTGTAGGTGCCTGGCTTCAGGTTCACCGTCGTCGACGTCTTGCTGTTGGTGATCGTGTCGGTGGCTCCAACCGTCGCCCCGCTGGAATCCTGGATCGTGAAGTTGTGCGGGAGCGAGGACGGGTTGTTGAAGTCGACAGTCACCTGCCCGGCATTGGTCGACAGCGAGCTCTTCGTGAACTTGAGCGCTCCGCTCGGGTCGGCCTCGGCGTTCAGCGTCGACTTGGCTCCGCCCGCCGTACTGCCGCCCGCTGCGGCGCCCGTCGTGGTCGTGGTTGACGTCGCCGCGGTCGTGCCGCCCCCGCCCCCTCCGCCACACGCTACGAGGGCTACCGAGGCGAACGCGGCCAGGGCCGCCGTCCACGCGAGCTTTCTCATGCAGGCCTCCGTTGACTCAGGGTTCGCGTGAGTCTATACGGGCCTCTCCCCGCCCGGGGTTCAGAGCTCATCGCCCGGTGAACGTCGCCTCCCGGCCCTCGAGGAACGCCGTCACCCCCTCGCAAAGGTCCTCGGTGGCCATGCTGTCCGCGATGCCGTGGCGCTCGAGTTGCAGGTGGTCGGCGAGGGTGTTCTCGAGGCTCACCGACACCAGCCGCTTCGACGTCCGCACGTAGTGAGGCGCCTTCGCGGCCAGCTTCTCGGCCTTCTCCCGCGCCCGCCCCATCAGCATGTCCGCGGGCACGATCTCGGCGACGATCCCCATCTCCCGGGCCTGCTCCGCGCTCAGCAGCGGGTCGTTCAGCAGCAGCTCGATCGCCCGGCCGGGTCCGACGATGCGCGGGAGGAAGTACGTCATGCCGCCGTCGGGGGAGGCGCCGATGCGGCCGTACGCGCAGACGAAGGCCGCCTCCTCAGAGGCGATGCGCGTGTCGCACATCAGCGCCAGCGAGAACCCGGCTCCGGCCGCCACGCCGTTCACCGCGGCGACCACGGGATAGGGAATGCGACGGAAGTCGACGATCGCCTGGTGGAGGACATCGGCACCGCGCCGGACGTCGGCAGACAGGAACTCGCGCGATTCGTCGAGCCCGCGCTTGAACCAGGTGACGTCGCCCCCGGCGGAGAACGCGCGGCCGCTGCCAGTGACGATCAGCGCCCGCAGGGGGGCCCGGTCCGCCAGCCAGGCCGCGGCCGTCACCAGCTCCCCGATCAGCTCGGGGCTCATGGCGTTCAGTACCTTCGGCCGGTCGAGGGTCAGGGTGCCGATCTCGCCGTCGATCTCGAGGCGGAGGGTCTTGAGGTCGGGTGGGCTGGGGGCGGTGACGGTGGTCATACGAGCTCCGGTTCGTTTTGGCTGACGGGCCAGGAGCCTAACCTTGTTTTCGTGGCGGAGAAGTCACAGAGCCTCAGCGAGCAGCGCAAGCAGCTGCCCGATCAGCCCGGCGTCTACCTGTTCAAGGACGCGGTGGGAAGGGTCCTCTACGTGGGCAAGGCGGTCTCGATCCGCAAGCGGGTCGCCTCACACTTCTCGGGCCCGCACCGCGGTGGGCTCGCCTTCATCGGTCAGGTCGCGTCCGTCGACTTTCTGGTCACCGAGACCGAGGGCGAGGCGCTTCTCGCCGAGCAGCAGTTCATCAAGCGCCACCGGCCGCGCTTCAACATCCGGCTGCGCGATGACAAGTCCTACCCGTACATCGGGGTGAGCCTCGACGAGGAGTTCCCGCGCGTTTACTTCACTCGCGAGCGGCATCGCTCCGGCCGCGTTTACTTCGGTCCGTTCTCGAGCGCGCGCCGGGTCCGCGAGACGCTCGACCTGCTCGGCAAGCTGTTCCAGTACCGAACCTGTGAGGGGCCGGAGCCGGGCAGGCGCTCCGGTGTCCCGTGCCTCGACTACTACATCAAGCGCTGCCAGGCGCCCTGCGTCGGGTACATCGATCGCGAGGAGTACCGGCGCAACATCGAGGCGATCATCGACTTCCTCTCCGGGCGCTACCGCGACGTGGAGCGGGATCTGGAACGCAAGATGGCGGAGGCGGCCTCGGCGGAGGAGTTCGAGCGGGCCGCGATCTACCGCGACCGGCTCGAGGCGGTGCGGTCGCTCATGGAGCGCCGGAGCGTCGCCGGCGAGTCACTCGAGAGCGCGGACCTGATCGGGGTGGCGGTGGAGGGGAACGGCGCCAACGCTCAGGTCTTCCAGGTGCGCGACGGAGTGCTCGCCGAGCGCCACGGCTTCTACCTCGCGAACGAGGGCGAGCGCGACGAGATGGAGGTCACGGAGGAGTTCGTCGCTCAGTACTACTCCGCCGTGCCCGCGGTGCCTCGCCTCGTCGTCGTCGGGCCCGCGCTCAGGGCGCGGACGGGACTGCTGGCCGAGGCGCTCACGAGCAGGCGCGGGGGCCCGGTCGAGGTGAGGGTCGCCGAGCGCGGCGACAAGCGGCGCCTCCGCGAGCTCGCGGAGCGAAACGCGAAGCTCGCGCTGGCGCAGGACAAGCTGCGCCAGGAGCGACGGCGCCAGCAGCGGGTGGACGCGCTGGCCGCGCTCAACGACGCGCTCGACCTCGAGTCCCTCCCCGTCCGGATCGAGGGGTTTGACGTCTCCAACTTGGGCCCGGAGCACACGGTGGCGTCGATGGTCGTGTTCGAGGCGGGCGCGCCGAAGAAGGCCGACTACCGCCGCTTCGGGGTGCGCGGCGACCGCGCGGGGGGCCCGGACGACTTCTCCTCCATCGAGGAGGTCATCGGTCGCCGGGTGGCCCGCCTGCTCGAGCAGGCCGACCGCTCGCCCCACGATCCCGACCGCGACGAAAGCTTCGCCGCCCTCCCCGACCTGATCGTGATCGACGGCGGGAAGGGCCAGCTCTCGGCTGGGATGCGGGTTCTCGCGCCCCTCGCCGAGCGGGGCACGGCGGTGATCGGGCTCGCGAAGCGGATCGAGGAGGTCTTCGTCCCCGGGCGCTCGACCCCGGTGCCGATCGCCGACGACTCGGAGGCGCTGAGGCTGCTGCAGCGAGTTCGTGACGAGGCCCACCGGTTCGCGCTGGACTTCCACCGCCAGCGCCGCGACCAGGCCATGACTCATTCGCTCCTCGACGAGCTCAGGGGGGTGGGCCCGGCCCGCAAGCGCGCCCTCCTCAGCCACTTCGGCTCCCCGGAACGGCTGGTCGGCGCGAGCCGCGAAGAGCTCGAGGCGGTGCCCGGGATTCCGGGCAAGCTCGCGCGGGAGATCCATCGTCAGCTTCACAAGGCGGGCCGATGACCGGCCGTGCCGGCGACGGCCCGCGGCCGGAGGGCGGACGTGACGTGGACCTGGTGGTGATCACCGGGTACTCGGGCGCCGGCAAGTCGGAGGCGATCGCCGCCTTCGAGGACGGAGGCTACTTCTGCGTCGACAACCTGCCGCCGCAGATGATCAGCGCCCTCGGTGAGCTCTTCCGCCACGAGGGAAGCGGGGTGCGGCGGGCGGCGATCGTCTCGGACGTTCGCGGCGGCGATTACTTCGAGGAGCTGATCGAGGTGCTGGGCCAGCTCGAGCAGACGGGCCTCGATCCCACGGTGCTCTTCCTCGAGGCCGACGAGGTGACGCTGCTCGATCGGTTCAAGGAGACGCGAAGGCGCCACCCGCTCGCGCCCGACGGGCGAGTGCTGGAGGGGATCCGCGCGGAGCGTGAGGTGCTCGGGCCCCTTCGCGAGCTCGCCGACGTGGTCATGGACACCAGCGACCTGACCGGCGCCATGCTCCGCCGCCGGATCGTGACCGAGCTGCTCGGTCCCAAGGGCGCGACCGGCAAGCTGGCGCTGACGGTGATCACCTTCGGGTTCAAGAACGGGCCGCCCCGCGAGGCCGATCTCGTCCTCGACGTGCGCTTCCTGCCGAACCCCCATTACCGCGAGGACCTGCGCCCGCTGACCGGGCTCGATCCGCAGGTCGTGCGCTACGTCGAGGCCGGAGAGCTCGCGCGCGAGTTCTACGCGCGGCTCTTCCCGCTGCTCGACTTCGTCCTGCCCGCCTACGTGGCGGAGGGAAAGAGCCACCTCACGATCGCGATCGGCTGCACGGGCGGGCGCCACCGCTCGCTGACGGTCGCCACCCGGATCGCGGAGCACCTTGTCGAGCACGACGAGGTCTCCGTGCGGCTCGTGCACCGCGACGTCGAGCTCGACTGAGTCGCCGCGCGCGACGCGCCGCCGCGGCCGCCGCTCAGGGGACCGACCACAGCGCCTCCGCGTGTGCCCGGAGGCATCGAGGGCCCGCGGGCCCGTCCATACAATCCGCTGAGGTGGCCGATCCAGCGATCAGGGCGAGAGGGCTGCGCAAGTCGTACGACGGACTGGAGGCCGTTCGCGGCATCGACCTCGAGGTGGCGGGCAGGGAGATCTTCGCGTTCCTCGGCCCCAACGGAGCGGGGAAGACGACGACGGTCGAGATCCTGGAGGGCTATCGCACGCGCACCGCCGGCGAGGTCAGCGTGCTCGGCACCGACCCGGCGATCGCCCGGCGCGACTGGCGCCAGCGGATCGGGATCGTCCTGCAGGAGAGCCGTATGCATCCCGAGCTGACCGTCCGCGAGTCGCTGGAGCTCTTCGCCGGCTATTACGAGCGCCCTCGGGGGATCGATGAGACGGTGGAGCTCGTCGATCTGTCGGAGAAGGCCGACGAGCGCGTCGCGCGCCTCTCCGGCGGTCAGCAGCGGCGGCTCGACGTCGCGCTCGCGCTCGTGGGCGATCCGGAGCTCCTGTTCCTGGATGAGCCGACCACCGGGTTCGACCCGTCAGCGCGGCGCCGCGCGTGGGAGGTCATCGCCAGCCTGCGCGCGCTCGGCAAGACGATCTTCCTCACCACCCACTACATGGAGGAGGCTCAGGCGCTCGCCGACCGCGTCGCGATCATCGCCAACGGGGGGATCGTCGCGGAGGGGACGCCCGCGGAGCTGAGCGGCCGCGGTGGTCCCGCCGCGCGGATCAGCTTCCGCCTGCCGGCGGAGGTGCCACGCGGGGAGCTGCCGGCGGGGGTGATCGCGGCCGTCGACGGCGAATCGAACGCGGACGAGGTGCTGCTGCGCGCCGACGACCCGGTGCCGGTGCTGAACGAGCTCACGGCCTGGGCGCTGGAGCGAGGGGTCACGATCGCGAGCCTGGAGGTCAGACAGCCGAACCTGGAGGACGTGTATCTGGAGCTGACGGCCGGGGGCTCGGGCGGGGGGATCGGCGAATGAGCGGGGCGGCGCTGGCCATTCACCAGTTCCGCTTCGACCAGAAGACCTTCTGGCGGAATCCGGCGTCGGTGTTCTTCACCGTGATGTTCCCGGTGATGTTCCTCGTGATCTTCGACCTCGTCTTCGGCGGGAACGACCGGATCCACGGGCTCGGCGTCGACGTCAGCACCTACTACGTTCCCGCGATCCTCACCCTCGCGGTCATCTCGGCGACCTTCCAGAACCTGGCGATGTCCGTGACGATCGATCGCGAGTTCGGGATTCTCAAGCGCGGTCGGGGCACGCCGCTGCCGGACTGGGTCTTCTTCGCCGGGCGCATCGGCAATTCGCTCGTCGTCTCGCTGGTGATGCTGGTCCTGCTCGCGGCGATCGGTCGGATCGCCTACGGGGTCGAGGTTCCGTGGGACCGGACGCCCGCCGTCCTCATCACGCTCGCGGTGGGCGCCTCGACGTTCTGCTGCCTCGGCCTCGCGCTGACGGGCTTTATCCCCTCCCAGAGCGCCGCGGCCCCGATCACCAATCTCGCGATCTTCCCCCTCTACTTCCTGTCGGGCGTCTTCATCCCCGAGAGCGAGATACCGAGCGGCGTCCTGCACGTCGCGGACGCCTTCCCCGTTCGCCACTTCTTCGAGGCCTTCTTCACGGCGTGGGAGCCGGCCACCACCGGTGCCGGGTTCCAGTGGGGGGATCTTGCCGTGGTGGCCGCGTGGGGGATCGCCGGGTTCTTGGTCGCGCTGCGCGCCTTCCGCTGGACCCCGCAGGGGAGCTAGGACGGGCCGCGGGGCGCGGATATCGTTGGGACGATGATCCACCACGTGAGCGTGGAGGTGTCGGAGCTCGAGCGCAGCGGCCGCTTCTACGATGCGGTCCTCGGCCCGCTCGGGTGGCGCCGGCAGGTCGAGACGGACGAGCTGATCGGCTGGGGGATGGTCAAGCCGGTGTTCTTCGCCTCCACTCGACGGCCGGCGGCTCCGGGCGGCGGGCACGTGTGCTTCTCGGCCAACGGCATCCCCGCCGTCAGGGCGGCGTGGGAGGGGGGCGTGGCGGCGGGCGGCAGCGACGACGGGGCGCCGGGCGGCCGCCCCCAGTACGGTCCCGCCTACTACTCGGCTTACCTGCTGGATCCGGACGGATACCGGGTAGAGATCGCGGTGAGCCCGGATTGAGCGAGACGACGTCGAAGGAAGGGAGCAGATGTCACCAGTGAGAGTCGGGGTCAACGGCTTCGGCCGGATCGGGCGCAACCTCTACCGGGCCGCGTACGAGGCCGGCTCGGAGCTCGAGTTCGTGGCGGTCAACGACATCACGGACGCCGCCACGCTCGCGCACCTGCTCCGCTACGACTCGATGTACGGGCGCTTCCCCGGCGAGGTCGAAGCGAGGGAGAACGCGATCGTCGTCGACGGCGCCGAGATCAAGGTGCTGTCGGAGCGCGACCCGGCCGCCCTGCCCTGGGCGGAGCTCGGCGCCGAGGTGGTGATCGAGTCCACCGGCCTGTTCACGAAGCGCGAGGACGCCGCCAAGCACCTCGAGGCCGGGGCACGGAAGGTGATCGTCTCCGCCCCGGCGAAGGACCCCGACGTCACCGTCTGCCTCGGCGTCAACTTCGATGAGGCGTACGACCCCGAGCGCCACCACATCATCTCCAACGCCTCCTGCACCACCAACTGCCTGGCGCCGGTGGCCAAGGTGCTGCACGAGGAGATCGGGATCGAGCGCGGGCTGATGACCACGATCCACGCCTACACCGCCGACCAGCGCCTCCAGGACATGCCCCACCGGGACCTGCGCCGGGCCCGCGCCGCGGCCATCAACCTGATCCCGACCTCGACCGGCGCCGCGAAGGCGATCGGGCTGGTGCTGCCCGCGCTCGACGGCAAGCTGAACGGGATCGCGGTGCGCGCCCCCGTGGCCACCGGCTCGGTCGTCGACCTGGTGTGCGAGGTCGCGCGCGACACCGAGGCCGATGAGGTGAACGCGGCGATGCGCGAAGCCGCCGCGGGGCCCCTGGCCGGGATCCTCGCCTACACCGAGGACCCGATCGTCTCCACCGACATCGTCGCCGACCCGCACTCCTCGATCTTCGACGCCGAGCAGACGATGGTGGCAGACGGGCGGCTGGTCAAGGTCGTCGCCTGGTACGACAACGAGTGGGGATACTCGAACCGCTGCGTCGAGTTGGCCGCGAGGGTGCTCGAGCCCAAGCCCGCCGCGGTCGCAGGCTAAGTGCTCCCCGCCGCAACTACCGCCGCGTTTGGCGGCTGCAAGCCTTCCGCTGGCTGCGTCCCCGCTTGCTCGCGTGCTTTTCAAGCACGCCACGCTCGCTGCGTCCTTGCCAGCGTCGGCTTTCGCGCGCCAAACCGCGACGGAACTTACGGCGGGGAGCACTGATTGCTCCCCACGCGCCTCGGTAAGGCGAGCGTGCGCGATGCGCCGGTGGACGGACGGCGCGTCCTCGTTCGGGTCGACTTCAACGTGCCGCTCGCCGATGGGGAGGTGGCGGACGATTCGCGCATCCGCGCGGCCCTACCCACGATCGAGCTGCTGCGGGAGCGGAGCGCGGCCCTGGTCCTCGTCTCCCACCTCGATCGACCCCACGGCCCGGATCCGGCTCTCTCGATGGCGCCGATCGCGGCACGACTAGGAGACCTGCTGAGCACTCGCGTCCGGCTCGCGCCCGGGGTCGTCGGCCCCGAGGTCGAGCGGCTCGCCGGCGAGCTCGGCGCACGGGACATCCTCCTGCTCGAGAACAGCCGCTTCGAGTCCGGCGAGACGAACAACGACCCCCGGCTCGCGAGGGCGCTCGCCTCGCTCGCGGACGTCTACGTCAACGATGCCTTCGGCACCGCCCATCGCGCGCACGCCACCACCGAGGCGGTGGCCAACCTGCTCCCGGCCTATGCCGGCCTGCTCTTGGAGCGCGAGGTGGAGGAGCTCACCGCCGTCCGGGACGACCCAACGCGGCCGCTGTGCGTGGCGCTCGGCGGCGCCAAGGTCAGCGGCAAGATCGGGCTGATCGAGCGCTTCCTCGACTCCGCCGACGAGATCCTGATCGGCGGGGCCATGTGCTTCAGCTTCTTCAGCCATCAGGGGTTGCCGACCGGCGATTCGCTGGTGGACGAGGCGGGGACGGAGCTGGCGGGCAAGGCCCTGGAGCGGGCGAAGGGGTCGAGGGGCGAGCTCGTCCTTCCCACGGACCTGGTGCTCGGGCGGTCGTTCGACCCCGGAACCGAACGCCGCGAGATCGATGGGGTCGAGGTCCCCGACGGCTGGATGGGCCTCGACATCGGCCCGGGGACCGCGGCCGGGTACGCCCGCCGGATCGACTCGGCGGGGACCGTGTTCTGGAACGGCCCGATGGGCGCGTTCGAGCTGGCGCCGTTCGCCGGCGGTACGCGCGCCGTCGCGGAGGCCGTGGCCGAGGCCTCGGCGACGACCGTGGTGGGCGGGGGAGATTCGGTGGCTGCGCTAGAGGCCTTCGGGCTCGTCGATCGAATCGATTGGGTGTCCACGGGCGGCGGCGCCTCGCTCGAGCTCATGGAGGGGCGGGAGCTGCCCGGGGTGGCGGCGCTGATGGACGACCGAGCGCGGAGCGCGGAGCGGCGAGCCGCGGCAGCCGACTGACCGAATGATGCGAACGCCACTGATCGCCGCCAACTGGAAGATGAACAAGACGGTCGCCGAGACGCGGGCGTTCCTCGACCGCTTCCTCACCGAAATCGAGGCGCTCGACGGGGTCGAGCTGGTGATCTGCCCCCCGTTCCCGTCGCTGGCCGCGGCGGTCGAGCGATGCCGTGGCTCGGCCGTGCGGGTCGCCGCCCAGAACATGCACCAGGAGCGCGAGGGGGCGTTCACCGGCGAGGTGTCGGCGCCGATGCTCACCGAGCTGGGCGTCGACGGGGTCATCCTCGGGCACTCGGAGCGCCGCGCGATGTTCGGGGAGGGCGACGAGTCGATTTCGCGAAAGGTCCCGGCCGCCCTCGAGGCGGGGCTGATGCCGATCCTCTGCGTCGGGGAGACCGAATCCGAGCGCGAGGCGGCGCGGACCGAGACGGTGCTGCGGCGCCAAGTCGAGGCCGACCTCGAGGACGTGCCCGCTGACCGGCTCGCGGAGGTGGTCATCGCCTACGAGCCGGTGTGGGCGATAGGCACGGGACGCAACGCGACCGCGGCCCAGGCCGCGGAGGCGATCGCCCTCATCCGCTCGCTGGTCGCCGGCCGCGACCAGGATGCGGGCGGGGCGGCTCGGGTCCTCTACGGCGGCTCCGTGAATCCCGCCAATGCGGCGGAGCTCCTGGCGGACGACGGTATCGACGGCGCCCTCGTGGGCGGCGCGAGCCTCGACCCCGTCGCGTTCGGGCGGATCGCGGCCGCGGCGGCGGGATGACGCTCCCGCCCGGGCCCGCGGGAGTGCCGGTGCCGTCGCTCGCCCTCGTCGTCCTGGATGGCTTCGGGATCGCGCCGGACGGGCCGGGCAACGCGATCAGCCAGGCGTCGACGCCCGTGTTCGACGAGCTCTGGAGCCGTTTCCCGCACACCACGCTCTCCGCGAGTGGGCGCGATGTGGGACTGCCCGACGGCCAGATGGGCAATTCCGAGGTCGGGCACCTGAACCTGGGCGCCGGATCCGTCGTGGAGCAGGACCTCACCAGGATCGACGACGCGATCGCCGACGGCAGCTTCTTCGAGAATCCGGTCCTCAAGGAGGCCTGCGCGGCGGTCCGCTCTGGGCCGCGCGGCCGCCTTCACCTGATGGGGCTCGTCTCGGACGGCGGGGTCCACTCGGGGTGGGAGCACATCGAGGCCTGCGTCGAGCTCGCGGCCCGGGAAGGAGTTCCGGACCTCGTCGTGCACGCGTTCACCGACGGGCGGGACACCCTCCCCACGGCCGGCCCGGGATACCTCGCCGAGCTCGAGCGCTGGCTTCGGCATGCCGGAGGGATCGGCACGGTGAGCGGCCGCTACTACGCGATGGATCGGGACCGTCGCTGGGAGCGGACGAAGCTCGCCTACGACGCGATCGCCCACGCCGACGGCCCGCGCGCGAGGAGCGCGATCGAGGCGGTCGAGGAATCACACGGCCGCGGCGAGACCGACGAGTTCGTCCGCCCGACGGTGATCGGCGACTACGACGGCATGGCCGACGGGGACGCGGCGCTCCACTTCAACTTCAGGCCGGACCGAGCCCGGCAGTTGGTCCAGGCGCTCGGCGAGCCGGGGTTCGACGAGTTCGACCGCGGCGCCGCCCCGCGGATCCACCTGACGACCCTGACCGAGTATCGAAAGGGCTGGGCTTACCCGGTCGCCTTTCCGCCCCGCGTCCCCGAGGTGACGCTTGCCCAGACGATCGCCGAGCGCGGCGAGCGACAGCTACACGTCGCGGAGACCGAGAAGTACGCGCACGTGACCTACTTCTTCAACGGCGGCCGCGAGGTTGAGTGGGAGGGGGAGGAGCGCTGCCTGGTTCCCTCGGCGCGCGACGTCCCCACCTACGACCGAAAGCCGGAGATGAGCGCCGCGGCCGCCGCCGACGCCTTCCGTGAGCGGTGGCGCGAGGACGGCTACCGCTTCGGGATCATCAACTTCGCCAACCCCGACATGGTGGGCCACACGGGAGTGATCGCCGCGGCGATCGCGGCCGTCGAGACGGTCGATCGCTGCCTCGGCGACGTGGTCTCCGCGGTGCACCGCTCGGGCGGTGCCTGCATCGTCACCGCCGACCACGGCAATGCCGACAACATGCTCGAGCCCGACGGCTCCGCGAACACCGCGCACTCGACGAATCCCGTGCCCCTGATCATCACGGTCGAGGGGTTGGCCCTCGCCAGCGGCGGCATCCTCGCCGACGTCGCCCCCACCGCGCTCGCGCTGCTCGGCCTGGAGCAGCCCGCCCAGATGACGGGCCGCTCGCTGGTCGGCTAGCGCTGTTCGCCTCGCCCGAGAGCACGGCGGGCCCGAGCCCATGGGCGCCACGCGGGGCGCTTGACACCAGCACAGATCTGCTGTATATAGACTCAGGTTTTATAGGAAACCACGTAGAAGAAGAAAAGGGGTTTGGATATGGCACTCGTACGCTGGGATCCCGCCCGCGAGGTCGACTCGCTCCAGTCCGAGGTCAATCGCCTCTTCGACACCTTCTTCGGCGGGCGTCCCTCGAGCAGCGCGGGCGCGCGCCGCTGGGTGCCGGCGATGGACCTGGTGGAGACCGACGACCACCTCGTGCTGCGGGCCGACCTTCCCGGGCTCGATCGGGACGATGTGAACATCGAGGTCAAGGACGGCGTGCTCACCGTCTCCGGCGAGCGCAAGGCCGAGCAGGAGGAGCGCGCCGACGGTTATTACCGGGTCGAGCGCGCGTTCGGCGGCTTCTCGCGGTCGCTTTCGCTGCCCGACCACGTCGACGCGAGCAAGATCGCCGCGGACTTCGACAAGGGCGTGCTCGAGGTACGCATCCCGAAGCCCGAGGAGCGCAAGCCGCAGCGCATTGAGATCGGCTCCGGCACCGTGAGCGGCCAGGCGACCGAGAAGTAGCCTCGGCCGCGCCGTACGCTGCTTCGGTGCGCAGCGATCACGACCGGCTTCGATTCGAGATAACCCATCGTGACGGAGCCGCCCGCGTTGGGCAGCTCCGCACCTCCTCCGGACCGGTCGAGACGCCGGCGTTCATCCCGCTGGCGACGCGCGGCAGCGTCCGCGGTCTGACCGCGGCGGAGGTTGCCGGGCTCGGCTACGAGCTGGTGCTCGGCAACACCTTCCACCTCCTGCTCTCCCCCGGCCCGGATCGCATCGCCGCCCTCGGCGGCCTTCGTCGCTTCATGGGCTGGGATCGCCCGGTCGTCACCGACTCGGGCGGCTTCCAGGTGTTCTCGCTCGCGCACGGCACCGTCGCCGATGAGATCAAGGGACGGCGAGGAGCTCGGCCCGGGCGGGGATGCGTGCTCGAGATCGGCGAGGATGGCGTGCGGTTTCGCTCCTACCTCGACGGCTCCGAGAAATTCCTCGGGCCGGAGGGATCGATGGCGATCCAGGCCGCGCTCGGCTCCGACATCGCCCTGGCGTTCGACGAGTGCACGCCGTACCACGCGGATCGCGAGTACACGGCGAGGTCGACGGAGCGAACGCATCGCTGGCTCGACCGTTGCCTCGCCTGGCACGAGCGCGACGGGCCCGCGCGCCAGGCGGTGTTCGGGATCGTGCAGGGGGGCGTTCACGAGGACCTCCGGCGGATATCGGCCGAGCGAGTATCGGCCGCCTCCGTGGATGGGCTGGCGATCGGCGGGACGCTCGGGCGCGAGAAGCTCGAGATGCGCGAGGTGGTCGCGATGACCGCTCGGCGTCTGCCCCGTGAGGCGCCGCGCCATCTGCTGGGGATCGGCGAGCCGGACGATTTGGTCGAGGGGATCGCGCTCGGGATCGACCTCTTCGACTGCGCCGTCCCAACCCGGCTGGCCCGCCACGGAATGGCGCTCGCGCCGCTGCCGGCGTCCCGGTTTCGCTTCGACGTCCGCCGAGGCGAGTTCGCCACCGATGGGGCCGCGCTGGTCGAGGATTGCCCCTGCCCGACGTGCGCGGCGCACAGCCGCGCGTACGTGCACTACCTATCGCGGGCCGAGGAGCTGACCGGCGTCCGGCTCCTCGTTCTCCACAATCTCGCCTATCTCGAGCGCCTCGTGCGGGGGGCCCGCGTGGCGATCCGATCTGGTCGCTTCGGCTCCTACCGCGACGCCGTTCTCGACGGCGCCGCTCCATGGCGGGCGTGACGACCCCGGGACCGACTCACTTCGTGTGCGAGTTGATGAAGTCCTGAATCGCGTGGATCTGATCGTTGATCGTGTTCTTGATGTCGATCCCCGGCCCTGTGTTCTGACCGGCGTTCGTGGCCAGGAGGACGATGGCGGCGATCACCGCGGCGAGGATCGCGATCACGAGCAGGACACCGACCACGCTCGTGAGGCGGCTGGCAAGGGAGCGCTTCGGCCTCGCGGCGGGCTGGACCACCGGTCGCTGGCGCGGGGCGGGGCGGGGGGCCGGCGAAGGCCGTGCGACCGGGGTCGGCGGCTCGGGGGTGGGGAGCCGCCGCGTTGCCTCGGTGGCGTCGTCGGGAAGCGCGCGCGTGGGCGCGTCGGCGGCGGGAAGCGGAGGCGCCTGACCCGCAACCCCGGCTCGCAGGGCCTCGGAGAGCTCGCGGGCGGTCGAGTAGCGAAGCGCCGGGTCGCTCTCGAGCGAGCGCAGGACCGCGGTCGAGAGCGTCTCGGGCACCGCCGAGTCGTATGAGCTCGGCGGCAGTGGCCGCTCGTTCTCCCGGCGAATCGCCAGCTCGGCCAGCGTCGTGCCCTCCCAGGGCAGGCGCCCGGTGAGGAGCTGATAGATGACGACGCCGAGCGCGTAGACGTCCGATGCCGGCCCCGCCACGTCGCCCCGCGCCTGCTCGGGCGCGAGGTACGCCGCCGTGCCCACCACCGAGCCAACCTGGGTGAGCCGCGTCTGCTCCGCGGCCCGGGCGATGCCGAAGTCCGTGAGCTTCACGGTCATCTCACCGGTGGGCGGATCGTGCGCTGTGCCGGCCGAGTTGCGGCGGCCGGCGGGGCCGCCGATCACCATCAGGTTCCCGGGCTTGACGTCCCGATGGATGATGCCCTGACGGTGGGCGTATTCGAGCCCGGCGCAGGCCTGGGTGCCGATCTCGACCGCCACCTCGGGCCCGAGCCGGCCCCGCGTCTGGAGGAGCTGGGCGCCGGAGCGCCCTTCGACATACTCCATGACGATGTAGTGGCGACCGTTGTCGACTCCCGTGTCGTAGACCTGGACGATGTTCGGGTGGATCAGCTTCGCCACCGCGAGCGCCTCTCGCCGGAATCGCGCGACGAACTTCTCGTCGTCTGAGAGGTGCTCGGCGAGGATCTTGACCGCAACGGTCCGCTCGAGCACTCGGTCCGTCGCCCGGTAGACGCTCGACATTCCGCCCGAGCCGAGCCGGTCGCCGAGCTGGTAGCGGCCCGAGATCAGGGTCGCGCTCATCGCTTGCCGATCCCTCCTCCGGCGCCGGTGCCCCCGGTGCCGCCGCCGGTACCGCCGTCCGCCGCGCCCCCGCCTCCGACCGAGCCCCCGCCCTCGTTGCCCCCGCCGCCGTTGCCCCCGGCCTGGTTGCCGCCGTTTTCGCTCGGGGCGGGCTTGGTCGTCGTGGTGGAGGTGGTTGTCGTGGAGGTGGTGGTGCTCGGCGCGGGGGCGGTGGTCGACGTCGTCGTGCTGGACGTGGTGGGCTGCCTTCCGCTCAGGCCGGTCGCCCCCGCGGGCTGGCACTGGGACGGGTCGTTTGCAAGCGACTTCAGGTTGTCGCCTGCGTTCCGCAGCGCGACCTTCTCAGCAGTACCGGCCGTGTCGGGGAGGTTGTTGACCGCGTCGATGAAGGCCTGGGCGTGGGACTCGGCGGTGACGCAGTCGCCGCGGGCCACCGCGTCCTGAACCGCGCTCAGCTCGCTGTTCAGGGTCTGGGCGTCGGTCGGCGACAGGGTCTTGTCCGCGCTGGACCCGCAGGCCGCCACCGCGACAACGATTGCAGCAAAAGCGACTAGCCCTGTCGCGAGCTTCATCCCCGGCATCGCGGCGAGTCTAATAATTGGCTTGCCTCGCCCCGGGTTGGCGCGCCAGCGCCCTCATTGCCCCACGTAGAGTCGCCGCGCCAGGTGCGCCGGCAGCTCGGTGGCCGCGATCGCCTCGGCGGCTCGGTCGATCTCGTATTCGACCCGGTGGTAGGTCGCCTGCCATGACCCCGTGTCGAGCTCCAGCCACGCCGCGCGGGGGTCGCCGTCGCGGGGCTGGCCAACGCTGCCCGGGTTGATCAGCCAGCGGCCCTCGCCCAGGTCGAGCCGCGTTCCGGCGCCCGCCTGGGCGCCCCGCGCGGCGTCGAGCAGCTCCACCGACTGGCCGCGCGCTGGGTTGGCGTCGTCCTCGGGCATGACGAAGAACAGGGCCACGTGCGAATGCCCGATCAGGCTGACCCGCGCCGCCTGCAGGCCGATGCACTCAGCCGCCTGATCGGGCCACAGCACGTACTCCCACACCGGATCGCGTGGCGAGGCGTGGTAGAGGGCAACCTCCCGGCTCTCATCAGCCGGCTCGAGGCCACGCAGGAACTCGAGCGTCTTCGCCTGTGCCGAATCCTGCGTCCAGCGAACCGCGGCGGCCGCCGCCGGCGAAAACGAGGCCACGTCGAGGTCGCCGAGGACGGCGAGGTCGTGGTTGCCGACGAGGCAGAGAGCGCAGCGCTCCGCGACGAGGTCGGCGCACTCGTCGGGCTGTGCCCCGTACCCGACGACGTCTCCGAGGCACCAGGTCTCCTCGGCGTCGGTGCCCTCGATATCGGCGAGCACCGCCTCCAGCGCGGGGAGGTTGGCGTGGATGTCGCTGATCATCGCCAGCAGCATGGGCAAGCGGACTATCGTAGGGGCATGGCGAACCGGCGCCGGTCCTGGGCCGCATCCAGGTGCGGCGTTTCATTCCGTTAGGCCCTCCGCGGCCCCGCGGCCACCGGCGCGCTCTGCGCGTGGGGGCGGCGACGGTGGCCATGGTCCTGGTGGCCGAGGGCGCCGTGTGGCTGCTTCGCCCCAGGGACCGGCCGATCTCCCCGGTTTCGGTCTCCGAGGGCGACTACTTCACCAGAGCCCAAATCGACCGGGGGCAGGCCTACAGCGAGGGGCAGGTGTGGCTTTTCCTCGCGGCGCTCGGTGCCCAGGGCATCGTCCTGGTCGCTCTCTCCGCCGGGCGGCCGCGAGTCGTTCGGCGGGGCCTGGGCCGACTCGAGGCCCGCCCGGTACTCGGTGCGGCGGCCGCCGGCGCCGGGCTCTCGCTCACGCTCGGGATCGCGGCGCTGCCGGCGGGGATCGCCGCGCACGAGCGCGCGGTCGACTACGGCATCTCGACCCAGTCGCTCGTCTCGTGGTTCGAGGATGCCGGCAAGTCGGCGGCGATCGGGGCGATCCTGGCCGCGGCCGGGGGCGCCCTGCTCATCGCGCTGGTCCGTCGCTTCGGCGGGCGCTGGTGGATTCCCGGCACCCTGGCGGTGGGCGCGATCGCCGCCGTCTTCGTGTGGCTCGCGCCCATCGTGCTCGCGCCGCTGTTCAACAAGTTCACGCCGCTTCCGGATCGCAGCCGGGCGCGCGCCCAGGTGCTCGCCCTGGCCGACCGCGCCGGCGTCGACGTGGGCCAGGTCTATCGGGTGGACGCGAGCCGGAGGGTACGATCGCTGAACGCCTACGTCGACGGGATCGGCTCTAGCCGGCGGGTCGTGCTTTTCGACACCCTGCTGCGGCGGACCAACCGGCCCGAGCTCGGCAGCATCGTCGCCCACGAGCTCGGGCACGTGAAGCACGACGACGTGCCGCGCGGACTCGCCTTTCTGGTACTCGTGACGCCGCTCGGGCTCCTCTTCGTGCGCGAGCTCGTCGGCGCGATCGCGAGCCGAACCCGGGTGGATCCGCGCGGGCCGGCCGCAGTGCCCGCGTACATGCTCGGGCTTGGGCTCGCCGCCCTGATCCTGAACGTGCCGGGAAACCAACTATCGCGACGGGTGGAGGCGAGCGCGGACACGTTCGCGCTCCAGCTCACCCACGATCCCCGCGCGCTGATCGACGTGCAGCGCCGCCTCACCCTGTCGAACGACGCGGACCCCGATCCGCCCGGCATCGTCACGGCGCTCCTCGGAACTCACCCCTCGACCGTGGACCGGATCGGCGCGGCGGTCGCATACGAGCGGGAGCACGGCGCGGGGGCCGGCTAACGGACGTCGCGGTTCATCACCCCGCCGTCTCCTAGTATCGATTCATGCCGGATCCGCTCGAGGAGCTTCGCGGAGCAATCCTGTCCGCCACCGAGGCGCTGCGCAACGGAGCGGCGGCGGGAATCGCCCCGACCCTGGAGCGTCCGCCCAATCGCGAGCTCGGCGACTACTCGACCAACGCCGCGATGCTGCTCGCGCCGGCGCGGGGGCAGGGGCCGCGCGAGACCGCCGAGCTCCTGCGCGCAGAGCTGGGGACGCGCCTCGGCGAGAGCGCCGACCGAATCGAGGTTGCGGGGCCGGGGTTCGTCAACGTCTTCCTCGCCGATCGCTGGCACCGCGAGAGCCTCGTCGCCCTGCTCGAGGCGGGGGAGCGATTCGGCGCCGGCGCGCCGGAGCGACCCGAGAGGATCCTGATCGAGTTCGTGTCGGCGAACCCCACCGGCCCCCTGACGGTGGCGAGCGGACGCGGCGCCGCCTACGGCGACTCGCTTGCAAGGTTGCTCGAATTCGCCGGGCACGACGTCACCCGCGAGTACTACCTGAACGACACCGGCGGCCAGGTGCGGCGCTTCGCGGAGTCGATCGCCGCGCGGATGGAAGGCCGCGAGCCGCCGGAGGACGGCTATCGGGGCGAGTACGTCGTCGAGCTGGCCGCCGAGCTTGCGGCAGCGGGGGCCGACCCCAAGGATCTCGACGACCTCGCCCGGCGGGGGATCGAGGCCATGCGGGAGCGGGTTGCGCGCACGCTCGAGCGGTTCGGCGTCAGGTTCGACCGGTGGTCGTCCGAACGGGTGCTTCAGGAGGAGGGAAAGGTCGACGCGGCAATCGAGTCGCTGCGCGAGCGCGGCTACGTGTACGAGAACGAGGGCGCCGTGTGGCTGCGGACGACGCAGTTCGGCGACGACAAGGACCGCGTCTTGATCCGCTCGGACGGCGAGCCGACGTACTTCGGCAATGACATCGCCTACCACTACGACAAGCTCGAGCGGGGAGCGGACCGGATGATCGATCCGCTCGGCGCCGATCATCACGGGTACGTGCCCCGGATGCGGGCTGCGATCGAGGCGCTGGGGACCGACCCGGCTCGATTCGAGGCGCCGATCATGCAGCTCGTGCACCTCGTCGAGCGAGGCGCACGGTCCCAGATGTCGAAGCGAAAGGGCGAATTCGTCAGCCTCGACGAGTTGATCGACGACGTGGGGAGGGACGCGGCGCGCTTCTTCATGCTCCAGCGAAGCCACGAGACGACGGTCGACCTCGACCTCGAGCTCGCCCGCAGCCAGTCGCAGGACAATCCCGTCTACTACGTTCAGTACGCGCACGCCCGGATCGCGAGCATCCTGCGCAAGGCGGTCGCTGAAGGCCGCGCCCCTTCGGTGGCGGACGGGCGCGCCGACGAGGCCGCGCTCGCGTCCGCGGGCGCCGGCCAGCCCGCCCTGGCCACCGCCGCCGAGCCCAGCGAGCGCGCCCTGGTGC
>JBKPIV010000003.1:0-44109 GCA_046730395.1 Actinomycetota bacterium | reverse complement strand
GCCCTCCTTTCGGTGGAGGAGGCCCGCCCGATCGAGAACGCGGTGGAGGCCGTGATGCCGCGGCTCGAGGGCGCGTACTCGACCGTCGTCATGACGAAGAGGGCCGTGGTCGCGTTCCGCGACCCCTACGGGGTGCGGCCGCTGTCGCTCGGAAGGCTCGGAGAGCGCTCCGTGATCGCCTCCGAGAGCTGCGCCTTCGACATCATCGGCGCCGAGCTGGTGCGCGAGGTCGAGCCGGGCGAGCTGCTCTCGCTGACCGAGGACGGGCTCGAGGCCCGGCAGGTCGTGCCGTCCGAGCGCCGCGCTCACTGCGTGTTCGAGCACATCTACTTCTCCCGCCCCGACTCGCGGCTCGAGGGCCGGGTCGTCCAGCAGGTGCGGGGCCGCATGGGCGAGATCCTGTGGCGCGAGGCCCCGGTGGAAGCTGACCTCGTGATCTCGGTGCCCGATTCCGGGAACCCCGCCGCCAACGGCTTCGCCCGCGCCTCTGGGATCGACCAAGACGACGGGCTGATCAAGAATCGATACGTCGCGCGCACCTTCATCGAGCCCGGGCAGGAGCTGCGAAAGCGCGGGCTCCGCATGAAGTTCAACCCCCTCCCGGAGATCGTCGCGGGGAAGCGGGTGGTCGTGGTCGACGATTCGATCGTGCGCGGCAACACGACGCGCCAGATCGTCCGCATGCTCAAGGATGCCGGCGCCGAGGAGGTCCACCTGCGGATCTCGGCGCCGCCGATTCGCCACCCCTGCCACTACGGGATCGACATGTCGACCCACGAGGAGATGATCGCGCACGGGCGCTCGGTGGACGAGATCGCGGCGGAGCTCGGCGCCGACTCGCTCGCCTACCTTTCGATCGAGGGCGTCTACGAGGCGGTCGGCGTCCCCCGTGAGCGGCATTGCGACGCCTGCTTCACGGGCGAATACCCGCTCGGCGACGGCGGCGAGGGAAACGGCAAGTTCGCGCTGGAGCAGGTCGCAACCGTTCCAGTGGCCGCGTCCCGCGCTGAGTGAACCCATTCCGCGTCGCGGTCCTCGTCTCGGGGACGGGGACCAACCTCCAGGCGATCCTCGATCGGCTCCACGGGCGCGATCGGGTCGAGGTGGTGGGCGTGGTCTCGAACAACCCGGACGCCCACGCGCTGGAGCGGGCCCGCGCGGCGGGGGTGGAGGCGGCCGTCTTCGAGCGCGCGGGCCACGCCGATCGCGCCGCGCGCGATGAGGCGGTCGCCAGCTGGCTCTGCGAGCGCGGCGTCGACTTGGTCGTGCTCGCCGGTTACATGGAGCTCCTCTCTCCTGGATTCGTCCGCAGGTTCCCCAACCGGATCGTGAACGTGCACCCGGCGCTCCTGCCCTCCTTTCCGGGGCTGGACGCTGTCGGCCAGGCGCTGGAGCATGGCGTCCGTCTCACCGGGGTCACCGTCCACTTCGTGGACGAGGGGGTGGACTCGGGACCGATCATCCTGCAGCGCGCGATCGAGGTGCCATACACTCGCGATCGCTCCGCACTCGAGGACGAGATCCATCGAGTCGAGCACGAGCTGCTGCCCCGGGCCATTCGTCTAATCGCCAACGGAGCCGTCCGCATCGATGCCGAGAATCCGCGACTCGTCCACGTCGATGAGGATTCTTAGTCCTGGTCTCAGGAATGGCTGACCCCGCCACCGCCACCGACGCCCAGTCCTCCGCCGCCGGCGAGGCGACCCCGGTACGGCGCGCGCTGATCTCGGTCTCGGACAAGACCGGGGTTGTGGAGTTCGCGCGCGGGCTCGCCCGGCTCGGCGTCGAGGTGGTGTCGACCGGAGGCACGGCGCAGGCCCTGCGCGAGGGCGGCGTCGAGACGCGCGACGTGGCGGAGATCACCGGCTCTCCGGAGATTCTCGGCGGCCGCGTGAAGACCCTCCATCCGCGGCTGCACGCGGCGCTGCTCGCGGTCCGCGACGATGCCGAGCACATGTCCACGCTCGAGGCCGAGGGCATCGAGCCGATCGACCTCGTCTGCGTCAACCTGTATCCGTTCGAGCGCACGGTCGCCCGTCATGGGGTCACCGAGGCCGAGGCGGTCGAGAACATCGACATCGGCGGACCGACGATGATTCGGGCCGCGGCGAAGAACCACCGGTTCGTGGCCGTGGTGGTGAAGCCGGAGAGCTACGACGCGGTGCTCGCCGAGCTCGAGGAGACGGGCGGCCAGATCTCCGGGGGGACTCGCCACTGGCTGGCCAACGAGGCGTTCGCGTTCACGGCTCGCTACGACGCGGCGATCAGCCGCTGGTTCGGGATGCGCTACGAGGCGTTCCCGGGCCACTGGGTGGTGGCGCACGAGAAGTTCCTCGATCTCTCCTACGGGGAGAACCCGCACCAGAACGCCGCGCTCTACACGGAGGTCGGCTCGCGCTCGCACGTGCTCTCGCGGGTCGCGAAGCTGCATGGGCGGGCGCTGTCGTTCAACAACGTGCTCGACCTCGACGCCGCCCGCCGGCTCCTGGACGAGTTCGAGCAGACCGCCTGCGTGATCGTCAAGCACAACAACCCGTGCGGGGTGGCGATCGGGGCCAACGCCGCGGAGGCCTACGAGAAGGCCCTCGCGTGCGATCCGCTGTCGGCGTTCGGCGGCGTTATCGCGCTGAACAGGAACATCGACAGGTCCTTGGCGGAGCGCCTGCACGAGCACTTCATCGAGGTGCTGATCGCGCCCGGATTCGACCGTGACGCGCTCGAGGTGCTGAAGCAGAAGGAGGCGGTCCGGATCCTTGAGGCCGCCGAGCAGCGGAGCTACGAGCCGCGCGAGCGCGACGTGAAGAGGGTTCGTGGCGGGCTCCTGGTCCAGGACCCGGATCGAATCGATGAATCGCGGGAGTCGATGCAGGTCGTCACCGAGGCGAGCCCGGGCGACGGGCAGTGGGAGGACCTCTGGTTCGCGTGGAAGGTCTGCAGGCACGTGCGCTCGAATGCGATCGTGATCGCCAAGGACGGCGCGACGATCGGGATCGGTGCAGGGCAGATGAGTCGCGTCGACTCGGTGCGTCTGGCGATCGAGAAGGCGCGCGAGGCGCGCGGCCCCGATGCCGCCGCGCTGCTTGCGGACTCGGTGGTCGCCTCCGATGCGTTCTTCCCGTTTCCCGACGGGCCGCAGCTGGCAATCGGCGCCGGATCCACGGCGTTGATCCAGCCGGGCGGCTCGGTGCGCGACTCCGAGGTCGTCGCCGCCTGTGACGAGGCCGGGGCCGCGATGGTCTTTACGGGCCGCCGGCACTTCCGGCACTAGCGCCGGAGCCCGGTTTTCCCTCGGCGGGCGGGGGTACTTTCCCTGGCGTGTCCGGAGGACCGTCAGCCGTGGGCCGCTGGCTCATGCGTTGGGCGCTGCTCGCGGCGCTGTGGCTGGCGTTCACGGACACGCGCGTCGAGCCCGAGTTGATCGCCGGCGCGGTGGCCGCGGCGATCGGGGCCACGCTCGCCGGCCGCGTGGCGCGCCCCGGACCGCCGAAGACTCCGAGCAAGGCGCTCGCGGCGCTCCGCATTGGCCCGCGGCGACTGCTCAGGCCGCTCGCGCGCCTGGTGCTCGACAGCGGGCTTGTGATCGTGGCGCTGTGGCGATCGGCCGTGCTCCACCGACCGCCGCAGGGGCGGTTCCGCGCGGCGCGCTATCGGCCGGGCGAGGAGCGGCGCAGCGCAGCCGGGCGGACGCTCACCGAGATCTGGGGATCGCTGACGCCGAACCGCTACGTCGTCGGGATCGATGAGGACTCGTCGATCCTGTTGGTGCACGAGCTGGTCTCCAGCGAGGAGCCCCTGGACCCGCTGGGCAAGCGATGAACGAGTGGCAGATCGCCGCGACGGCGCTGATCGCCGCGCTCGTTCCGTGCGGCTGGATCTGCCTGCGGCGGAGCTTCGCGGAGGGGGTGGTCGCGCTGCAGCTCGCGGGCACGATCGCCTCGCTCGCGTTGCTGGTCCTCGCTGTGGGCGAGGGGCGGCAGCCGTTCGCCGATCTGGCGCTCGTCCTGGCGGCGCTCTCCTTCGCCGGGACGCTCGTCTTCCTGCGCTTCCTGGAGCGGCAACGGTGAGGGACGGGGTCGTCTACGCGCTGCTCGCCACCGGCGTCGGCCTCGAGCTGGTGGCGTGCGCGGGGATCGCCGCGATGAGGAACGCGTACGACAGGCTCCATTACGTCGGGCCGTCGACGCTCGGCGCCGTGCTCATCGCCGTGGCGGTCTGGGTGCGCGACGGGCCGTCATTCATCGGGGTGAAGGCGGCTCTGCTCGCAGCGTTCCTGCTGGTTGCCTCGCCCGCGCTCGCCCACGGCACCGCGCGGGCCGCCCGGATCAGCGAGCTGGGTGATTGGCGTCGGCGGCGCGACGAGGGCATCGAGGTGGAGGACCGGTGACCGCGGTCCAGGCGGTCTCCTTGGTGGTGGTTGCGCTCGGGGGAACCGGGGTGGCCCTCGCCCGGGACCCGGCCCGGCAGGCGCTCGTCTCGAGCATCTTCGGGCTCTCGCTGGCGATCCTCTTCTTCGTCTTCCAGGCTCCCGACGTGGCGCTCTCTCAAATCGTCGTCGGCGCCGTGGCGCTGCCCTCGATGATCATCCTCGCCCTGCGCAAGGTGCAGAGGCGCGAGGAGGTCGAGCGGGGGGAGCGGTGAGCCGACGGCTGCGCATGGCGGTCTTCGGCGTGGGCGCGGTCGGGTTCGCCGCGCTGCTGGCGTGGGGGCTCGCCGGGCTACCGTCGTTCGGCGACTTCCACGGCCGCTACGGGGAGCTGCTGGCGCGGATCACGGTGCCGGAGCGCAAGGCGACCGAGGCGGTGGGAGTGACGACGTTCGACTTCCGCGGATTCGACACGCTCGGCGAGGAGTTCATCCTGTTCACCGCCGCGGTTGGCGTGCTCGTGCTGCTCCGGGTTCAGCGCGCCAGCGAGGAGGTGGCGGCCGAGCCGCGCAGCGCCGGGCTGCCGACGGCGCGGAGCAACTCGCTGCGGAGCATCGCGACGGCCCTAGTCGGGCCGTTCCTCCTCCTCGGCATGTACATCGTCGTTCATGGGCACCTGACGCCCGGCGGGGGGTTCCAGGGCGGGGTGATCCTGATGACCGGGATGCTGCTGATCTATCTCGGCGGCTCGCATATGCACCTCGGGCCCGGGCGGCCGATCTCGGTGATGGAGGGGCTGGAGTCGAGCGGCGCCGCCGGCTTCGCGCTGATCGGGATCGGGGGAATGGTGCTCGCGAGCGCGTACCTCGAGAACTTCATCGCCTCCGGAACGCAGGGAAGCCTCTTGTCGGGCGGGGACATCCCGCTCTTCAACATCGCCGTCGGGCTGGAGGTGATGGGCGCCGTGCTCGTCGTGCTCGGGGAGCTTCTGGACCAGAGGCTGCTGACGCGAAAGGGCGAGCGATGAGCTTCCTGCCGTACGCGGTCGCGGCGTGGCTGTTCCTGATCGGCCTCTACGGGATCGTTACCAGCCGCAACCTCATCCACCTCGTGATCTGCCTCACCGTGGTGCAGGCGTCTACCTACGTCCTGCTCCTCGCGGTTGGCTACAGGTCGGGAGGCGCGGCGCCAATCTTCGCCGACATCTCCACCTCGAGGCCGGTGGTCGATCCGATCGTGGCCACGCTGACGCTCACCGACGTCGTCGTGGAGGCGACCGTGGCGGCGCTGCTGCTGTCGCTCGCCGTGCAGGCGCACAAGCGGTTCGGGACCCTCGATCCCGACAAGCTCGGGGCGCTCAGGGGCTAGACATGGAGATCGCGCCGCTGGCAGTCGTCGTGCCGTTGCTCGCGGCGGGCATCCTCACCGCGTTCGCAACGCGCGTCAACCGGCCCATCGCGGAAGTGGTCGCGCTGGCGGCGACGGTCGGGGTCGTCACCTTCTGCGCGATCCTCCTGGCGCGCGCCGCCTCGGGAACGATCGTCTACTGGTTCGGCGGCTGGCAGCCGCGGGACGGGATCGCGGTCGGGGTCTCGTTCGCGATCGATGCCGTTGGGGCCGGGCTCGCGACGCTGGTCGCGGTGCTGATGGTCGCGGCGCTGATCCTGATGTGGCGCTACCGGGACACGGAGGCCCCGCACTTCCAGACCCTGATGCTCCTCTTCCTCACGGGCATGGTCGGCTTCTGTCTCTCGGGCGACCTGTTCAACATGTTCGTCTTCTTCGAGCTGATGAGCGTGGCGGCCTTCGCGCTCGCCGGGTTCAAGATCGACGAAAACGAGGCGGTCGAGGGATCGCTGAACTTCGCGGTCACGAACACGATCGGCTCCTTCTTCCTCCTCACCGGGCTCGCGCTCGTCTACGGGCGGACCGGGGCGTTGAACCTGGCGCAGATCGGTCAGGCGCTGGGCGGCGGGGGCGTGGACGGCCTCGTGGTGGTGGCGTTCTGCCTGCTCGCTGCCGGCCTCCTCGTGAAGGCCGCGGTCGTGCCGTTTCACTTCTGGCTGGCGGATGCGTACGCGGTCGCGCCGACGCCCGTGTGCCTGCTGTTCGCCGGGGCGATGAGCGAGCTCGGCGTCTACGGCGTGGCGCGGATCTGGTTCGACTCGTTCGCGGGCGTGCTCGGCCCGCATGCCGACTCGCTCCGGCTGATCCTGATCGTCGCCGGGTGCCTGACGGCGCTCGTCGGGGCGGGGATGTGCGTGGCCCAGGACCACATCAAGCGGTTGCTGGCCTTCGCGACCATCGCCTACGTCGGGGTCTTCCTGATCGGATTGGGGTTGCTGACGGCCGACGGGGTGGCGGGCGCCGCGATCTACGTGGTCGCGGACGGCTTCGGGAAGGCGGCCCTCTTCGGGGTGGCCGGGATCCTTCAGCACCGGCGCCACCGGGTATCGGAGAGCCTGCTCCGCACGTTCGGCCCCGGGCTGCCGGCCACCGGGGCTGTGTGCCTGCTGGGAGCTCTCTCGTTTGCCGCCGTCCCGCCGTTCGGGACGTTTCTCGGCAAGTCCGTGCTCGAGGACAGCCTCGTGAGCGCGGGTTACGGCTGGGTGATCGCCGTGCTGGTGGCCACGTCGGCGCTGACGGCCGGCGCGGTGCTGCGAATGGCGGGCAGCGCCTTTCTCGGCCTGGGGGAACGAGCCGCCGCGCCCACGACCACGCGGGTGGAGGAGGAGTCCGAGGAGGAGGGGACGCCCGAGCGGACGCCCGGGGTGATGTTCGTGCCGACGGCTCTGCTGGCGCTGGCGGCGCTGGCGATTGGGGTGGTCCCGGGCGTGGCCGAGGCGGTGCAGGGGGCGGCCGAGCGCTTCGTCGATGGATCGTCGTATGCGGCCACCGTGATCCACGGGGCGGCGTCGCCGTCGATCGAGGCGGCGCCGAACTACTCGTCGGCGACGACCGCGTACGTCTACTCGGCGATCAGCCTGACCGGGGCGCTGGCGGTGGCGGCCGCGGGGCTGTTCGGTCACCGCATCCGCGCGGGCGCTGTTCGCGCATGGACCGATGTCGGGCTCCGCGTCCTGGCTCCGGTGCGCGCCGCCCACAGCGGCCACATCGGCGACTACGTTGCGTGGCTGGTGGCGGGGGTGGCCGTGCTCGGTGGCTCGTTCGCGATCGCGCTTCAGTAGCCGAGCTGTACCTCGTGAGCCGATCTCAAGCGATCACGCGACGCCAGGTGTCGCTCCCGTAGGGCGCGGACCGGGCCCACGTCGAGCCTGCTTTCACACAACAGCGAGTGGGGGCGCTGGGAATCGAACCCAGACCAGCAGATTAAAAGTCTGCAGCCCGACCTTCGGGCCACGCCCCCGAGCGGGAATGTAGACGTTGCCAGAGTAACCGGCTGCGTTTGCGGTTCCGTCCGATCCCCGGCGAAGCGATACCGGGAGCTAGCAGCGGAGGCCGGCGGCTTCGAGGGCTTCGGCGCGGCCGGGATGGAGCTCGACGCGAACGATCTTCCCGTCGCGAAGCCTGTAGAGGTATCCCGTTTGGCCGTGAACCTCCGCTCCGCTGGCTCGCCCGCGCCCATGGTGGCTTGCGATGAGTAAGACGACATCACCCAGGTCGCGCGCTTCCTCGATGTCGAAGTAATAGCCGGGCTCGAACGTCGTGAACCATTTGCCAAACCACTGCCCAACCGCCTCGCGGCCCTTGAATATCCCGCCCTCAAGGAAGGCGTTGCGGTCCACGACGAGCTCGACATCCTCCGCGTAGTGACTCATCGCGCGCGGGAAGTCCCGCTCGTTCGTAGCCGCGAACTGGTCGCACACCACTTCGACGTTCTCCCTGGACATGGCCTCGGGCAGTATCTCGCCTGGCATTTCGGGGCGTAGGATCGCGGCGTAGCGGCGCTCTCTGAGGGTCTCTACGAGAGCGTGGCGGCTGCGCGCGGCAGCCCCACCTACCATGGGCTCGCGATGGCGAGCCGCAAGCTCAGCGAGTACGAGCGGAAGCGCTCCTTCGAAAGGACCCCGGAGCCGCGGGGCAAGAAGAAGGGCCAGTCCCGCGGAATGAAGGACTCGCGTGGTGCGAGGAAGCCCGGTGCGCGGAAGAGGGAGAAAGCGAATCGCTTCGTCGTCCAGGAGCACCACGCCCGGCGGCTCCACTGGGACCTGCGGCTCGAGCGGGACGGCGTGCTCGCCTCGTGGGCGCTGCCGAAGGGAGTGCCGCAGGACCCGAAGAACAACCGGCTCGCGGTGCGAACCGAGGACCATCCGCTCGAGTACCTCGAGTTCCAT
Organism: Actinomycetota bacterium; assembly: GCA_046730395.1. Taxonomy (GTDB): domain Bacteria; phylum Actinomycetota; class Thermoleophilia; order Solirubrobacterales; family 70-9; genus AC-56. Next base: position 35,451 of record JBKPIV010000003.1, on the reverse strand, counting down.
GGCGAGATCCCGAAGGGCGAGTACGGCGCCGGGACGATGGAGATCTGGGACCGCGGGACCTACGAGGCGGAAAAGTTCCGCGACGACGAGGTGATCGCGACCTTCGCCGGCGAGCGGGTCAAGGGCAAGTACGCGCTGTTCCAGACCGACGGCGACAACTGGATGATCCACCGCATGGACCCCCCCGCCGACCCGGGCTGGGAGCCCATGCCGCGCCGCGTCAAGCCGATGCTCGCCGCCCTCTCGAAGCTGCCACCGGACGACGAGAGCTGGGCCTACGAGCTGAAGTGGGATGGGATACGAGCGATCGCCTACTGCGACGCCGGCCACATGCGCCTGGAGAGCCGCAACCTCCGCGAGATCACCTCCCACTATCCAGAGCTCCGGCGGCTGGCGGAGGAGCTGGGCGCACGGGAGGCGGTTCTCGACGGCGAGATCGTCGCCTTCGACGAGGACGGCCAGCCCAGCTTCGAGCGCCTGCAGGGACGCATGAACCTCGCGTCCGAGGCCGCGGTTCGGCGCCGGATGGGCGACACCCCGGTCACCTACCTCGCCTTCGACCTCCTCTACCTCGACGGCCGCTCGCTCGTCGACCTGCCTTACACCGAGCGCCGCGAGCGTCTCGAGGAGCTCCACCTCGACGGTGCGCACTGGCAAACCCCGACCTACCACCGCGGCGAAGGGAAGGCGCTGCTCGATCTCACGGAGCAGCGCGGGCTCGAGGGCCTCGTGGCAAAGCGGCTCGACAGTCGCTACGTCGCCGGGCGCCGCACACGCGCCTGGCTGAAGGTGAAGAACACCCGCAGCCAGGACTTCGTGATCGGCGGCTGGCTGCCCGGGCAGGGTCGCCGCGAGGGCACGCTGGGCGCCATCCTTGTCGGCTACAACGAGGGCGAAGGGGAGGAAGCCCGCCTGCGCTACGCGGGGCGGGTCGGCAGCGGGTTCACCGATTCGGAGCTCGATCGCCTCGCCAGGCTCCTGGAGCCGCTCGAGACCCACGAGAGCCCCTTCACGGGGCGCCAGCCCCCGAGGGAGGCGACCTTCGTCGAGCCCCGGCTCGTCGCCGAGGTCGCCTTCCGCGAGTGGACCGCCGCGCGCACCCTTCGCGCCCCCGTCTACAAGCGGCTGCGGCCCGACAAGGATCCCGGGGACGCCGTCCTCGAGCGCGAGCAGCCTCCACCGCCTCCCGGTCAACGAGAATAGGCGGAATGAGGGTCTCGGCCAAGGCGGACTACGCCGTCCGCGCGATGATCGAGCTCGCCGCCGGCGACGGCGAAGGCAGCCCCATGAAGGGCGACCTGGTGGCGGAAGCCCAGGCGATCCCGCTTCGCTTCCTGGAGAACATCCTCGCGGAACTCCGCCACGCCGGTCTGGTTCAAAGCCGTCGCGGAGCCGAGGGCGGCTACTGGCTCGCGAAACCCCCCGACGACATCACGCTGGCGGAGATCATCCGCGCGGTAGAGGGTCCCCTCGCCACGGTCCGCGGCGCGCCTCCGGACGAGCTCAGCTTCGAGGGCGACGCAAGGCCGCTGCAGCAGGTCTGGATCGCGCTCCGGGCGAACATCCGGGAGATCCTCGAATCGGTCACCCTCGCCGACGTGGTCTCCGGGGAGCTGCCCGAGCCGGTACGGGCACTCGCCGACCACCCGGACGTCTGGCAACCTCGCTGACTCGGCGCGGCCTTACGCCGCCGACAGCTCCTCGGTTCGCGGCTCGCCGTTCGCCTCGAACACCTTCGCCCGGCGCGGCCGCACGTAGACGATCTCCCCCTCGCTGAGCTCCTCGAGCTCGGCGTCGTCACGGGTCATCTGGGCCCAGATCTGCTGGCCGTCTGGCAATAGCAACTCCACGCGGGCTTCGAACCCCAGACGCACGATCCGCTCGATCATCGCCTCCTCGGTCTCGGGCGCCGGGACCCGCAGGATCTCGAGATCGTGCGGGCGGATGAACATTGCGCCGCGGCGGTTGACGGCCCCGACGAAGCTCATCACGAACTCCGTCCTCGGGTGCTCATAGAGGTCCGTGGGCGACCCGGCCTGCTCGACTTGCCCATCGTTCATCACCACGATCTGCTCGGCGACGTCCATCGCCTCCTCCTGGTCGTGGGTGACGAAGATCGTCGTCACGTGAACCTCGTCGTGGAGACGCCGCAGCCACTGACGCAGCTCCTTGCGGACGTTCGCGTCGAGGGCGCCGAACGGCTCGTCCAACAGCAGCACCTTGGGCTCGACGGCCAGCGCCCTGGCCAGCGCCATGCGCTGCCGCTGGCCGCCCGAGAGCTGGGATGGGTAGCGGTCCGTGAAGCCCTCGAGGTGCACGAGCCGTACCAGCTCGTCGACCCGCTCCTTGATCTCCCGCTTCGGGCGCTTGCGAATCGTCAATCCGAACGCGATGTTGTTCCTCACCGTCATGTGCTTGAAGGCCGCATAGTGCTGGAACACGAAACCCACCCCCCGATCCTGCGCCGGCACGCCGGTGGCGTCCCGACCCGAGATCAGGATGTGGCCGGAGTCCGGCTGCTCGAGGCCGGCGATCACCCGCAACAGGGTCGACTTGCCGCTGCCGCTCGGCCCCAAGAGCGCGGTCAAGGACCCATCAGGAACTGTGATCGACACATGGTCAAGTGCGACGAAGTCGCCGAACTGCTTCCTGGCTCCTTCAACGACGATGCTCATCAGGAGGCCTCCTTTCGCTTGAACGCGCTCATTGCCAGCAGGGTCCCGACCGCCAGGAGAGCGAGCACCAGGGCGGCCGCGTAGGCCCCGGTCCGGTTGAACTGCCCGAACTCCCGCCACACCCAGAGCGGCGCGGTCTCCGTCTGACCACTGACGCGCCCGGACACCACCGCCACAGCGCCGAACTCTCCCAAGGCCCTTGCGGTGGCCAGCACGACTCCGTACCCGACACCCCACCGGATAGCCGGCAGGGTGACGCGACGAAAGGTCTGCCACCAGTTCGCGCCCAGCGTCTGCGCAGCCTGCTCCTGCTCATCCCCGATCTCGTGCAGAACGGGTACGACCTCGCGCACCACGAATGGCAGCGAGACGAAGATCGTCGCCAGGACCATCCCCGGCACCGAGAAGAGGATCTGGATTCCGTTATCGAGCAGCCACCCGCCGAACCAGCCCTCGCGTCCGTACAGGAGGTAGAGCGAGAGCCCGATCACGACCGGGGAGATGGCGAACGGCAGGTCGATGAACGCGTTCAGCAGGGCCTTACCCCGGAAGTTGCTACGCACGAGGAGCAGTGCGCAGCCGACGCCGAAGATCGTGTTGGCCACCACCGCAGTTGCGGCGATCACGATCGTCAGATAGAACGCATGCAGCGCGTCGGGCGTGGTGACCGCGTCCCACGCGGTTGCAAATCCGTGCTCGAAGGCGCGGTAGAAGACCATCGACACGGGCACCAGGAGGATCATCGCCAGGTAACCGAGCGCGAAAGCGCGCAGGCCCCATCTGCCCGCGTGGCGGCTAATCGGCATGGCGCAGGCTCCACTTCGTTAGACGACCGATCACCAGCAATACCGCGAGAGCGATCACCAGCAGGGTGACCGACACCGCGGCCGCGCCGGTCGTGTTGCCGCTTTCGATCTGAGCGAAGATGAACAACGACGAGACCTGCGTCTTGGGCAGGTTCCCTGAGAGCAGGACCAGCGAGCCGAACTCGCCGAGCGCGCGCGCGAAGGCAAGCGCGGCGCCGGCGAGGATCGCGGGCGTGAGGTTGGGGAGGATGATGCGGCGAAAGACCGTCAGCGGCCCCGCCCCAAGCGACGTCGCGGCCTCCTCCATCTCCCGATCGAGTTCGAGCAGCACCGGCTGCACGGCGCGAACCACGAAGGGCAAGGTGACGAAGAGGAGCGCCATGACGACGCCGGCTCGGGTGAACGCGACGCTGATCCCCAGCGGGCTGTTGGTCCCATAGAGCGCCAGCAGGGTGATCCCGGCGACGACCGTGGGCAGGGCGAACGGAAGGTCGATCACCGAGTTCACGAGCCGCTTCCCCGGGAAGCTGTCCCTGACGAGGACCCACGCGATGGCGGTGCCGGTGAGCACGTTGATGGCGACCACGATCACCGAGGCGACGAGAGTGAGCTTCAAGGCCTGCAGGGCGAGCGGGGACGTCACGTTCGTCCAGAACGCCCCGAGCCCTCCCTTGGTCGACTGTGCAACGAGCGCGGCGATCGGGATCAGGACGATGACGCTCAGATACGCGGTGACCAGGCCTCGCCCGAGCGCAGCGCCCCCGAGACGCGGCCAGTAGGCCGGCCTCGGGGACGCCTCGGCTCGGGCGCCTGTCGCTACGGAGCTCACTCCGTAGTCACCCCCAGGCTCTCTGAAGCACAGGGACTCACCCGGTGGAGACCCCCAGATCGCTCTCGATCTTGGCGACGCTGCCGTTCTGTGGATCGAAGAACTCGGAGTTGGCCTTCGTCCAGCCGCCGAGGTTGTCGATCGTGAACAGGCCGGGCGGGTCGGGGAACTTCGACTTGTTCTTGTCGAGCACGGACTTCACGACGGGCCGGTAGCCGCCGTCCGCCCACAATTGCTGTGCCTTCGGCGTCCACAGGAACTTGAGGAAGTCCTGTGCCTGAGTCGAAGCGTCGGTCGTAGTCGCGGCCGGCGTCTCGATCAGGATCGTGTCGTCCGGGATCACGTAGTCCACCTTCTCGCCGGCGTTCTGCGCCTCGATCGCGTCGCTCTCGTACGACAGCAGCACGTCCCCCTTGCCGCTCGTGAACGTGGTGAGGGCATCGCTTGCGCTCCCCGGCTGGGTGACGGCGTGCTCGAGCAATGACTTCAGGAACGCCAGCGCTTGGGCTGGGGACTTGCCCTCCTCGAGCTGCGCACCGTAAGCGGCCATCAGGTTCCACTTCGCGCCCCCGGAGCTGAACACGTTAGGCGTCACGACCTGAACGCCCGGCTTCACGAGGTCGTCCCAGGTCTGGATGTTCTTCGGATTGCCCTTGCGGACGACGAAGACGACGACCGAGTCCTGCACGATCCCGTGGTACGGGTTGTCCTGCCAGTTCGAGTCGACGATTCCGGCGTCGACCAGCGCCTGCATGTCAGGCTCGATCGACAGGTGCACATAGTCGGCCGGTTGTCCAGCCTGGATCGCGCGCGACTGGTCGCCGGAGGGGCCGAACGAGGTCTTGAACGACGAGCCCTGGCCCTCGGAGGTCTTCTGGAAGGCGGGTATCAGGGCCTTGTCGTAGACGGTCTCCGGGGTCGAGTAGGCCACCAGATCGATCGGGCCCCCGCTGCTCGACGAGCCGCTGCAGGCCGCTACCCCGATGCCGATCGCCAGCGCCAGAAACGCGGCGAGCCCGATTCGGATCGCAGCCCGAGGGCGACGTACCGCCTCTCCCCGGGGATGGGTCGAAAGGTTCGAGAAGCGAATCCTCATCGCGTCAGTTCTTGCCTTTCCCGATTAGTTTAGTGGACAACAGCGGATGACCGTAGCACATCGCCGGGCCGGTCCCGCGGCCTGAACGGGGAGGCTTGAATACCTTTTCCGCCCAGCGACGCTCATAAGGAGACGAGAATTGGCCGAGCACGAAGCTGCCGACGTCATGCCCCTCCACCCCGCCGAGAACCGCGGCTACCGCGAGCTCTACCTGACCGGCCGGCAGGCGGTGAGGAGGCTCGGCCGCATGGCGTCCGCCCTGTCCGAGACCCCGAGCCGCAAGCCGCTCGACAAGGCGGCGGGCGCGATCGACGGGCTGCTCTCGGAGCTCACACCGCTGACCGCCCGGCACGACCTCCACGGCGATCTCGCTGCGCAGGGAACCGGCGCGAACCTCGGAGTCGTCCGAGGAGCGGTGCTCGACCGGTTTCTGGAGCGAAACCAGGCCCTCCGGCTCGCCGTCGACGACCTCGAGCACGTCGCGACCCTCCTCGGCTACCTCGCGAGCGTCGGCGAGACGCGGGGGGACTCGGAGCTATCCGACTTCTGCCGCTCGTGGGAGCGGCGCATGCGCCGCCACGTCGGCGCCGTTCGCAGGACGGTCAACGAGCTTGGCGGCACGCCCGAGGCGGCCATCGAGCCGCTCGATCGGTCCGCCGCCGGCCGCGCCGCCCACAGCCTTGCCTGGACCTTGGGGACGGTGGGCGAGTGGACTGACCGCCAGGTCGCCAGGCGCAGACGGGGCCAGAGAAGCTAGTGCGGCCAACCGGCGACGACTAGAGCGTTTCCCCGTCCCCGGTCGGGCCGCTCAGCCGAGCTCCGGGAGCCCCTCCTCAGGAGTCGAGGCTTGGGCGTGGAGCTTGCGCGGGATCCGGCCCGCGCGGCGGGCGACGTAGCCTGCCTCCACCGCGGCGCGCATCGCGGCCGCCATCCGCTCCGGATCCTTGGCCCGAGCGACGGAGCTCGACAGCAGGACGCCGTCGCAGCCGAGCTCCATCGCGAGGGCGGCGTCGGACGCGGTGCCGATTCCCGCGTCGAGGATGACCGGGACCGAGCAACGCTCGACGATTATCTGGACGTTGTACGGGTTCCGTATGCCCATCCCCGACCCGATCGGCGACCCAAGCGGCATCACGGCAGCGCACCCGGCGTCCTCGAGCCTGCGGGCCAGGATCGGGTCGTCGTTCGTGTACGGCAGGACCGTGAAGCCCTCGTCCACGAGCGTCTCGGCCGCATCGATCAGCTCGACCGCGTCCGGAAAGAGGGTGCGGTCGTCCCCGATGACCTCGAGCTTGATCCAGTCGGTCTCGAACGCCTCGCGCGCGAGCCTCGCGGTGCGGACCGCGTCGCGGGCCGTGTAGCAGCCGGCTGTGTTGGGCAGGGCGAAGAGGCCCAACCGGTCGATCACCTCGAGCGCCGACCCGGTGCTGCTTGGGTCGACGCGGCGCAACGCCACCGTGACGATCTCGCTGCCCGAGGCAGCGAGCGCGCGCTCCATCGCCTCCAGCGAACGAAAGCCACCGGTCCCGACGATCAGCCGCGAGCCCCAGGTCCGCCCGCCGAGCTCGAACCGCTCGGCGCGCTTCTCCGGCGCCTCGCGGTGGCCGTCGGCAGCCTGAATTCCGCCTCCTCGGTCCTCCCGCTGCTCGCTCCTCGCCGCTCGCCGACTAGCCACCCTGCACCGCCCGGACCACCTCGATCGACTGTTGCTCGTGCAGCTTCGTCTTCCCCCAATCCGCCCGTCGAACCACCTCGCCGTCCACGGCGACCGCGACGCCGCGCCCGCCGCCGTTCGCGCCCGCCGCTCTGACCGCGTCGGCGACCGTGGCGCCGGCGCCCAGCTCAGTGCGTCGTCCGTTGAGCTCAACGATCATCGCTTGACCTCCTCGATACCAGGCGCCGCGGCAAGCCCCGGAGCGCTCTCACCGGCGAACCGGCCGGGATGGGCAGCCTCCGCTTCGGGAGGCGAGGGCTCACCGGCAAGGAAGGCGGCCACCGCCTCAGCGGTGAGCGGCGCCATCAGCACGCCGTTGCGGTAGTGACCGGTGGCGAGGACCAGCCCGTCAAGCTCGCCGGGTCCGATCAGGGGCACGTTGTCGGGCGTCCCCGGTCGAACAGCCGCGAGCGTCTCGACCAGCTCGAGCTCGGCGATGTCTGGTAGCGCCCGGTAGGCCTCGCGGAGCAGCTCGTGGACACCACCGGCGGTCACCTGGACGTCGAAGCCGCGCTCCTCGACCGTGGCGCCAACGATCAGGCGCCCGTCGGGTCGCGGCACGAGATAAACCCGCTCGGAGGAGATGATCCGCGTGCACACGGGCTGGTCGGCGCTTCCCCGCAGCGCCAGGATCTGCCCCTTGACGGGCCTCACCGGCGGGCGCGCCCGTGGCGGAAGCCACGCCGCGGCGCCCGACCAGGCCCCGGTCGCGAGGACGACGTGCTCCGCGCGATGCTCGCTCCCATCCTGCGTGACGACGCCGGCGAGGCGTCCCTTCTCATACACCGCGTCGACCACGTCGGCCTCGACGAACAGCTGGCCCCCGGTGCCCTCGACGGCCGCGATCAGGGCTGCGATCACGACGCGGGGATCGACCGCCGCCTCCCCCGGAGCGTGCACCCCGGCCGCGCACGCCACCGAAAGCCCCGGCTCGAGCTCCCTGCACGCGCTCGGTCGAAGCCAATCGACCCCGAGGTCCAGCGACTCCATGAGCTCGAACCGCCGTCGCAGCTCGTCGGCCTCGTCACGATCGAGCGCCACGTGCAACGTGCCGCAGGCGTCGTACCCGAGGTCGACGTCGGCGGCCGCGGAGAGCTCCGACGCGAATCGGGGCCAGGCGCTCGCGGAGGCGAGGGCCAGGCGGATCAGCGCCTCCTCGCCCCAGTTCGCCTCGCTCACCGGGGCGAGCATCCCGGCGGCCACGTGAGAGGCGCCGGCGCCGGGCTGTTCGCGCTCGAGCACCCGCACACGCACCCCGCGAAGCGCGGCGCGCCACGCGCACGCGAGCCCGATCACCCCGCCTCCGATCACGATCGCGTCCAGGGCCTCCGGGCTCCCGTCCAGGGAGCGCGGCCGACGCAGCGGAACGACCACGTCGTCGCGGTCAGTCGGCTTCTGTTGCTCGTCGGGCACGGCGCTCCTCGTCGGACGGGCGGGCGATCCGCGCCACCATCCCTGCGCCGGCATTACCCGGATCAGGTTCAGACGGTCGGCGGCCCGGATGCCGCCCTCTCAGCCCTCGTCTGCGGGCTCCCGTTGTCCTCTCAATGTACTCCAGTGAGGAGCTTTAGCTCCGAAACTGGCTGGTGCCGTTAAAGATGTCCGGTGCCTGCGAGACTCACGTGCATGGCGGCAGAGCGCGAGCGACGCCTGCGCCGGCTCGAGGCGGCGCGGCTCTACTTCGTTTGCGAGGGACTGCCCGGGGGCCGCGATCCGGCGCCCCTGCTCGATGCTGCCCTTCGGGGCGGCGCCGACATCGTCCAGCTGCGCGAGAAGGCGCCGCGCGGCGCCGAGGAGCTGATCTCGCTCGCCCAGCCGTTCCGCCGGGCGGCCGCCGAGCGCGGTGCGCTCTTCATCCTCAACGATCTTCCGGAGCTGGTGGTGGCCGGCGGCGCCGACGGCGTCCACGTTGGCCAGGAGGACGCCCCGGTCGCCGAGGCGCGGGCACTGGCGGGGCCGGACGCGCTCGTCGGCCTCTCCACCCACTCACCGGAGCAGGTGGACGCCGCGTGCTCCGCCGATGGCCAGGATCGTCCCGATCAGATCAGCGTCGGGCCCGTCTGGGAGACGCCGACGAAGGCGGGCAGGCCGGCGACCGGGCTGGGCCTGATCGAGCATGCCGCCTCGAGCGCGACGATGCCGTGGTTCGCGATCGGCGGCATCGACCCCGGCAACGTGGACCAGGTGGTGGCCGCGGGAGCGGAGCGAATCGTCGTCGTCCGCGCGATTCGCGAGGCCACTGAGCCGGAGGCGGCGGCGCGATCGCTTCGCGACGCTCTGCGGGCTCGGGCGCGGGTGCGGTGATGGCGAGCCGGGAGGGGAACCGTGCCGAGCGCCGCAAGCGGAAGGCGCGCTCCGCCGAGCGGCGGGCCGAGATCGCCGCTCGCTACGAGGAGCGAAACGAGGCCGCCCGCGAGTCCCTGGAGCCGCTAGAAGAGGGCGAGCGCCCGGTGATCGTCACGATCGGGGCGATCCTCTCGGCCGCCGTTGCCGGGTCGATCGTCATCGCCTACGCTGCCGGAGCGACGGTGAACGGCGATCGCCCGCGGGCGCTCCAGGTGATCGTGCCGGCGGTCCTCATGGGCATGATGGCCTACGGAATGTGGCGGGTCCGCTACTGGGCCGTGCTCGGCTTTCAGGCGGTCCTGGCGCTGCTGATCCTGGCGGCGACCATCGGCCTGATCGGTGCGGGCAGCACCGGCACGCTGGTCGCGAACCTGCTGTTGATCGCGGTTGCCGGAACGATGTTCTACTTCATGATCCGGGCGATGGCCAGGATCCAGATGCCGGAGCGCGAACGCCGGCGGTAGCCCCGGTCGAGGGAGCCCTCGGTACCCGCTTCGGGATAATCGCCGCGTGAAGCGCTTCAACCTCTTCGCGGCCGAACTCGAGCACGATGCCGACGACCCCGACGGCTACCACGCCGGCTACGTCAAGCTCGGCCCGCCGCTCGGCGCCGAGATGTTGGCCGGGACGATCTACGAGCTGCCCCCGGGGCAGAGCAACTGTCCATATCACTACGAGTCCGACGAGGAGTGGCTGCTGGTGCTGGAAGGGAAGCTCACGGTCCGCCACCCCGAGGGGGAGGACGAGCTCGACCGCGGCGACCTCGTCTGCTTCCCCGCGGGCCCCGAGGGGGCGCACAAGCTCACCAATCGCGGTGAAGAGAACGTGAAGATGCTGCTTGTCTCGACCCGTCGGATGCCGGCGGTGGCGGTCTACCCGGACAGCGACAAGATCGGCGTCTTCACCGAGGGCCGTCGGGACGACGTGATGGTTCGGCGGCAGAGCGCCGTCGATTACTGGGACGGCGAGCGGTAACCACGTTCCTTTAGAGTCGAAACCGATGGCCGACGCCTACGACGTGATCGTGATCGGGGGCGGCCCGGGCGGCTACGTCGCGGCGATCCGCGCCGCACAGCTCGGCCGCAACACCGCGGTGGTCGAAAAGGACAAGCCCGGCGGGAGGTGCCTCAACTACGCGTGCATCCCGGCGAAGACGATGCTCTACACAGCGGAGATCTACGACCACGCGCGCAACGGAGCCGATCTCGGGATCAAGGCCGACGGCGCGAGCCTCGACTGGGAGGCGCTCGCGGCACGCCGCGCCAAGGTCTCCGACGGGCTTTCGGGCGGCGTGAAGTTCCTGTGGGACAGGAACAAGGTCGACTTCATCCAGGGGGAAGGCTCACTGACGGCCGACGGCAACGTCGAGTCGGGAGGCAACACCTACGAGGCCGGATCAGTGGTGCTCGCCACCGGTTCGATCGCGTTGCCGATCCCAGGGACCGAGTTCGGCGGCCGGGTCGTCGACACCTGGGGCGCCTGGTCGCTCCCCGATCTCCCCAAGAAGATCGCCGTGGTCGGCGCGGGGGCGTCGGGCGCTGAGATCGCCTCGGCCTATGGTCGGTACGGCACCGAGGTGATCCTGATCGAGATGCTCGATCAGATCCTTCCGGCCGAGGACAAGGACATGGCGCGGGTGGTCGAGCGTGCCTTCCGCAAGCAGAACATCACGATCTCAACCGGGACCCCGGTGGAGAGCGTCGACGCCGGCAAGTCCTCGGTCAAGGTGAAGTACGGGGGGACCGAGGCGGAGGTGGACTACCTCTGCATCGCCGGCGGGCGGGGGCCCGACACCGAGGCGCTGAACCTGGGCCGCGCCGGCATCGAGACCGAGGAGGGCGGGAAGATCAAGGTCGACGCCTACCGTCAGACGACCAACCCCAAGGTCTACGCGATCGGCGACCTCGTCGGGCACAAGGCACTCGCCCACAAGGCAATGGAGGAGGGCGTGGTGGCGGTCGAGAGGGCGTCGGGCTTGGAAGCCGACCCGGTCGACGAGAACCTGGTCGCGGGCGCCACCTTCTGCCATCCCCAGGTCGCGAGCGTCGGGATCACGGAGGCGCAGGCGAGGGAGGCCGGGCGCGACGTCAAGGTAGGCCGCTTCAAGCTCGGCGCCGTGGGCGCGGGCGCCGTCTACGACGACCGGGACGGGCTCGTCAAGATCGTCGCCGACTCCGAGTACGGCGAGATCCTCGGCGCCCACGTGGTCGGCAACCGCGCCTGCGACATGGTCAGCGAGCTCGTCGACACGATGGCGCTGGAGGGCGGCTATCAGGAGCTGGCGCGGATCGTCCATCCGCACCCCACGATCTCGGAGGCGGTGCTCGACGCCGCCCGCGCCGTCGACGGCTGGGCGATTCACGGTTAGCTCAGGCGGCCGTGAGCGCCGACCACGATCCCTACGTGCTTCCCGCCGACCTCCCGGCCCCGGTCGACGACGGCGCGGCCGACCATCTCGAGGGTGCGGCGATCCCCGCGCTATCGCTTCCGTCCACGGCCGGACGAGCGATCGACCTGGCCACCTCGGCAAGGAACACCCTGGTGCTCTACTGCTATCCGCGGACCGGCAGGCCGGGCGAGCCGCTCCCTGCTGGATGGGACGAGATCCCCGGCGCCCGCGGTTGCACGCCGCAGTCGTGCGCCTTCCGCGACCATTTCGCCGAGCTCCAGCGGCTGCGCGCCGGAGTCCTCGGGCTGAGCGCCCAGCCGCTCGCCGATCAGCTCGAGTTCGCCGAGCGGGTCGGGCTGCCATATCCGGTGTTGAGCGATCCGGGGTTGGAGCTCGCCGCCGCGCTGGGACTGCCAACCTTCGAGGTCGCCGGCATGCGCCTCTATGTGCGCCTCACGCTGATCGCCCGGGCGGGCCGGATCGCCAAGGTCTTCTATCCGGTCTTTCCGCCGGATAGGAACGCGGCCGAGGTCGTCGCCTGGCTTCAGGATGAGGCGCCGAGGTGACCTCGAGCCGGCCCGTCTTCTACTACGACCTCGGCTCGCCCTACGCCTATCTCGCCGCCGAGCGGGTCAACGCGCTGTTCGCCGAGGCATGCGGGGAACCGCCCGAATGGCAGCCGATCCTGCTCGGGGGGCTGTTCAAGCGGTTCGGGCGCCGCTCGTGGGGGGAGGGCCCCGGCCGCGACGACGGGATGCGGGAGATCGAGCGCCGCGCGTCCGCGTACGGCCTGCCGCCGGTGCGCTGGCCGGATCCATGGCCGGGAAACACCCTGTTCGCGATGCGTGCGGCCACCTATGCGAAGCAGATCGGACGAGCGGTGTCGTTCTCGCTCGCGGCCTTCCGCCAGGCGTTCGTCGCCGGGCGCGACCTGACCGACCCCGACAACGTCCTGCTCGCGGCGGCCGCGGCGGAGATCCACCCGCGGGCGCTCCTCCGGGCGGTGGAGCGCGAGGCGGTGAAGACGGCGCTGCGCGAGGCAACCGATCGCGCCGGAGACCTGGGTGCGGTCGGCGTGCCGACCGTGATCGTCGACGGCGAGGCCTTCGGGGGCGACGACGCGCTCGAGGAGGCGATCGCGGCGGCGGCGCGATCCGTGGGATGAAAGCGACTGCGCTGAGTTATCGTGGACCGCGGTGGCTGAGGACCGCACCAAGACGGCGGAGTCCGGGGTAGCCGGCGACGGCGCGGGCTCGACCGCGCACCCGCTGCCGGACGCCGAGACCTGCCGCGAGCTGCTCGAGACGATGGCCCTCATCCGCCGCTTCGAGGAGGAGGCGGGACGCCAGTACCAGCAGGCCAAGGCCGGCGGCTTCCTGCACCTCGGGATCGGCGAGGAGGCGACGATCGTTGGCACCACCTCGGTGATGCGACCGGACGACTACCTGATCGGCACCTACCGAACACACGGGCACGCGATCGCCCGCGGCACCGATCCGAGGCGGGTCATGGCCGAGCTCTTCGGGCGCGAGGATGGCTGCTCGCGCGGTCGCGGCGGCTCGATGCACATCTTCGACCTCGAGCGTCGCTTCATGGGCGGCTACGGGATCGTCGGCGGGAACCTCCCGCTCGCGGCGGGCTTGGCCCTTTCGTCCGATTACAAGGAAACCGACGAGGTCACTGTGTGCATGTTCGGCGACGGGGCGTCGAACACCGGCAACTTCGGCGAGACGATGAACCTGGCGGCGCTCTGGAGGCTGCCGGTCGTCTTCCTGGTTGAGAACAACCTCTACGGCATGGGGACCTCGGTCGAGCGCCACTCCGCGGTCACCGATCTCTCGCGCAAGGCGGAGGGGCTCGGGGTGCCCGGGGTGCGCGTCGACGGCATGGACGTCCTGGCGGTGCGCGAGACGGTCACCGAGCACATCCGGATCGCGCGGGAGGACCGCCAGCCAACGCTGGTGGAGGCGTTCACCTATCGCTACCGGGGTCACTCGGCGGCGGACCCCGAGGTCTACCGGTCCAAGGAGGAAGTGGAGGAGTGGCGCAAGAAGGACCCGGTCAAGGTCTTTCGCGATCGCCTGCTCGCCGAGGGGGTGATCGACGAGGCCTACCTGGAGGAGCTTCGCGAGCGCCTCGAGCGCCAGGTGCTGGATGCCGTGGAGTTCGCCGACAGCTCGCCGGAGCCCCCGCTCGAGTCCCTGTACGACCACCTGTACGTGGTCGGCGATCAGGGCCCGGGTTGGTACGCGGTTGACGAGCGGACCCCCGAGCCGCACCGCGGCGAGGCGGAGCGGGAGGTGGGCGCCGCCGGCGAGGCGCGCAAGCTGGCCGAGGCGGGGGCGGCCTACGCCGGGCGACCGAGCCCGCGCGGCCGCCGTCCGGCTCAGACCACCGAGGACCGCGAGGCCTCGGACGCGCTCGAGGATGCCGCGCCCGACGAGCCGGCGGAGGGACCTTCCTGATGGCGACGATGCGGATGCGCGAGGCGCTCAACCAGGCGCTCGCCGAGGAGATGCGCCGCGACGAGCACGTCTTCATCATCGGCGAGGACGTCGGCGTGTTCCAGGGCGCCTTCAAGGTCACCGAGGGGCTGCTCGACGAGTTTGGCGAGAAGCGCGTCCGCGACACCCCGATCTCGGAGAACTCGATCGTGGGCGCAGGGGTGGGCGCCGCGATGGGCGGCCTGCGGCCGGTGGTCGAGCTGATGACGGTCAACTTCGCCCTGCTGGCGATGGACCAGATCGTCAATCACATGGCGGCGATCCCCTACATGTTCAACGGCCAGGTGCGGGTGCCGATGGTGATCCGAATGCCCGGCGGCGGCGGCCACCAGCTCGGCCCCACCCACTCGCACAGCCTCGAGGCGATGTTCCTGCAGATCCCCGGCACGCTGGTGGCCTGCCCGTCGAACGCTGCCGACGGCAAGGGGCTCCTCAAGGCGGCGATCCGCGACGACAACCCCGTGATCTTCATCGTGCACGAGACCCTCTATGGAGCGCGGGGCGAGGTGCCGGACGACGACGACCACATCATCAAGTTCGGGGAGGCCGCCGTGCTTCGCGAGGGAAGCGACGTGACCATTATCGGCATCCTGCGGATGGCCGACGTCGCGCAGAGGGCGGCCCGGACCCTGGCCAACGATCACGGCGCCGAGGCCGAGGTGATCGATCCCCGTACCCTTCGCCCTCTGGACCTGGACACGATCCTCGACTCGGTGCGGAAGACGAATCGCTGCGTCGTGGTCGAGGAGGGCTGGCCCCACGGCGGCGTCAGCGCGAACCTCGCGGCGCTGATCACCGAGCAGGCCTTCGACCACCTCGACGCGCCGGTCCAGCGCGTTACCGGTGCCGATGTCCCGATGCCGTACGCCAAGCGCTTGGAGCAGTCGGCGATCCCGCATCCCGAGCACGTGGTTTCCGCGGCGCGGGCCGCCCTCGAGGGCGCGATCTGATGGCGCAGGACATCGTCATGCCCAGGTTGTCGGACTCCATGGAGGAGGGGACGATCCTGCGATGGCTCAAGTCGCCGGGCGACGAGGTCGAGCTCGGCGAGGAGCTGGTTGAGATCGAGACCGACAAGGCGAACATGGTCTACGAGGCGCCGGTGGGCGGAGCGCTGGTCGAGCTCTTGGCCGCGGAGGGCGACACGCTTCCGATCGGCGAGGTGATCGCCCGTGTGGGCGAGCCAGGGGAGAAGCCCTCCGGCGACGGCGCCGGCGCGGTCTCGGGGCAGGCTCGCGGCGCTGCGGAGGTGGAGGGCGGCCCGGCGCCGGCCGACGCTCCTCCCGGTGCCACCGGTCCGTCCGTCGAGGGCGCGGGCGAAAGCCGGGGCGAGCCGGCGGCTCCACCGGCACCGACCGTTGCCTCGACGCCCGGCGCGCCCACGGACGGCCGGGTGAAGGCCTCGCCGCTGGCCCGTCGGATCGCGAGGGAAAACGGGCTCGAGCTCGGTGCGATCACCGGTTCGGGGCCGGGAGGCCGGATCGTGAAGGCCGACGTGGAGCGTGCGATCAGCGCCGGTCCGGCGGCGGTCTCCCCACCCGCTCCACCGGCGGCGGCGGCCGCCGAGCCCACGCCAGGGGTACGGGAGCGCCCCGAGACCGCCAAGGGCGCCGTCTCCCATCAAGAGCTGACCAAGCTCCAGCAGACGGTCGCGCGGCGGATGGCCGAGTCGAAGGCCACCGCGCCCCACTTCTATCTCTCGGTCGAGGTCGACATGAGCCGCGCGGTTGAGGCCCGGGCTCGGGTCAAAGCCGCGGCCTCCGAGGGCGAGGCGGTGCCCTCGTTCAACGACATGGTGGTGAAGGCGTGCGCGATCGCCCTGCGCGAGCACCCGCGAGCCAACGGCGCCTACCGCGATGGACGCCTCGAGCTCTACTCCCGCATCAACGTGGGGGTGGCGGTCGCCGGCCAGGACGCGCTCGTCGTCCCGACGGTGTTCGACGCCGACCAAAAGGGCCTGCGTCAGATCGCGGAGGAGGCTCGCGCCCTGGCGCAGCGCGTTCGCGACGGGACCATCACCCCGCCCGAGTTATCCGGCGGCACGTTCACGGTCTCCAATCTGGGAATGTTCGGCATCGACAGCTTCGCCGCCGTCATCAACCCGCCCCAGGCCGGCATCCTCGCGGTGGGGGCGATCGCCGAGCGGCCGGTGGTTCGCGACGGCGAGATCACGACAGCGCACCTGATGCCGCTGACCCTCGCGTGCGATCACCGGATCCTCTACGGCGCGGACGGCGCGCGCTTCCTGGACCGGATCCGCGCCCTGCTCGAGGAGCCTCTGGGACTCGCCCTCTAGGCGCGGCTGGGGGCTGGCCCCAGCGCGATCGTTCATGCGTCCGCTTCACCCGAACGAAGCGGTGCGACCCATGATCAAGGCCGAGGCGAAGGGATCGCCGGCCCGAGGAACGCTCGCTAGGAAGGGACCCGAGACGAAGCAAGCGGTCGAGAGCGCGGTTCACGGGATCGCCCGCGACGTAACGAGATCTCTGACATCGCGAGATCGGATCGGGCTGCCGCGCGCGATGGTGCTCGGGCGCGTCGCCGAGCAGCGGGCTCGCACGCTCGCCGGCCGCGAGGACGATGCGGAGCCCGCTGCTGGGTGGCATCGGGAGCCGATCGGGGCGGGCGCGGCGGCCGTGCTACGGCCGGGCGATCGCTTGATCGCCCCGGGAGCCCAGTCGGGTCCGGTTCCGGAGGGTGCGAGGCGCCTTGCCCTGAACAATCGCGCCTCGCATCCGCAGGGCGGATCCCAGGCGCGAAAGTTCCTCCATTCAAACGGGGCCTTCGAGCACCTCGACGCCCCCGTGCGGCGGGCGAACCTCGCCGCGGGTGCAGCGGACGCCGCCGATTCGAAGCCGCTCGCATCGACGTCGTGACCGAGGCCTGCAATGAGCTTCTGGCCTACTGAAGAGGGCGTTCCCCCCTCGCCGTCTCACGCTCCGGCCGCGCCGCTCGAGGCGGGGGGTCGGCTCAGGCTGCGCCCCTCAGGGCCCGGGGAGATGTCCTCGTTTTACTCGCCGGCCATGAAGCGGTTGGCGGACGAGCACAGGGTCGATCTGGCGCGCGTACCCGGGAAGGCCTGGGCGGGCGCGTTCGCAAGGAGGACGTGCTCGCCTACCTGGAAGCCCTCCCGACTCCGCCCGAGCCGCGATCCATCGCGGAGGACACGCCGCAATCCGGTGCGCCAGAGCGATGAATTCGTTGCGTGATCGGGGACGCGGCGTAGAATGGGGGTAGCAATCCACACATAGGGGAAGTGGGGAGGAACCCTCGCATCCCTGGTCCGTAGGCATCGCGAGCGGAGATCCCGCCCGTGATGAAAACGGCCCGGCCGAACGGAGATCCCGTCGCCCGGCCCGAACGAAAGGCGGACGCAGAATGAAGACCAGCGACGCGAGCGCGATCGCCGATCGTTCCGCACGTGGCATTGATGCCGCACGCCTAACGCGGGAGGACAGGGCGAACCTCTTTCGCTTCATGGTCATGATGCGGGCCTCCGAGGAGCGCGCGCTCACCCTCTACAAGCAGGGCAAGGTGCCCGGATCGTTCTACGACGGCCGCGGCCAGGAGGCGGTCTCGGTCGGTGCCGCCTACGTGCTCGGCCCCCGTGACCGCACCTGCATCCTCCATCGAGACCTGGGGGCGCATCTGGTTCGAGGGGTGACGCCCGATCGCTACCTCGCCAACTACATGGGCCGCGCGGGTGGGGTCACGGCCGGCAAGGAGGGCAACATGCATTTCGGCGACCGCCGGCTAGGTAGCGTCGGGATGGTCTCGATGCTCCCCGACATGGCGCTGGTTGCCGGCGGGATGGCGTTCGCCTTCAAGCTTCGCGGGGAGGACCGGATCGCGATGACGTTCTTCGGGGAGGGCTCGACCGCGAACGGGGTGTGGCACGAGGCGATGAACTTCGCCGGCATCCATCGGCTGCCCATCGTCTTCATCCTCGAGAACAACCAATTCGCGTACTCGACGCCCAACGAGCTCGAGTTCGCCGTGGACCCGGTCGAGCGCGCGCGTACGTATGGCTTTCCGGGCACGAGCGTGGACGGAAATGACGTCGAGGCCGTGTTCGAGGCCGCGCGCATCGCCGCGGGCCGGGCGCGCGAGGGCCAGGGACCAACGCTGATCGAGTGCCAGACGATGCGCATGCACGGGCACGGCGCCCACGACGACATGAGCTACGTCCCGAAGGAGATGCTCGAGGAGTGGGCCCGGCGCGACCCGATCGACCGCTACGCCGAGCGGCTGGTCGCCGACTACGGCTTCGATACCGGTGAGGTGGAGACGATCCGCGCGGAGGTCCGCGCATACGTGGACGAGTGCGCGCAGCGGGCGCTCGAAGGGCCGATGCCGGACCCAGCCGCCGCCACCGAGGGCGTGTACGCCGATGCCTGGGAGCAGCTTGGCGACGGCGAGGCGCCGTGGTCCTATTGGTCGCAGGGCAACGGTCGAAGGAGGGCGGCGTGACCGAGGCAACGCAAGCCAATGCCCCGAGCGGGGCCGCGACGCCGGCGGTCGCAGACCCGGCCGCTCCGCGCGAGATGACCTATCTCCAGGCGATCACCGACGCCCTGCGCCAGGAGATGCGAAGGGACGAAACCGTCTTCTGCCTTGGCGAGGACATCGGCGCGTTCGGCGGCGCGTTCAAGGTCACCGACGGCTTCGTGGAGGAGTTCGGGGCCGATCGCTGCGTCGACGCGCCGCTCGCGGAGAGCGCGATCATCGGCACGGCGATCGGCGCCGCGGTCGAGGGGATGAAGCCGGTGTGCGAGATGCAGTTCTCCGACTTCATCTCGTGCGGCTTCGACCAGCTCGTCAACGTCGCCGCGAAACTCCATTACAGGCAGGGGGTCGCCGTCCCGATGGTCGTCCGTCTGCCGTCGGGGGGTGGCTTCTCGGGCGGCCCGTTCCATTCGCAGAACCCCGAGGCCTGGTTCCTGCAGTCGCCCGGGCTAAAGGTGGTGGCGCCGGCGACCGCGGCCGACGCCAAGGGGCTTCTGACCAGCGCCATTCGCGATCCGAACCCGGTCTGCTTTCTCGAGCACAAGGGGCTCTACCGCCACGTCAGGGACCAGGTCCCGGAGGGCGAGCATCTGGTCCCGCTCGGCGAAGCCCGCATCGCCCGGGAGGGGTCCGAGTTGACGGTGATCGCCTACGGCTCGAGCGTTCATCTCGCTCTCCAGGCGGCCGAGCAGCTCGGAGAGGACATCGAGGTCGTGGACCTGCGCACCCTCGCCCCGCTCGATCGTGACACGGTTCTCGCGAGCGTCCGCAAGACGAGCAAGGCGCTCGTCGCTCACGAGGCCACCCGCTCCTGCGGGGTGGGCGCCGAGGTCGCGGCGCTGATCATCGAGGAGGCATTCGAGGACCTCGACGCTCCCGTCAGGCGCCTCACCGCGCCCGACGTCCCGATTCCGTTCAGCCCACCGCTCGAACGGGCGGCGCTGCCGCAGCTCGAAGACATGAAGGAGGCCTGCCGTGAGCTCCTCGCGTACTAGCTCTGGAGCGGTCGGCGGGGCGTCCCACGGCCAGGGCCCGAGCCTGGTCGAGGTGACGATGCCCCAGATGGGCGTCTCGGTCGCCGAGGGGACGATCGTCGAGTGGCGCAAGCGGCCGGGTGACTGGGTCGACGCCGATGAGGCAATCTGCGATGTGACCACCGACAAGATCGACGTCGAGATCCCTTCGCCCGCGAGCGGGCGTCTCGAGCGGATCCTGGTCGAGCCTGGAACCACGGTCGCCGTTGGAACGGCGCTGGCGGAGATCGACGCCCAGGCGAGACCCGGCGAAGCGCATCCGGACGAACACGACGGCCGGGCCTCCGACGGCGGTCAGCGGACCGACCAGACCCCCGGTCCCGCTCCCGCGGAGAGCGCGGCCCAAGCGAACGGCGAGGCCGACCGTTCCAGGTTCTACTCGCCGGTTGTTCGGCGGATCGCCGAGAAGCACGGCGTCGACCTCGAGCAGGTCCAGGGCACGGGGGTCGGCGGGCGCGTTCGCAAACGGGACGTCCTGGCTTACATCAACGAGGAGGGCGGGACGGTAGTCCCGCACGAGCCCGCCCTTCATATCGAGTCCCCCTATCAACCTGAGGCGGAGGCGCCGGCGCCGGCCGGATCGCTCCAACCCGCCGGAAGCGGAGGACAGGCCGAAGCTTCCAGCGACGTTGTCCCCCCGGTTCCGGCTGCGGGTGCCCCGCCTTCGGGGGGACCAGACGAGCTGGTGGGGCCGACCCGGCGCGAGCCGATGTCGAGCATGCGCCGGGCGATCGCCCAGCACATGGTCCAAAGCCGCCGCACGTCTGCGCACTGCACGACGATCGTCGAAGCCGACTTCGTCCGGGTAGCCGCGCGGCGCCGCGAGCTGCGCGAATCGATGCGACGCCGCGGCGTCAACCTCACGTACCTCGCGTTCGTCGCTCGGGCGAGCGTCGAGGCGCTCGAGCGCCACCCGAAGCTGAACGCGTCCGTGGACGGCGAGGAGATCGTCTACCACGACGACGTCAACCTCGGCATAGCCGTCGCCCTCGACGACGGGCTGATCGTGCCGGTCATCCGCCGCGCCCAGCGGCTGAGCCTCGAGGGCATCGCGGTGGCGATCGGGGACGTCGCCGAACGCGCCAGGGCTGGGGACCTGGAGCCCGACGAGGTGCACGGGGGAACGTTCACAATCACGAACCCCGGGCAGTTCGGGGCCGTGCTCGCGACCCCGATCATCAACCAGCCCCAGGTGGCGATCCTGGATCTCGAGGCGATCGTCAAGCGGCCGGTCGTGCTCGAGCGGCCCGAGGGGGACTCGATCTCGATCCACCCGATGAGCTACCTCTGCATGTCCTGGGACCACCGGGCGCTCGACGGCGCCGACGCCGCCCGATTCCTCGGCGCGGTGAAGGAGCGCCTCGAGACGTGGGAGGTGGAGGGATGAGCGTGCTCACCACCAAACATCCGCCTGCGACGAAGGCCGATCCCACGGCGAATGGCGGACGCGCCGCGGATCCGACCTCGACGGCCGTGCCGCCGGTCGAGTTCGATCACGAGAGCCTCGTCGTGAGCAGGGGCCCGCGCAGCGGCAGCTATGCCGTCGTCGCGATCCACTCGACGCTGCTGGGTCCCGCGCTCGGCGGCGTTCGCCTGTGGCACTACGCGGCCACGATCGACGCCGCGCGGGACGCGCTGCGGCTCGCGAGGGGCATGACGTTCAAGGCCGCCGCGAGCGGGCTCGCCCTCGGCGGCGGCAAGGGCGTGATCTGCGCTCCCCCGGGCCCGCCCCCGACCGGTCGGTCCAGGCGCAACCTGCTGCTCGACTTCGCGGACCTGGTCGAGTCGCTGGCCGGCCGTTACATCACCGCCGAGGACGTCGGGATCTCGCCCGCCGACCTCGTGACCATTCGCGAGCGCACCGAGCACGTCACCGGACTGCCGCCGGACCGGGGTGGGTCCGGTGATCCGAGCCCGTTCACGGCGCTCGGCGTTGAGGCCGCGATGCGTGCGTCCGCCAACGAGCGGTTCGGCTCCCCCGACCTCGCCGGGCGGAAGATCGTGGTCGCGGGCCTCGGCCATGTGGGGGCGAAGCTGGCGCGGCGGCTGGTCGAAGACGGGGCGGAGCTGGCGGTCTCGGACATCGATCCGGGCAAGGCACAGATCGCGCGGGCCCTCGGAGCCGAGTGGCTCGACCCCGACGAGGAGATCGTCGCCGAGTGCGACATCCTGGCCCCGTGCGCGCTGGGCGGGGCGATCAACGAGCGCAACCTGCCGCAGCTTCGCTGTGACGTGATCTGCGGGTGCGCCAACAACCAACTCGCGGACGAGACGCTCGCGGACGCCCTGGCGGCGCGGGACATCCTCTACGCGCCCGACTTCGTCGTCAACGCAGGCGGCCTGATCCACGTCTACCGGGAGATCCGAGGCTACTCCGAGGAACACGCACGCGAACTGGCGCTCCGGATCGAGGACAACCTCGCCGCGATCTTCGAGGCGGCCCGGGAGCGCTCGATCACGCCGCTTGACGCCGCCCGTGAGCTGGCGCAGGAGCGCCTCGACGCTGCGGCGGACGAGCGCGCAGCGGCGGCGTGACAGACTGGCTCCATGGCGCCCCGCGCCGATAGGCGGTCGTCCGGCTCGCCCCTCGTGACTCGCGGCTCGCCACCCGAGGTCTGGGTGGTGCGGGCGGGAATCGTTCCGTACGAGGAGGCGAGGGTCGCGCAGAAGCGCTTGGAGGCGGCCCGTCTCGCCGGGGAGATCCCCGACCTCATCCTCTTGCTCGAGCATCCGCCCGTCTACACGAGAGGTCGCCGCTCGACGCCCGACGAGCTGCCGATGGGCGAGGACTGGTACCGGATGCAGGGGATCGAGGTAGCGGACACGGACCGAGGCGGCCGCGTCACCTATCACGGCCCCGGCCAGCTCGTCGGCTACCCGATCGTGTCGCTGACTCCATACGGCGACGACGTGCACGCCTACATTCGTCGCATGGAGCGGGTGATCATCGGCGCCCTCGACGAGTGGGGGGTGAAAGCCGGGTTGATCGAGGGCCTCACCGGCGTCTGGACCCCCGCGCGGCGGAAGATCGGCTCAATCGGCGTTCACGTGAACCGCGGCGTGACCACCCACGGCTTCGCGATCAACGTCAACAACGACCTGCAGCCGTTCCAGTGGATCGTCCCGTGCGGAATCGAGTCGTGCCAGATGACGTCGCTCGCGCGTGAGCTCGGCGCGGAGCAGGACCTCGAAGCGTTCACGGGCACCGTGGGCGACCGGTTCGCAGCGGTGTATGAGCGGGGGCCCGTTGAGGTGGCAAGCGATGAGCTCACCGATCGCGTCGCGGGGATCGCTGCTCTGGCGGGCGCCTCGCCGGCGCTACGGTAAAGGCCATGGACGCGCCGGCCACCCTCGACCACCGACTCCACGTCACGCGCTCGCGCGCGAACCCCGGCGGCGGCCGGGTGCCCGAGGGGAGGCCGTTTCGGGAGCGCAAGCCCCCCTGGCTGAAGGTGCCGGCGCCCGGCGGCCCCACCTACCGGCAGCTCAAGCAGTCGATCCACGCCGACAACCTGCACACCGTCTGCGAGGAGGCAAACTGCCCGAACGTCGGCGAGTGCTGGGAGCGCGGCACGGCCACGTTCATGATCCTGGGGGACGTCTGCACCAGGCGCTGTGGATTCTGCAACGTACAGACCGGCAAGCCCACCTGGCACGACCCCCTCGAGCCGATGCGAGTCGCCGCCCAGGTCAAGCGGATGGGCCTTCGCCACGCGGTCGTCACCTCGGTCGACCGCGACGATCTTCCTGACTACGGCGCCGGGGCATTCGTGGGCGTCATTCGCTCGATCCGGATGCTCGCGCCGGGGTGCAAGGTCGAAGTGCTGACGCCGGACTTCCGGGGTCAGGAGATGCCGCTCGCCAAGGTGATTCACGAGCGCCCGGACGTCTTCAACCACAACGTCGAGACGGTGCCGCGGCTGTACCCGCGAGCTCGCCGTGGCTCGGACTTCATGCGCTCCGCGAGGGTGCTCCGCCTCGCGAAGGAGATGGGCGGGGAGGAGGTCGTGACGAAATCCGGGCTCATGGTGGGCCTCGGCGAGAGCTTCGAGGAGATGGTCGAGGCGTTCGGGATCCTTCGCGATCACCGCGTCCAGATCCTCACCGTCGGGCAGTACCTGCGCCCGACCGAGAACCATTTGCCGGTGGCGCGCTACTGGCATCCGGACGAATTCAAGTCCTTGGCGCGCGCTGCCTATGGGCTCGGCTTCGAGTCCGTGGCGGCCGGGCCACTCGTGCGGAGCTCCTACCACGCCGACGAGTCGGCGCGAGAGGTATCCGAGCGGCGTTCGGCAGCGGCCGCGTAATTCCTCGCCGCGTTGCTTGACGTAACGCGGCAGCCGGGAGAGGATTGCCCGGAAAGCGAATCGAGGGGGTTTGAGGATGAGCGAAGCGGGTCTCGCCGACGACGCAGTGAACGCGCTGCGCGGAACTTCAGCGGGACGGTTATGGGACCGCTGGATGCGGGCTACACCGATGCGTGTGCGTTGTTCAACTCGATGCTCGACACGCGGCCGGCGGTGATCGCCCGCTGTTCGAGCACCGACGATGTGGTGACAGCGGTCAACCAGGCGAGGGACCGGGGACTGGAAGTCGCTGTCCGCTCCGGCGGGCACAGCGTCGCCGGACGAGCTCTCGACGGCCACCGTGGTCATCACCGCGCCGCCGGAGGAGTTCGTGCCCGAGCACCTGCAGATGCGGCCGGCGTTCGGGATGGCTGCGATGTACGTAGGCGATCCGGAGGAGGGCGCTCCGGTCGTCGAGCCACTCAAGGACCTCGGTCCGGAGGTGGACCTGATCCAGCCGATGCCCTACACGGCCTTCCAGGCGATCCTGGACCCATCGGCGCCGAAGGGACTCCGCAACTACTGGCGGGGCGAGTACATGACCGAGCTCCCCGACGAGGCGATCGACACCTACCTCGAGCGCGCCCCCGGGCATGCGACGATCGCGCCGCCATTCAACCAGGCGCTCATCTTCCGGATCGGCCAAGCCGTGAACGCGCTGCCTGACGACGCGACCGCCTTCTCCCATCGCGACGCGAATTACATGTTCCACCCGATCTCCTGCTGGGAGAGCGCGGAGGACGACGAGAAGGTGATCGCGGCCAACCGCGCGTTCGCGGACGCGATGCGCGCCTTCAGCACCGGGGCCGCCTATCTGAACTTCACGCCCGAGGGCGACCGAGTTCGGGAGGCGTACGGAGAGGAGAAGTATCAGCGGCTGGTCGCGCTCAAGGACAAGTACGACCCGGAGAACCTCTTCCGGCTCAATCAGAACATCAAGCCCAGCCGGGCGGCCGGCGAGCCGGCATTGGCCTGAGGACGGCCGGGGGGAAAGCCGCGGCGCGCAGGGCGGCGCTACGGCGCCAGGCGCTCCAGCACCGCGCCGTCGGGCCCCACCGCGACCACCGTGGGCACGATCGCGATCCCGTACTTGCGCGCCAGGTCGGGTCGTTCGCGTACGTCGACGGTGATCAGCGGCGTCGCCCGAGGTGAAAGCGCCGCCTCCCACTCCCTGCACTCGGCGCAGAGCGGATGTGAGAACTCAACGTAGGTGCGCGCCGCCTCTTCGATGCCCGGCAGGTCTGAGGGATCGACGCGGGGATTGTGCCGCCGGGATATCCCGCGCAGCCTGGCCGCGGCGCGGTAGGCCTCGCACCCTGCGCAGACGCCGATGATCGCGGCGGTGAGCGCGAGGCTGGCAACGAGGATGCCCAGCGCGGTGCCGAGCACCTCCGCGCCCAGCCACCATGCGGCCGCGGCGCCGCCGAGGAACGCGGTACCGATCGCGTTCGCGAGCCGCGCCGGCCGGGAGTCCTCCAGCGGCCCCTCCCCGATGCGCGGCTGCACCAGCCCGAAGTACGCGAGGCAGGTGATGCAGAAGCGACGCCCGAGCGTCACGCCGATCAGGAGCTGACCCCCCATGATCGCCCACGCGAGCGGCCACCCGAAGAGCGCACCGCAAAGGGCCACGGTGCCGACGACGGCCTGGTTGAAGCGCGGCGCGCGGGAGTCGATGACGTCCGTGTCGCGCCAAGGATCCGCGCGGCGCGAGAGGGCTTGGCGAGCAGCCCGTGCCTCCATCGCAGAAAGTCTGGCAAACCCGAGCGCCGCGCTTGGATTTCCGGCAGAAACTAGGGTTCGCGGGCCCTGATACCGCTCAAGGACAACATCCCGACGTCGCGGTTTCCGATCCTTACCGTGGCGCTGATCGCGCTCAACATCGTGGTCTTCGTGTGGCAGATCAGCCACTCCTCGGCTCCGGGATCGAGCACGAGCCCTCACGTGCGCGGGCTCTCAGCGCAGGACGAGTTGACGTTCGAGTACGGCGCGGTTCCCTACCGCCTCACGCACCCGGGCAAAAGCTGCGCCTTTGGGGCAACGGTGCACGGCGGCAAGGCGCAGGAGACACTGGTCTGCCAGGGCACCGCGGAATATGCCCAGGCAAGGCAGCTTGCGGCCCAGGGCGTCGCTCCCCTCCAGCCATTTGACTCGATCCCCTGGTGGGCGACCGTGTTCACGTCGATGTTCATGCACGGCGGCATCCTCCACATCGCCTTCAACATGCTGTTCCTGTGGATCTTCGGGAACAACATCGAGGACTCGATGGGCCGCCCGCGCTTCATCGCCTTCTACCTGCTCGCGGGGATCGTCGCCGCCTACACGCAGGCCCTGCCGAGCCCGAACTCGACCCTGCCGGCGATCGGGGCGAGTGGGGCGATCGCCGGGGTGCTCGGCGGCTACCTGGTCCTCTATCCGCGTGCCCGTGTCCTGACGCTCGTGTTCATCATCTTCTTCGTGACCCTGATCGAGATCCCGGCGCTGATCATGCTCGGCATCTGGTTCGTGCTCCAGTTCCTGCCGGCGCTGGGCCAGGTGACCAGCCACGTCACCGGTGGGGGCGGCGTCGCCTACTGGGCCCATGTCGGCGGCTTCGCGTTCGGGCTGGTCGCGATCAAGCTGTTCGCCAACCGTTACCGGGCCGCCGCTGCGGCCGAGCCGCCGTACCCGGTCTATTGAGCGTGCCCCCGCGCCCGCCTCCGCTCGGGAGAGGCGCGCGTGCGTAACCTCATCCTCCTCGTCGCGCTCGTCTTCTGCACGGCCTTTGCTGGGATGGCGGCCGTGGTGGCCGCTCAGACGAGCTTCGACATCTTCACGCTGATCTCGTTCGTGATCGTCGTGTTGATCATGTTCGCGGTGCTCGGCGCGCTGAAGAACCCGCCGCGCGGCTGACGAACGTGGCCGCCGGACCGGTAAACATTTGCGCAGGTGAAGCTCTGGCTGGCGACTGCGGTGATCGTGTTGGCGATCGGGACGCTCGCGGTGCTGCTCGTAAACGCGGCCCCGTTGCAGAAGGACTCTCCGGCGCCACATAGCCGGGCCTCGCGCGCGACCACGGTCGCGCGGCGCCCCAACCGGACCAAGCCGGCGCGCTCGCCGTACGAGCTGCGAAGCGCGCCGGCGAGGCTGCCCGTCGACGTGCGCTTCGCCCGCAAGCCTCGAGCCGGCATCCTCTTCGACGTCGACACCGGCCGCGTGCTGTGGCAGCACGACCCCGGGCGGACGCTGCCGATCGCCAGCCTGACGAAGATGATCTCGGCGCTGATCATCGCCCGCCGTGATCGCCCGCACGAGCGCGTGCTGATCACCCCGCAGGCGCTCGCCTATCAAGGTTCCGGCGTCGGGGTCCTGCCGAAGGGAAAGAGGGTGCCGCTCAGCGACCTCTTCTACGGGCTCCTGCTGGTGTCCGGCAACGACGCCGCGATCGCGCTCGCCCAGCACGACTCGGGGAGCGTGCCGGCGTTCGTTCGACGGATGAACCGCTGGCGGCGCCGGCTCGGCCTCCATTGCTCGCACTTCTCGAGCCCGAGCGGAATCATCGACAAGCACAACTTCTCGTGCCCGCGGGACCTGGCGACTCTGGCGCGGGCGGATCTGGCGAATCAGTGGATCCGCCAGGTCGTCGCTACCCGGCAGGTGCGGTTCAAGTTTCCGATCAAGGGCGGCTACCTCGACCTCTACAACAACAACCCGTTCATCCTCGAGGGAATGAAGGGGATCACGGGCCTCAAGACTGGCTACACGCTCGCTGCCGGCCGCTGTTACGTCATCACTCAGAAGGTGGGCCGGCACGAGCTGGGCGTCGTGCTGCTCAACACGCCCAACCCGCTCGACCAGGTGCCGGCGCTCCTGCACGCCGGTGCGCGGGCCGAGGGCGAATCCCCGCCGCCCTCGCCCTGAGGCGCCGCGGGCGCGGCTACACCAGACCCGCCTACGGGGTGTACGCGTCGGTATGGCAGGGCGAGTTGGAGCACACGTCGGTGATCCTGCCGCCGTTGTCGTTGAGGAAGTCTGAGATCTGGGTGCGCGCCGCCACGGTCTGCCGCGGATCCTCGTGCGGATCCGTCCCCGTCGTGGGCGGGGTGTTGGTGAACGGCGGTGGGTCAACGCGGCCCGGGCCGCTATCCCAGATGACGACGCCGGAGCCGTCGAATGGGAGCTTCGGCATCGGATCGATCCCGAAGAACAGGTTTGCGTCGCGCGAGCGCACCGGGTCGAGCGCCGATCCGTTCGGCTCATACGCCTTGGCCCCGATTGTGCGGGCCTCGACCGCCGCCGCGTACATGCTGACCTGGTGGTCGCCGTACGCGACGTGCATGAGCACCTTGTGCGAGGGCGTCTCCGGCAGGGGTCGCGAGGTCATGTGCTGGGCATAGCCCTCGGCCTCGGCGCGATCCCAGAGCTGTTCGATCAGGTCGAGGATCAGGCTGTATTGGGAGGCGTCCGGGTAGCTCGCCTTGAGGATCACATCGAAGGAGCCGACGAAGTCGGTGCTTCGTTGGAGCAGCAACCCGCCGTAGTCCGTTCCGGTCACCCCGATCACTGACCGGCGCAGATCAGGCGAGATCGCGGTCGTCGAGCCGCCCATGATGCCGCCCTGACTGTTGCCGTAGAAGTAGAGATGGCCGGTGTCGAACAGGGGGTTGCCGCTCCCGTCCTCGAAGGCAGCGTTCGAGGCGAAGCCGTCCGAGCGGCGGATGAGGCGACCCAGGACCAGGGTGTTGAGCATCGACTGCTCGAGCCGGTCCCCGACGGTGGGAAAGAGGTTGACGTTCTGAGCCAGGGTGATGTCGTAGGGGATGTCGTTCTCGGTGCCGGGGGCAAGGCTCGTGTCACCGGCGAGTCCCCACCACTCGGTGCCGCAGCTCATGAAGTTGTGTTCGGCCGCCAGCGCCGCGACGTTGCCGCCGGTGCCGTTCGTGGCCTCGGCGTCGCTGCCGAAGAGCCCGTGGCCGTAGATGAACGCGCGCGCCCTGTCGGCGGTCGACGCCGACGAGGGGATGATGCACTTGTACGGCGCCGTCGCCATGTTGCCCGGCCTCTGCGTCGGCAGCCTGTACGGCTTGGCGTTGTTGTAGTTGAAGGATCCGCCGATCGCGCAGCTGGCGGAGGTCAGGTAGCAGGGCACCTGGAACGTCCCGGTGATCTGCTTGGCGATCCCGGTCGGCAAGCCTGTCGTGGCGACGTTGTCGACGGTGAACGAGGGCGCGTGGCCGGCGGCGACCCCGTTGCCGAGGTTGTTGTCGCCCAGCTGGCTGAACGCGTCGTTGCGGATGCGCAGCATCGGGCCCGTCAGGCTCCGCCGGCTCTCGACCGTGAAGTCCCAAGCCTCATAGAGGCTGTGCCTGCCGATGTGGGCCTTCGCCAGGGACTTGAAGATGGAGCGGTAGCGTCCCGCCTGCGAGCGCTCGCGCTTTGGAAGGCGTTTTCCGTCGCGCAGCTTCTCGAACCAGGCGGGGGCGCTGAGCCTGTGTCCGCTCGCGTCCTGCAGGTTTCGTAGCGCGACGATGAAGCGATGGCCCTCGGCGAGCAGCTTCGCCGGATGGATCAAGAGCGTCGTGCTCGCCGCGTCGGGCGCGGTGGAATCGAGCTCGGCCCAGATCAGCTGGCGCTTGTGGGTCTTGGCGTCGATGAGGACGACCGGCGCGCGGCGCTGCTTGTATCGCTTCAGGTTCTTGAGCTGAACCGGGTTTGTCTTGTCGAACGCCTGCTGGTTGTCGAGCCCGGGGACCTTGACGATGATCGTGCTGCCCGGGTCGAAGCCGTCGTTGCGGTTATAGGGGCCGACCTTGATCGGCCCACTGGTGCCGACCGGCATCGCGCCCTGCGGCAGGTGAACGCGCCGCCCGGTATCGGTCGAACGGTCCTTCTTGGTGAACAGGTCGTTCGGGAACGGCAGGAGGCAGGGCGTCGACCTGAACGGTTGGCAGCTCACGCCGGAAGCCGCGGCCGATGCAGGGCCCGCCGCGACGGCCGCGACGGCCGCCGTCAGCGCGGCGGCCGCCATCCCGGCGTGGTGCCTCCACCTTCCTCGCCAAGCCTCCGTGGCCACCCGCCAGTCCTCCTTGTGATCGAGCTCCCTGTTGTGATCGAGCTCCCTGCTTGAGGGTCCGGACAATATGCCAATTGTCCGGGTGCGTGTCGGCTGGCCAGCCAGGGGCCGATCTCGTCCCAAAATCGAAGGCGATGGTCGGCGCCCGCGGGCGCCGATTGGTCGCCACTGACCTGCTCCGACGCGGCTACAAGGTCGCGTTTCCCTTTCGGGGAGGACTCCGACTACGACCTGATCGTCGCCGTGCCGGAGTCCTGGAGTGGAGCCAGCGGGACTCGAACCCGCGCCCTTCGCGATGCAAACGCGACGCTCTCCCAACTGAGCTATGGCCCCATGGCACCAAGTGTGGCATGCGCGCTACACCTCATCCGGAACCGGGCTCGCCTACGCCCGGCCCTCGCCCAAAAGGCCTGCGTGTGCGAGGATGGGAGAGCCGGGTAATTGAATCCCGGGAGGTGAGATGTCAGAGACCACGACGGCCGGAGAAGCGGTAGGAGAGCGTCAGGATCCGGACAAATCGGCCCTGGCGACGGAGCAGGCGGCCGCGGAGGCCGAGGCGGCGGGCGCACCGAAGCCGGGGCAGCGGGCGGAGGTTTCGAACCTCGAGATCGTCCGCCACTACTTCGAGATCGCCTCCGATCACCTGAAGCTCCCCGACGATCTGCGGGTCGTCTTCTGGACGCCGTACCGCGAGGTGACCGTCCAGATCCCGGTGAAGCTCTCCGACGGCAAGATCCACGTCTACTCCGGCTACCGCATCCAGCACAACGGCGCCCGCGGGCCCTACAAGGGAGGCGTCCGCTTCCATCCCGAGGTCGACATCGACGAAATCCGCGCGCTCGCCTCGCTGATGACCTGGAAGACCGCGGTCGCCGGCGTCCCGTATGGCGGCGCGAAGGGCGGCGTCAACTGCCCCGCGCGCCAGCTCACGCAGGGCGAGGTCCAGACGATCGCGCGCTCGTTCATGGACAAGGTCGAGAAGATCCTCGGCCCGACGCGCGACATCCCGGCTCCGGACGTCAACACGAACGCCCAGGTGATGGCCTGGTTCATGGACGAGTACGGGAAGCTCCACGGCCACACGCCCGCGATCTGCACCGGGAAGCCGATTGCGCTCGAGGGCTCCTACGGTCGCGAGGCCGCCACCGGCCGCGGGTGCGTGTACATGTTCCGGGAGGCGGCCCCCCATCTCGGGCTCAGCCCGGCCGACACCACCTTCGCGGTCCAGGGCTACGGGAACGTTGGCTCGTGGGCGGCCCGGATCATGCAGCAGCTGGGCGGCACGATGGTCGCCGTCTCGGACGCCAACGGCGCGATCCGCAACGACGCCGGCATCGACGCCAACGCACTGCACGACCACATCGGCGCCGGCGGCTTGATCACCGAATTCGAGGCCGCTGAGCCCATCCCCGCCGAGGACCTGATCGGCGTGCCCTGCGACGTCTTCATCCCAGCGGCGCTGGGCGGCATGATCCACGAGGGGAACGCCGGCCGCATGCAGTGCAAGGTGATCCTCGAGGGCGCCAACAGCCCCACCACGCCCACCGCCGACGCGATCCTCCGCGACAAGGACGTCTACATCATCCCCGACGTGATGGCGAACGCTGGCGGCGTCGTCGTCTCCTACTTCGAGTGGGTACAAAACCTGCAGCACTTCCGCTGGGATGAGCGCGAGGTGAACGACAAGCTCGGCACGATCATGCGCCGCGCCTACCGCGAGGTCTCAGCGCGCGCCCGCGAGGAGGGCATCGACCTGCGCGCGGCGGCCTACCTGGTCGGCATCGAGCGCGTCGTCGAGGCGGCCCGCACCCGCGGCTACGTGTAGCCGGGGAGAACGCGAAAACCAAGCCTGACTAGGACGCAGGGAGGGGGCCGACGCGAGCGTACTTAGAACGTACGTGAGCGAGGCACCCGACCGAGGACAACGTCAGGCGACGGTTTGCAGCGTTCTCAGAAGTCGAAGTCTTTGGGTTGTCCTTGCTCGAACCAAAGCTCATCGTCCTCGGGCGCATCCTTGAGGAAGTCCGGTGTATCGGCGAGGACGTCATCGGGGTTCCCCTCCTCGGCGTCTTCGGCCCGCTCCTCCTCCTCCTCGCCCGGAAACGGGTGCTCCACGGTCTCGAGCGACTCGATCGAGACGTCGGGGGTCGCCTCCGAGTGACCTTCCTGCGCGCCGGGCTCGGGCGAGCTCGGCCCCCGCTCCTCCAAGTCGAGATCGAGGTCCTCCAACTGCCCTTGATCCGCACTGTGGTCGTAGATCGCCGTGGGCTGATCGGATTCGGGCGCCTCCTCCGGTGGCGCCGCGGGCTCGGCCTCGTCCTGCATCGGATCGGCGGGCGGCTCGAGGACGCTGTGCTCGGCAGCGGCAGGCTCGTCGGGTTCGCCGGGCGGCTCCTCCTCACCCTCCTCCTCGCCCTCCTCGGGCTCTGCCGGCTCGGGCGGCGCCTCCGGAGGAGGAGCGACCGGCGCCTCCGAGGTTCCCGGCGCCTCCGCGACCGCCGCCTCGGTCGCGACGCCGTTGCCCCCGTGGACGGCCATCTCCTCAGACTCGGGGAAATCGGGCTCGCCGGGTCGGCTGGGCGGCCCGAACGCCTCATCCTCCATGCGCTTGAGCTCGGAGTCCGCGGCGCCGCTTCTCCGCTTCAGCTCGAGATGCTCGCGAATCGCCTCGTCGAGGATTCCCATAGCCGTAGGAAGGAAAGACTACTGGGCTGATCGGGGCGTAGAGGCAGACCTTCCTGCACGCCTAATCGCACGGGGAGACCTCTCCCGGACGCCCTCTTTTCGCGGTCGTGCGCGTGGCCCTGCGCTCAGGGCCGGCCGGCGGGGCTGGCCGCGGGCGCCGCCGCAACCCGGTTCTTCCCCAAGCGCTTGGCCTCATACAGAGCACCGTCCGCGGCGGCGATCAGATCGTGCGCGGTCGCGGCGCAGTCCGGCAGCGTCGCGGTCCCGAGGCTCGCGGTCACCTTGAGCGTCCCCGCCGCGCCCCCCCGCTCCACCGCCTCGCTCTTGATGCGGCCGCGGATGCGCTCCGCGAGCTCCGTCGCGCCCTCCAGCCCGGTCTCCGGCAGGGCCACGGCGAACTCCTCGCCTCCATACCGGGCCGGCTCGTCCACCCCACGCGACTCGTCGTCGAGCACCTTGCCCACCATGCGCAGAACCTCGTCGCCCTGGAGATGGCCGTAGGTGTCGTTGACCCGCTTGAAATCGTCGATGTCGAGCATGATCAAGGACAGCTCGTGCCCGAACCTCCGCGCTCGCGCGGCCTCCTTCGAGATCAGCTCCCGGAAGCGTCGATTGTTGGAGAGGCCCGTCAGCTCGTCGGTGACCGCCTGCTCGGAGACGAGCTCGTGGAGGGCGATGTTCTCGATCGAGGCGGACACCTGCCCGGCGAGGTAGAGGAAGACGTCCTGCTGGGCGGGGGTGAACGGATCCCCCGGCCTCGCCACGGTCATCACCCCGATGTTCTCCGGCAGCTCCCCGAGCCTGCGCAGGGGGCTCGCGAGCGCGCAGAGCCTGTCCTCCTCCCAAGCGACCAGGTCGTCGGCGCGAAGCGCCTGGCCCTCCGCGGCCACCGCCACGTCCTGAAGCGCATCGCTTCCGTTCCCCGCTTCCGCCTCGGTCCCCGCCCTCCCGCTGAGGGCGATCGTCCCGTACTGCGCGCTACACGCTCCGAGCGCGGTCTCGACGACGACCCTGAGAAGCCCCTGGCGATCGAGCCCGGAGGCGAAGGCCTCCCCTATCCGTCGCACCGAGCGATCGATCTCGACCTGCTGGCGCCGCAGCTCGTCCATCTGGGCGCTCAGGCGGCCGCTCATCTTGTTGAACTCGCTCGCTAGGCCCGCCATCTCGTCGCTTCCCACCACCGGCACGGTGCGGCTGAAATCGCCCTCCCCGATGCCCCGCGCGGCCGCGAGCATCGCCGCGACCTGGCCACCGAGCGCCCTCAGGAGCATCGCCACGAACACCAGGGCGATGGCGAAGAACACCACCAGCACCGCGGCAACGAGCGGGCTCGAGGAGAAGAAGCCTCCCGACTCGGTCGGCCCGAACAGCGCCAGCCGCAGCGGGGTGGGGCCGGGAAGGGCCGTCGTCCCCGCTCGCATGCTGTGTCCGCCCACGTCCACGTTTGCGGTGTGGCCGCTGGCGGGGAGGTTCGCGCCGGCGATCTGCACCGTCGACGCGATCGGACCGGACGTGCCGAGCAGCGCGACCCCCCTCCCGGTGAGCCGGTGGACCTCGGCGACGTACGCCGACGCCGTCGTGGTCGAGACGATGAGCGAACCGACCGCGCCGTTGGGCCCGCGAAGGTTGAGCCGGTAAGCGGGTGCCGGGTGCCGGGAGCCGACGACCGCGAGCGTGCGGCCGTCGGTGCCCCTCACCACCAGGGAGCGCGCCCCATCCTGGCGGGCGACGCTCTGGGCGGCGGCTTGCAGCTGCGAGCGATCCCCGGAGCGGATCGCGTCGGCCAGGATCACGCTGCTTCCCACCTTCGTCGCGACCCGCCTCGCCGCCGCCGTGTCGCGCTTGTAGATCGCGAGCGATACCCGCAGGCCTGACGCCAGGCGGGCATCCGCCTTGCCGTTCCCCGACTGCGTGGTCACCTGGGTGACCAGGACGGCGAGGGCGATCATCGGCAAGACGACGATGAGGAGGAAGAAAAGGGTGAGGCGCCCGCGGAAACTCACGGTCAGAGATTAGATCGGCGTTGCGACCGCACGGGTTGAGTCTCGTCGATGAGCGGGCGCTCGGCTGCACCTCACGTCGTCGCTTAGGTTTGCCGGTGAGCCCCGTAGCCCCGAAAGCATGGAAGTTTCGAGCGCCCCTGGCGGCGCCGTTTCGCCGCGGCCTGCTGGCCGGGATCCCGGTGAGCGCAGCGTTCCTCGTCGATCTCGAGGCCAACCTGGGAGCCGCCGGGGCCGTCTCAACGGGTGCGCTCATAGCCGGATTCATCGCCTTCAAGGCCCCGGGCCGCACGCGTTACGTGGCGGCGATGTCATGCGTCCCCTCGCGCTCCTCCTTGCACAGGGCCTGGCGCCGAGCCGCCGGGTGGCATTCGACGCGCTCCTCCTCGGCGCCGGCGGAGCCGCGCTGCAAGCGCTGTTCTCGCTCGCGACCGCCCCGCTACAGTCGCCGACGGGGCAGGCTGATTCACGA
>JBKPIV010000002.1:0-19288 GCA_046730395.1 Actinomycetota bacterium | reverse complement strand
ACCGCGAGCCAACTCGCACCGCCCGCGAGCGCCGCCCTGGCGCAGGCGATCGCTCCGTGTCCGTAGCCGTCGGCCTTCACGACCGCGCAGAGGCGGACGCCGTCGTCGAGCTCGCGGGCCAGGCGCGCGCAGTTGCGCTCCACCGCCCCGTCGTCAACGATTGCGACGGCGCGCTGGGTCGGAATCTCGCTCATCTCGAGAGCGCCGCCGGAAGCGCTGCGATGACGTCCGTCGCGATCACCGACTCGACCGCCCCGACCCGCTCTGCCGCGATTCGCCCGGCGCGCTGGTGGCCGTGGACGCCCGCGCATGCCGCGACGAACGGCTCCATCCCTCGAGCGAGAAGCGCCGCGATCGTTCCCGTGAGCACGTCGCCGGTTCCCGCGGTTGCGAGGCCGGGGCTGCCGCCCGCGCTGATCGCGAGCCGCTCACCGTCGGCGATCAGCGTGTCGTCCCCTTTGAGCAC
Organism: Actinomycetota bacterium; assembly: GCA_046730395.1. Taxonomy (GTDB): domain Bacteria; phylum Actinomycetota; class Thermoleophilia; order Solirubrobacterales; family 70-9; genus AC-56. Next base: position 18,822 of record JBKPIV010000002.1, on the reverse strand, counting down.
GACGATCGCGTCGCTGCGCCGCGCCGCCTCGCGCGCACAGTCCAGGCGATGCGCCGCCACCTCATTCGACTTGCGCCCCAGCAGGCGGCCGAGCTCGCCGGCGTGAGGCGTCAGGACCGTGGGCGCCTCGCGCTCCGCGATCAGCTCCAGGTGCTCGGCGTGGGCGTTCAGGCCATCCGCGTCGATGACCAGAGAGGTTTCGACCGCCCGGCCAACGGCCCTCGCGAGCTCGAAGGAGTCCTCGTCGCGGCCGAGCCCCGGCCCGAGCGCGATGGCGGCGGCGCGCTCGCCCGCGGCGAGAATCCCCTCCGCCGAGGCGCTCGCCAAACGGTCATCCGCCTCACCGAAGCCCCGCGACATGACCTCGGTCAGCTTCCCCTCGAAGATCGGCTCGAGGTTTCGCGGCACCGCGACCGTGGCGTAGCCCGCCCCGGCGCGGATCGCGGCCTCCGAGGCCATGCAGACGGCGCCGGTCAGGCCGCGCGAGCCGCCGATCACGAGGACCTCGCCCGAGTCGAACTTGGTGGAGTTAGGAAGCCGCGTGGGAGCCAGGTCGAGCACCGAGTCCTGGATCACGCCGGCCGCCGGCTCGCCGGGAGCGCCCGCCGGGATGCCGATCTCCGCGACGCGAAGCTTCCCGGTGTGCGCCTTTCCCGGCGCGATCCAGTGCCCGAGCTTGGCCGCGTGGAAGCTGACGGTCGCGTCCGCGCGCACCGCGGCCCCCTCGGCCTCCCCGCTCGACGCGTCGACCCCCGAGGCGATGTCGGCGGCGACGACCGCAACTCCGCAGGCGTTGATCGCCTCGATGGCGGCGTCAGCCGGCGCCCGAGGTGCCCCCTCGAAGCCGGTCCCGAAGATCGCGTCCACGATCACCCCTGCGCCCTGGAGCGCCGGGGCGACATCGCCCGGGGCCACCTCTCGAACCGGACCGCCGAAGCGCTCCAGGTTGGCCGCCGCGTCGGGTGAGAGATCGCCGGCCGGCCACAGCAGGAGCGCCTCGACCTGGTAGCCCATCTCGCCGAGATAGCGGGCAGCCACTAGCCCGTCTCCACCGTTGTTCCCCTTGCCGCACACGACCCGCGCCGAGTCCCCGCGGGCGACGTCGCGCGCCGCCTCGGCGACCGCCGCTCCAGCCGCCTCCATCAGCTCGAGCGAGGGAATGCCATGTTCCTCAATCGCCCACGAGTCAGCCGCCCGCATCCCGGCGGCGTCATAAACCGGGTGTAACCAGCGCTCCATGGCCGCAGCGTAGTCCGCGCATCAGGCGCACAGCCCCGCAGCGTCCGGGCGGACGGGCAGCTTGCTCAGTTCCCCCCGCTTGCCGCCCGCTGCGCGCCGCTCGCTGACTCGGCCAGCACCACAGCCGCGGCCATGTCCCGGGAGTGGGTGATCGAGACATGCAGCTCGAGGCCGCGCTCCTCGGCGAGCGCGGCCGCGCGGCCATGTAGCCGAAGGCGTGGCGAAGCGTCCCCGCCGCCCTCGACCTCGACGTCGCGGGCCGGGACCGAGGTCCCGAGGGCCTTGATCGCCGCCTCCTTGGCGGCGAAGCGGGCGGCGAGATGGCGGCCCGGACGATGCCGGGTGCGCGCGTCGGCGAGCTCACCCTCGGTGAAGAGCCGCGCGGCGAGGCGGGGCCTGCGGGCGAGCGCCACCTCCAGCCGCTCGATCTCGAGCAGGTCGATCCCGATCGCGCTCACGGCACCTGCAACGTCGCCGGGCTCTGCGATCCGCCGGCGCCGGCGGCGGAGGGCGCATCCTGGAGGCCGAGCACGACTCGCGCGGAAGCGCTGTCGCCCGTGGAGCGGTCACCCAGGATCAGATACTTGAGGTGATCCAGGTAAGGCTTCGCGCTGCGATAGCCGGGGTCGTGGGCGGCTTGGGGGAAGCCTTCGACGAGCTGGAAGAGCGGCCCGAAGTCGATGAACGTGATCGGCGCGAAGTCCGAGCCCAGCGCGCCGGTCGCGGCCTTGAAGGCCTCCGAATCGCTCAGCCTCGAGCTCGGCGAGAAGACATCGTTGATGGAGTCGGCGAGCCCAGCCGCCACCTCGCCGTCGCGCTGTACGAACTGGAACTGGGCCGGGAGGCCCGACGGGGAGAGCGAGAACCCGTGCTCGCCGCTGGTCGACAGCGGCGAGACGTCCACCGATGGATCCCGGGAGAGTACGCGCTCGAGCGAGTCCAGCGTCCGGGCGGATGCCCGCTCGTCGGTGGTCTTGATGACGAGGGCGCCGCCGATGCCGAACAGTGAGGTCCCGCGAGCGAAGCCGCCGATCTCGCCCGCCCACCGCCCAATGCCAGCGCCGAGCGCCCGCGCTAGCGGCCCGGGAGCGGCCGCGGATAGCGCCTGCCCCACGGATCGGCCCGCATCGCTTGCCGCGAAGGCGAACCACGAGTCGCTGGGGAAATCGCTCAGCATGGACGAGGCCTGCGGTGCCGGGGCCGCCTTGCTTTGGGCCGCGGAGACCTGGAGCGCGAGCTGGTCCGAGGTCGCGGAGATCGACGCGGTTGCGGGTTGGGAGAGCAGCCCCTGGAGCTGCGGACCCGCTGCTCGGACATCGCTCGCGGTCAGCTGTCCCGTCTTCTCGAGCGCGTCGACGAAGGCGCCCGGGTCGGCGTATGCGAACGCAACCTGATCGTCCGGGGCTTGGTCGAGCTCGTCCTTGAACTGGCTCGACTCGGCCAGCGATTGACCATGTGATGCGTCGACGGCTACCCGGAAGGCTTGATTGGACCCGACCACGAGAAGGTCTCCCACGAGCCCAGCCGCCTGGCCTCTGCGATCCAGCTCGTAGTCAACGCCCCTGTAGGTCCGCTTCTTGTTCCCAGTCGGATCTGCCGCCTCAGCCTTGTCAATGGCTTGCTGCGTTGCCGCCGGGTCGGTGGTCCCCACCAGGCTGGCGCCCTGAACCACGGGGGCTCCCTCCTGGTCTCTCTTGAGCCCGGTGACGAATATTCCTGCGCGCTCCCCGAGCCAAGGCTCGATATCTCGGGCATAGGTGAGCCCAGACTTGCTGCCCGGGACGGCAAGTTCCTTGTTCAGCTTGTCGATCAGGAACCCACCGGGGTCGTCGGTCGCCAGCAGCTTCGAGAGAGCGCCTTGGAGCGCCTCCTTCTGGTCGCCCTCGGGGCGGACCACGGCTTCGGCGAACAGCGGCGCGTCAGCCGGGGTCAGGGTCGCGGGATCCGGACCGGTAAAGGCGCCGATGCCGCCGCCACCTCCACCCCCGCCGCATCCGGCCGCGAGTAACGCCGCGCAAGCCGCGATCGCGAGCGCAAGGCGTCGGATCACTCCACCGTCACCGTCTTCGCGAGGTTCCGCGGCTGGTCGACGTTGAGCCCGCGGGCGCGGGCCACGTAATAGGCCAGGAGCTGCAGCGGCACGATCGCGAGGATCGGCTGCAGCACCCAATCCGTCCGCGGCACGTACAGCGTCTGGTCGGCCACGTCGCCTACCTGGTGGGAGCCCTCGGTCGCGATCGCGATCACCGGCGCGCCGCGGGCGCGGACCTCGGCCACGTTCGAGAGCACCTTCTCCAGCACCGGCCCATTCGTCGCGACGCAGATGACCGGCGTGGACTCGTCGAGCAGCGCGATCGGACCGTGCTTCATCTCGCCGGCGGCGAAGGCGTCGGTGGGGATGTAGGAGATCTCCTTCATCTTCAGCGCCCCCTCGAGGCAGACCGGGAGGCCGATCGTGCGACCGAGATAGAGGAAGAACTCCCGATCGGCGTGCGAGCGGGCGATCGCCCGAACGCGCGCGTCGACCATGTTGATCGTCGTTCCGAGCGCGGAGGGGATGCTCCTCAGCTCGCCGATCAGCGTGGTCAAGAGCCCGGGCGCCAGGGTTCCGCGCGCCTGCGCGACCCAGAGCCCGAGCAGGTACGTGGCGGCGACCTGGGCGGTGAAGGTCTTCGTCGCCGCCACGCCGATCTCCAGCCCGGCGCGCGTGTACAGGACGGTGTGGGCGTCGCGGGTCGCCTGGCTGCCCCTGATGTTGGTGAGCGCCATCACGGTCGCGCCGCTCTCGCGCGCGAGCCGCATAGCGGCCAGGGTGTCGGCGGTCTCGCCGGACTGGGTGATCCCGATCACCAGGTCGTCCGGCCCGACCACCGGGTCGCGGTACCGGTATTCCGAGGCGATGTCCATCTCCACCGGAACACGCGCCCACCGCTCGATCGCGTACCGCCCGACGAGGCCGGCGTGGTAGCTGGTGCCGCAAGCGACGATCACGATCCTCCGCATCCCGGCGAGGAACTCCTGGGAGATGTCGAGCTCGGGGAGGTCGACGCGATCCGCGGCCGAGAGGCGGTCCGTGATCGTCTCCGCCACGGAGTCGGGCTGCTCGTGGATCTCCTTCAGCATGAACGTCGGGAAGCCGCCCTTCTCGGCGGCGTCCGCGTCCCAGGTCACCGCCTCGACCTCGCGGCTCACCTCCTGCCCGTTGGCGTCGACGATCCTGGCCCCGTCCGGATCCACGGTGACGATCTCGCCGTTCTTCAGGCCCAGCACGCGCCGGGTCTCCGCGAGGAACGCGGGGATCGCTGACGCGACGAACGTCTCTCCGTCGCCGAGGCCGACGATCAGCGGACATTCCTGCCGTGCGGCGACGAGCGTGGCCGGATGCCCCGCGTGCATCGCGACGAAGGCGTAGTGGCCGCGCAGCTCCCCGAAGGCCGCCCGCACGGCCTCGGTGAGGTCGCCGTCGTAGTGCTTCTCGATCAGGTGAGCGACGATCTCGGCGTCTGTCTCGGAGGTGAAGCGATGGCCATCGTTCTCGAGCTGGGGGCGAAGGTCGGCGTGGTTCTCGACGATCCCGTTGAGGACGATGTGCACCTCGTCGGTGCAGTCGCCGTGCGGATGCGCGTTCTCCTCCGTGACCCGGCCGTGAGTCGCCCACCTCGTGTGGCCGAGCCCGATCGTCGCCGGCGGGGCCGCGACGGCGACGCCGCCCTCTCCGGCGACGTCCTCGCCGAGTCCCACGGCCGCCCGCAGGTTGGCGAGATTGCCGACGGCGCGAATCGTCTCGACCCGCCCGTCGTCCAGCAGCGAGATGCCCGCCGAGTCGTAACCCCTGTATTCGAGCTTCTCGAGGCCGGCGATCAGGAGATCGCGGCAGGGCCTGTTGCCCACGTATCCGACGATTCCGCACATTTGGGGGGTTGAAGCGTAGAGCCCGGGCGGGCGCTAGCGCAGTTCTTCGTTGATCACCCCGACCAGCCTCGTGCAGATCTCGTCGCACTCCTCCGTCGTGGGCGCCTCGACCATCACGCGGACCAGGGGCTCGGTCCCCGAGAGACGAACGAGGACGCGGCCGCGGCCGTCGAGGGCCGCGTTCTCGCGCTCGACGGCTGCCCAGACCCCGTCGGCGGCTTCCAGGGCTCCCCGGTCCGCGATCTCCACGTTCTCGAGCACCTGGGGGAGCTTCTGCATCGGGATCGCGTCGGCCAGCTCTTGGTCGCCCAGGGCCATCATCGTCAGGAGAGCGGCGGCGATCCCATCCCCGGTCGGCGCGTACTCCTCCCAGATGATGTGGCCTGACTGCTCGCCGCCTAGGGTCCAGCTGCGCCGCTCGAGCTCGGCCGCGACATGCCGATCGCCCACCGGCGTCGTCGCGACCTCGATCCCCGCCGCGCTCATCGCCTGGTGGAAGCCGAAATTGCTCATCACGGTCACGGCGACGCCGCCCTGGAGCCCGACCCGGGCCGCCAGGTGGCGAGCGCAGAGGGCGATGAGCTCGTCTCCGTCGCGCACCGTCCCCGCTCGGTCGACCGCGATCACCCGGTCTCCGTCGCCGTCGAAGGCGAAGCCGAGATCGGCGCCTCGCTCGACGACCGCAGCCGCGAGCGCCCCGGGGTTGGTCGAGCCGCAGCCCTCGTTGATGTTGCGCCCATCGGGCTCGTCGCCGATCGACTCGACATCCGCACCCAACCGTGAGAACGCGAGCGGGGCCGCGCGATAGGTGGCCCCATTCGCGCAGTCCAGGACGATGCGGCGCCCCGACAGGTCGAGTCGAAAGGTCGAGAGCAGCTCGCGAAGGTAGTCGTCGAGAGCCCCGTCGAGCTCGCGCACGCGACCGAGCTCGTTGGGGCCGGTGCCTTGCGCGGCGGCGACGAGCGCCTCGATCCGCGACTCGCTCTCGTCCTCGAGCTTGCGCCCGTCGTGGCCGAAGAACTTGATTCCGTTGTGGCGCCACGGGTTGTGCGAGGCGGAGACCACGGCGGCGAGGTCGAGCGCGTGCCGTCGCACGAGCGCGGAGGCTGCGGGAGTGGGCAATACCCCGGCCAGCCAAGCATCTCCCCCGCCCTCGGCCGCGCCCGCCGCGAGCGCCGCCTCGAGCATTGGCCCGGACTCACGGGTGTCGCGCACGATCAGGAGCTGCGGCCTGGCCGACGGCGCGGAAAGGGCCGCCGCGCGCCCGAGCGCGAGCGCCAGCTCCGCGGTCAACTCGGTCCCGGCGACCCCCCGGACGCCGTCCGTGCCGAAGAGCTTCTTGGCCACTACCTCTTGGAGAACTGGGGACGCTTGCGGGCCTTCTTCAGCCCCGCCTTGCGCCGTTCCTTGGCCCGGGCGTCCCGCGTGAGCAACCCCCGCCGCTTGAGCTCGGAGCGAAGCTCGGCGTCGATCTCGGTCAGCGCGCGAGCGATCCCATGACGAACCGCCCCCGCCTGGCCGCTCACCCCCCCGCCGTGCACGTGCACTCGCACGTCCACCTTGCCCTCGTACCCTGACGTAAGCAACGGCTGGCGAACGAAGGTCTGGTGCTGGTGGCGCGGGAAATAGTCCTCGAGGCCGCGCTTGTTGATCTCGAACCCACCGTTCCCGGCGCGCAGCACGACGCGGGCGATCGAGGTCTTCCGCTTCCCCGTGGCCTGAATCCGGGCCTCGCTGGGCAGCTCCACCGCCGGCTCGCGGGCGAGCACCGGCTCCTCCCCCGCCTCGGCCGTTGCCTCCGCCTCGGCGCGGGCGCGCTCCTCGGCCTCGGCCTCGAGGCGGGCCCGCTCCTCCGCGCTCAGCTCGCGCTGGGGCTCGATCGCGATCGGCTCGAGCTCGGCCCCCGGCGGAAGCTCTGACCTCCTCGCGCCCTCGGACGGTGGCTCCTCGGAGTCCGCCTCCTCGTCGGGCGCCTCATCCGCGTCCCGCTCGCTCGACTCCGGCGGCGGGGCTGCGCCGCCGTCCTCCTCGGGGCGTTCGGGCAGCTCGGTGCCGGGCCGTTCCTCCGAACCCTCGGGGGCGCTCTCCGGCTCCTCGGCCTGCTCCTCGCCGCGGCGCTCGTCTTCGGTCACGCCTCGACCTCCAGTTTCCTTGGCTTCTGGGCCTCGTGTGGATGCTCGGGGCCCGCATACACCTTCAGCTTCCCGAGCTGGCGACGGGCGAGGCGATTGCGCGGGAGCATGCCCTTCACCGCCTTGCGGATGACCTCCTCCGGCCGCCGCTCGAGCATGTCCGCGAGCGTCCGCGACCGCAGGCCGCCCGGATAGCCGCTGTGGCGCCGGTAGAGCTTGTCGTTCAGCTTGTTGCCGGTAACCCGGACCTTCGCGGCGTTCACCACGACCACGAAGTCACCGGTATCGCAATGGGGCGTGTACTCCGGCTTTCGCTTGCCGCGCAGGGTGTCCGCGATCTGCGTGGCGAGACGCCCGAGCGTCTTGCCCTCGGCGTCGACGAGGAACCACTCGCGGTGGCGCGTATCGGGTGTCGCTACGTAGGTCTTCATCTCCGGATCGAGCACGAAAAGCCGCCCCCGGTCGATTTCGGGCGCGGCGGGCGGATGATAGTCGAGCGGCCGCTCGACCCGGATGCTTAGCCGCTCTTAGCGCAACTTTCACCGGTTGCTCGCAAACCCCGCCTCCGCACGCCTCCGGGCGCGGGGTTATACTGGCGCCGCCCAAATACCTGCCGAATCCGCGGCGGCACGCCGCAGCGGAGCGGGGGAACCAGAGGGACGGCGTCGAAAGCCGTCCCGGGGGCGAATCGGACGGATCCCGTCCGTAGCGCCGCTCTTTCGGCGCGAGCCCGACAGCTAACCCCGCAGGCCGGAGAAAGAGGAGCAAGGGGTTTGAGGCCCAACGGACTGGCGCCACCTGGGGGGCGCAGACGGCGAGGAGCAGCGGCAGCCGCGGCGGTCGCGATCGCTTCCCTGTCGGTGTCGGCCGGCATCTCCTCTGCCGCGGGCGGCGGCACCTCGGCGCCCGACCCGCCGACCATCAAGGACGTCGTCTGCGTATCGAGCTGCGGCGGCATTCGCAAGGCGACGATCGGCTCCAGAGTTCAAATCTCGGGCCGCAATCTCAGCGCGGTCACCAAGGTGCTCTTCAGCTCCGGGAGCGGCGGATACGTGCAGGTCGAGCCGAACGCGGTCTCGAACCGCACGGTGACCGCGACTGTGCCCGACGGCGCCACGACCGGCAGGCCGAAGGTCGCGGACTCTCTCGGCAGTACCGCGAAGTCGCCCGTGACGCTCACAATCGTCGCCCGCAGCCAGCTGCAGAGCACCGGCAACTTCCAGCTCAAGGACGCCACGGCCTCGCCCCACAAGGCCTACTACTACGGCAAGCGGAAGCCGGGCGTCACCTACCTGTTCTCGGCCGCAGCGCCCACGGACGTGCGCATCGACGTCGTCAAGCGCGGGAGCGGAACGGTCGTCGATAGCTGGACCGAGGCGTCGCAGGAGCCGAACACGACGCACACCGTGTCCTGGAACGGGATGCAGACGGGCACGAACAAGCCCGCTCCGAACGGGCACTACCGGTTCCGCATCGGCCCCGAGAGCGGCAGCATGGAGTCGGCTACAGACGCGCAGTTCGCGTACCACGGCTTCAAGTTCCCCGTCCGCGGCCCCCACACCTATGGCGACGGCGTCGGGGCGCCGCGCGTTGGGCATATCCACGAGGGTCAGGACGTCCTCGCCGCCTGCGGCACGCCGCTCGTCGCGGCCCGCGGCGGCCGCGTTCAGTACAAGGCGTACCAGGCGGGCGGCGCGGGCAACTACATCGTGATCGACGGCAAGAAGACCAGCCACGACTACGTGTTCATGCACCTCAAGGAACCCTCGCCGCTTCATCAGGGCGACCGGGTGCACACGGGCCAGAAGGTCGGCGTGGTCGGCGCGACTGGCGACGCGACCGGGTGCCACCTGCACTTCGAGGAGTGGTCGGGGCCCGGCTGGTATGAGGGCGGGCACTTCATGGCGGCGGTCACGAAGCACCTGAAGGAATGGGACGCCTGGAGCTAGCGGCCGGGCTAGCGTTGCTGACCTGAGCAGGCTCCTCCATCTCATCCTCGCCGGGGCCACGGCCGGGGCAGTCGCGATCGCCGCTACCGCGGCGGGGGGCGCGAGCGCCGGCGGTCCACGCCCCACCGGCGTCGAATGCCTGAACCGCTGCGCCGGGCGTCAATCGGCCGCCGTTGGCTCGATCGTGAGGATCGTCGGGCGCCGGCTCGACGGCGTAACCGAGGTCTCTTTCACGGGAGCGTCCGGCGACGTCAGCGCTTCGCCGAGGGTGGCCGGCCGACGCCGAGTCGTCGTCCGCGTCCCGGCGGGCGCCCGAACCGGGCGCCCTCGCGTCGCCGACTCCGCGGGCGATCGCGCCGCGGCGCGGCGACGGCTTCGCATCGTCCCGGCGACGAGGCTCCCCGCGAAGGGGAGCTTCGATCTGACCGGCGCGATCGTTCATCCTCGCAGAGCCTTCGTCGATGGCAAGCGCGCCCTGCGGCTCCGCTACCGCTTTCGCGGGTATGGCCCTGCGGATCTGACCGTAAGGGCGGTTAGGGGTGGCGAGGTGGTCAGGCGATGGAGGCAGCCGGCTCGCCTGCCCTACCTGCCACATCGCCTCCGCTGGAACGGCATCATCTCCCACGGTCGCGCTGCCGCCTCCGGCCGCTACCGCTTCAAGCTCGAGGCGCGCGGGCATCGGGTCCACAGGACTCGCCGCTTCCACCTCTACGACGCCGAGTTCCCGGTTCGCGGCCGGCACGACTACGGGGGGCCCGTCCAGCGCTTTGGCGCGCCGCGGTCCGGCGGACGCGTCCATCAAGGACAGGACGTGTTCGCCCGCTGCGGAACCCCGGTGGTCGCGGCGCGGGGCGGCCGGGTGCAGGCGCGCGGGTTCGATCCGGAGCTGTACGGGAACTGGGTGGTGATCGACGCTCGGGGGACGAGCGCCGACTATCGCTACGCGCACTTTCTGCGCCCCGCCTCCGCCCGCGACGGCGAGCGCGACAGGACCGGCGGGCGGGTCGCCCGCGTCGGCAGGACCGGAAATGCCCGCAGCGTGGGCTGCCAGCTCCACCTCGAGATCTGGCCGTCGGGATGGAACCACGGTCGGCCCGTCGACCCGCTGCCGCTCCTGCGCCGATGGGACCGCTGGAGCTAGAGACCGCCTACCCCGCGCACGCTCACTCCCACTCGATCGTCGCCGGGGGCTTCGAGGAGACGTCGAGCGCGACGCGGTTGACGCCCGGGACCTCGTTGATGATCCGCCCGGAGACGCGCTCCAGGAGGTCGTAGGGCAGCCGAGCCCAGTCGGCGGTCATCGCGTCCTTGGAGGTCACGGCCCTGATCACGATCGGATACGCATAGCTGCGGCCGTCGCCCTGGACGCCGACCGAGCGAACCACCGGAAGCACGCAGAACGACTGCCACAGCTCGCGGTAGAGGCCGGCCGCTCGGATTTCCTCCTGAAGGATCGCGTCGGACTCCCGGAGGATCTCGAGCCGCTCGGCGGTCACCTCTCCGCCGACGACCCGGATCCCCAACCCCGGACCCGGGAACGGCTGGCGCCACACGATCCGCTCCGGGAGGCCGAGCTCGGAGGCGACCGCGCGCACCTCGTCCTTGAATAGCATGCGCAGCGGCTCCACGAGCCCCAGGCCGAGGTCCTGGGGGAGCCCGCCGACGTTGTGGTGCGACTTGATGGTTGCGGCGCCGGAGACGCCGTCGCCGCCGGATTCGATGACGTCCGAGTAGAGCGTTCCCTGGACGAGAAAGCGGACGTCCGGATGCTTCCCGGCCTCCTCCTCGAAGACGCGGATGAACTCCTCGCCGATGATCATCCGCTTGTCCTCCGGCTCGACCACGCCGGCCAGCCGTGCCAGGAAGCGATCCTGGGCCTGGATGTGCACGAGCCTGATGCCGCGGTCGCCAAACGCGGCGGTCACCTGCTCGGCCTCCTTCTTGCGGAGCAGGCCATGGTCGACGAGGACGCACGTGAGGTGATCGCCAACCGCCCGATGGACGAGTGCCGCGGCCGTCGCGGAATCGACGCCGCCGGAGAGCCCGCAGATGACGCCGGCACCGCCGACCTGGGCCCGCACCCGCTCGACCTGCTCGGTGATCACCGAGGCGGGCGACCACCGGCCCTCGACGCCGGCCACGTCGCGCAGGAATCGGTTGAGGATCTCGGTGCCGTACGGGGTGTGGACCACCTCGGGATGGAATTGGATTCCGTAGAGGCCGCGCTCCGGGCTCTCGCACGCGGCCACCGGCGATCCGGGGCTCGACGCAAGGGGCACGAACCCGGGCGGAGCCTCGAAGACGCTGTCACGGTGGCTCATCCAGCACTGCTGCTCGCGCGGCAACCCGGCGAGAAGCCGGCCGCCTCCGTTCGCGAGCACCAGCGGCGTACGGCCGAACTCCCCCGCGTCGGCGCCCTCCACCCGGCCGCCGAGGACCTGGACCATCGCCTGCATGCCGTAGCAGATGCCGAGCACCGGGACGCCGAGCTCGAGGAGCTCCGGTCGCAGCCTGGGCGCCCCCTCCGAGTACACCGATGCCGGGCCCCCGGAGAGCACCAGGGCCGACGGCCTTCGCTCGCGGATGCGCTCGAGCCCGACCGTATGCGGCAGAAGCTCGGCGAAGACGCCGCACTCGCGCACCCGGCGGGCGATCAGCTGGGAGTACTGACCCCCGAAGTCGAGGACCAGTACTTCCTCAGTCATCGCTGACGGCAACCCCCTGGGCGACCGCGGCGCGGCCGTTCGACCCCATGCCGACGGACTGCTGGCGTTGAAGCTGCTTGCCCTCCGTCTGAAGCGCGGGCGCGACCATCACCTCGGCTCGCTGGAAGTCGCGGATGTCCTCATAGCCGCACGTCGCCATCGACGTGCGCAGGGCGCCCATCAGGTTGAAGGTGCCGTCGTTCTCCTGCGCGGGCCCGAGGAGGATCTCCTCGAGCGTCCCGTCCTGGACGGTCGCCACCCGGGCTCCGCGAGGAAGCGACGGATGGAATGTGGCCATGCCCCAGTGAAAGCCGCGCCCAGGCGCCTCCTTGGCGCGGGCGAGCGGGGAACCGATCATCACGGCGTCCGCCCCGCAGGCGAAGGCCTTCGAGACATCACCGCCCGTGCGCATCCCGCCGTCGCCGATGACGTTGCAGTACTCGCCGGTCTCCAGCATGTGCTGTGAGCGGGCCGCCGCCACGTCCGCGATCGCGGTCGCCTGCGGCACGCCGATCCCCAGCACGCCGCGGGTGGTGCAGGCAGCGCCGGGCCCGACGCCGACCAGCACCCCGACGGCGCCGGTGCGCATCAGGTGGAGTCCCGTGGAGTAGGAGGCGCAGCCGCCGACGATGCACGGCACTGGCACCTCGGCGATGAATTTCTTGAGGTTGAGCGGCTCCGACCTCGACGAGACGTGCTCCGCGGAGATCACGGTTCCTTGGATCACCAGGATGTCGAGCCCGGCCTCGAGCGCCACCTCGTAATAGTCGGTGACCCGCTGCGGCGTGAGCGAGCCGGCGGCGACGACTCCCTCCTCCTTGAGCCCCTCGACCCGGCGGGCGATCAGCTCCGGGTTCACCGGCTCCGAGTAGATCTCCTGCATCACCGGGGTGGCCGCCTCGGGAGCGGCCGACGCGATTCGCTCGAGTTGCTCCTCCGCGTCCTCGTAGCGCGACCAGATCCCCTCCAGGTTCAGGACCGCGAGGCCGCCGAGGCGCCCGATCTCCGCCGCGCTGCGCGGGCTGACGACCCCATCCATGGCCGACGCCAGCAGCGGAAGGTCGAAGCGGTAGGGACCCAGGGTCCAGCTGATGTCCACGTCGTCGGGGTCGCGGGTGCGCCGTGAGGGGACGATCGCGATGTCGTCGAACCCCCAGGCCTGCCTCCCCTTCTTGCCCCGACCGATCTCGACTTCCATCGCCTAGTCAGCTCCCCCTTGGTTAAGGGCCAGGCTATGCGCGGCCGCGGACGAAAAAAGCCTCGTCGAACGAGGCGAAAAACCTGCTGATTGCGGCTTCGGGCCCGGCGTCTTCAACGCCCCGGCGATGTTAGCAGCGCCTGCACGACGCCCTGCAGAGGGAGGGAGGACGGGCCCGGGCCGAAAAGGTGAGCCACGCAGGCCGCAGGGATGGGCCCCGGCCAGGCGACTCAAAGGAAAGGAGGGCGGCAGGTGGCCATCCCGAGACTACGGATAATCGCTGCGGCGGCGATCGCCGCCGCCGGCTTCGCCGTTCCAGCGAGGGCCGGGGTCCCGCACACGGTTACGCCCGGCGAGACGCTGTGGTCGATCGCCGCTGCCAACAACTTCACGACCCGGACGATCGCCGCGTACAACGGGCTCCCGGAGGACGCGCAGGTGAGCGCCGGGGAGACGATCGAGATCCCCACCGAGGCCGAGGGCGCCGGGGCGCTTGCGAGCGCCGGCTCCGCCTCCGGGTCCTCCGGCGCAGCGGGCTCGGGGGTGGCGCACACGGTCACGCCGGGCGAGAGCCTGTGGTCGATCGCCGCCGCGAATGGCGTAGCGGAGGAGGCGCTGGCGGCTGACAACGGCATCTCCGCCGACGCCTCACTCCTCGCCGGGCAGACGCTCGACGTCCCTCCCTCGAGCGGGTCCGCCTCGAGCACCGGCGCCTCGGTCGTCCCGCCGACGGCGCCGCCGCCGCCCCAGGCCCCGTCATGGACGTCGCCGATCTACTGTCCGTCTTGCCCCTCGGGAGAGGCGTATCTCGCGTCGAACGCCGCCGCCAACTGGGACGCGATGCGCCAGGAGTCCCTGCGCCTGTACGGGATCGACCTCTACCCGGCAGGCCCCTACTCCGCCTACCGCTCCTACGCCCAGCAGCTCTATCTATATGACCTCTACCGCTCCGGCCGGGGCAACCTCGCTGCCCCGCCCGGCACCTCGTCCCACGAGTACGGCATCGCGCTCGACCTAGCGGACCCGTCGATGCGGATGGTGGTCGACGAGATCGGCGCGCGGTATGGGTGGGAGAAGACCGAGGCGCCGAGCGAGTGGTGGCACGTGACCTACGTCGGGCCGTAGCGATACGTCAGGCGACCTCTGCCGGCACGTCCAGCTCGCGCACCTCGACGCGCGGCACGAGCCGGTCCACACCGTGGGGATCGACGGTTCCCGCGCCGAAGTGCTGAGTGGACTCCGCACCGGCGGCCACCCCATAGGCGAGGCACTCGCGGGGCGTGCCGCCCTCGTAGCGGGCGGCCACGTAGCCCGCCAGGAAGCAGTCGCCCGACCCCACGGCCGAGACTGGCTCGAGCGGCTCGATCTCGACCTCGTAGCGGCGCCGCGCCCCGCCGTCGTCGACGATCGCGACGCACCCAGCCTCGCGCGTGATCACCGCCTCGCGAGCGCCCATCTCGAGCAGCCCCGCGAGGCCCAGCGCGAGGTCGTCAGCGTCGTTGAACTCGTGCCCCACAGCCTCCTCGGCCTCCCCCACGTTGGGCGCGACCACCGCCGGCTCCGCGCGGAGCCCGAGGCGGATCGGCTCGCCCTCGGTGTCCAGAACCGCCGGCACCCCGAGCCGCCGCAGCTCCCCGATCAGCCGCGCATAGACGGCGGGGTCGACCCCAGGCGGGACGCTCCCGGCGAGGACGCAGATGTTCGCGCCCTGCGCGAGATAGAGCAGCTTCTCGATGAAGCGGTCGATCTCATCGGCGCGCACCTCGGGCCCCCGCTCGTTGATCTCGGTCTGCTCGCCCGAGGTTGGGTCGACGACGGCGAGGTTCGTCCGGGACTCGCCCTCGATCCGAGTGAAATCGTTGAGGATCGACTCCTCCGCGAGCCGCTCGAGGATCCGCGTTCCGGTGGCGCCGCCGGCGAGCCCGGTGACGATCACCGGTCGGCCGAGGAGCTTCAGGGCGCGAGCGACGTTCACCCCCTTCCCGCCAGCGAAGGTCCGCGACTCCACGGCGCGGTGGCGGTGACCGAGCCGAAAGTTGGGCACCGCGACCGTTCTGTCGATCGCTGCATTCAGAGTCACGGTCAGGATCACTTCGCCTCTCTCCCTGTTGACCCTATTCGCGGCCGCCCGGCCACCACCACTATGCCTATCACGATCGCGGCTGCGGCGACGATGACCAGCAGCCACACGATCGCGCGGGGCCCGGGGACCGCATCATCGACCTGGGTGACCAACGACTCCGGCGCCGTCAAAGCGACCGCCCGCCCGGCGAGCAGCGGCGTCGTCCCGACGGCGGCGCCGGCGACCGTCACCGTCGCTCTTCCGATCCGCTGCCCGCGGCGAATCGGGGCGGACAGCGATCGGGGGGCGTCCACCCGCACGGCGATGTCCTGGCCGCGCCGGATCGTCGCCTCGACCGCGCGGGCCGCAACCAGGGGCAGGTCGCGCTCGCCGTTGGGCACCTGCGCCACCCGGAGTCGCTGCCCGCTGCGCACCGGCACGGCGCGTCGGTAGAGCGAGAACCCGTACCGCAGGATCGAGAGCGTGTCCTGATCGCGGGCATCCTCCGTCGGCGCCCCCATCACCACCGAGATCAGCGACACCCCGTTGCGGGTGCCGGAACCCACCAGGACGTTGCCGGCGTTCGGCGTATAGCCGGTCTTGACCCCGTCGATCCAGGGAACGCGGGCCACCAGGTCGTTGCGATTCACGACCGTGGGAGGATGGGCGCCCGTCAGGGTCTTCTGAGGCGTGTCCACGATCCTGCGGAACAGGGGGTTGCGGCGCAGACGGAGGGTCAGCGTCGCCAGGTCGCGCGGGCTCGAGAACTCATCCGGATCGTCCAGACCGATCGGGTTCGCGTAGCTCGTGTCGTGCAGGTCGAGCCGGCGGGCCGCGGCGTTCATTCGGCGGACGAACGCGGGAACCGACCCGGCGTCGCCAACCGCAAGTGCGGCCGCCGCGTCGTTTCCGCTCGGGAGCAGCAACCCGTAGAGCAGATCGCGAACGGAGACCCGTTCGCCCGGCCGAAGGCCCATCAGCGACTCGCCCGGGATCGGGTGATAGGGCGGCGCGACGACGAGCTTCTGGAGGGGGAGGTCGTGGAGCACGAGATACGCGGTCAACAGCTTCGTCGCGCTGGCCATCGGAAGCGACCGGGTCGCATCGGACCCGGCGATTCGGGTTCCCTCGCCGGCGTCCACGAGCACCCACGCGCGAGCCGCTATTCGCGGTGGGGCCTGCTCCTTGGTCGCGGCCGTCGCGGCCGCCGGCCAGGCGAGCACGAGCGCGGCGGCGAGCCAGGCCCGGGCCGCGCGCCCGGCGCGCCCGCTCACCCGCCGTTCGCGAGCACCTTGCAGCCCTTGGGGACGAGGTTCACGCACCCCTTCTCCGGCAGAAGCTGGGTGTCGAGGTGGGGGTTGAGTTGCTCGAGCCGCGCGACCGAGACGCCTTGCTTCGACGCGATGCCGCCGAAGGTGTCTCCGGGCTGCACGACGTAGTACTTGTTGTGGGGCCCCTTACGACCGGCATGGGAGCTCCCGGCGCTCGACGAGGCGCCTCCCGACCCGCCCACGGAACCGGCGATGACGACCACCAGCACGATCGCCCCCGCGATGAGCGCCAGTACGGCGAGCATCCGCGCGGCGGGATTCGCGCCCGAAGTCCTCTGCACCGCTCCTGGCTCCATAATCGCAACGCCGACCAGGACAGCAACCAGCCGGTTCTCGGGGTTGCAGCGGCGATGGTAGCCGGACCAGCCGCGAGCGTGGTCGATTTCGCGTCACGGCAAGGCCGTGCCCAGCCGGCGGTCACCTCGGGCCTATCTCGGTAGGCCCAGTGCGCCGGAGACGATTGCTGGCCGAGTGGGGCGGTGCCGGCGGCGGACGTGGCGGGGCAGCGCCACGCGAGTCCGCCGACGGTGCCGCATCCGCGAAGCGCCAGCGGTCGTCTCCGGTGTGCTGGGTCTATTGAGATAGGCCCTCAGCCCCCCGCAACCGCCCACAGCTGGTCGCGCATCTCGACGGCGGCGCCCGCTGGGTCCGACGCCGCAGCGATCGAGCGCGACGCGCTGACCAGGATCGAGGCCGGATGGGCGCCGGCGGCGGGCCCGAGGTCGGAGGCCACGCCGCCCTGCGCCCCCACGCCCGGGATCAGGAAGATCGAGGCCGGCATCAGCTCGCGCAGGCGAGCGAGGTGCTGCGGCGCGGTGGCCCCTACCACGGCGCCCATTCCCGAGAGCCCGGATTCGCCCATGAGCCGCCCGGCTCGCTCGGCGACCAGGGCGGCGAGGCGCTCGAAGAGCGGCGCCCGCGGCGCGGGGGCGTCGAGGAGGTCCGCCGCGCCGGGGTTGGACGTCCGCACGAGGCAGAAGAGGCCGGCGGCGGCGGACTCCGCCGAGGCGATCAACGGCTCCAGCGCGTCGGCGCCGAGCAACGGATTGACGGTCGCCGCGTCCACCTCCAGGCCCGCGACCGCGCCCCAGGGAGTCGAGGTCGAGCCGAACAGTGCCTGCGCGTAGGCGGAGGCACTGATCGGTACGTCACCGCGCTTGCCGTCGGCGACGACGAGCAGGCCGGCGGCGCGTGCGGCCGCGACCGTCCGCTCCAGGGCCCTCCAGCCGGGCGCCCCGAGGCGCTCGAAGCAGGCGAGCTGGAGCTTCGCTGCCACGCACGCCGGCCCGGCCCGTTCGATCAGCGATTCGCAGTGGACCGCGACCGCCTCGGCCGCGCGCTCCGCTATGTCGATGTCCTCTGCGCCGGCCCCGCCGGGGGCCGAGCCCACCTCCAGTCCCGCGGGGTCGGGATCGAGCCCCAAGCAGACCTGGCTGCGCCGCTCCTCGACGAGGACGGCGAGCCGATCGGCGAACGCCGCGCTAGTGGTCGTGTCCGTGACTACGGCCGTGTTTGGGCGAGCGAAAATCGAGCATGGCTAGGACGCAGGGAGGCCGAATAGTTGATGCTATTCGGCCGACCGAGGACGAAGCCAGGCGAAGATTTGCAGCCGACCCAAACGTGGCCGTAGTTGCGGGCCCGACCACTAGCCCTTGACCTGGGACTTGAGACCGGCGCCGGCGGAGAACTTGGGCACCCGCCCGCCGGCGATCGTGATTCGCTCGCCGGTGCGCGGGTTGACACCCTGCCGGGGGCCGCGCTCGGCGACGCTGAACTTCCCGAATCCCGTGAAGTTGACGTCCTCGCCGCGCATGAGCGCACCGGTGATGCCTTCCAGTACCGCCTCCACGGCATCCGCAGCCTGCTTCTTGCTGCCGATCCGGCTGTCGGAGGCCAGCCGATCGACGAACTTAGCTTTCGTCACTTGAATCCTCCTGTTCGGGGCAAATCGCGGGGCAATCTAACAGTGGCCGGGATGGACGAGGCGCCCGGGGGACCCAGGCTCCCCGGCGCGGCCCCTAAGCGCTACATCCGCTCCGGCGCCGATACGCCGAGCAGGCCGAGGGTGGCGGCGATGACCCGCTTCGCGGCCACGCAGACGCCGAGCCTCGCCGCCTCGAGGCCATCAGGCGCGCCCACCACCTGACAGTCGCGGTAGAAGGCGTGAAAATCGGCCGCCGTCGCGGTCGCATAGCCCGTGAGGCGGTGAGGGGCCCGCCGCCGAGCCGCGCCGCTCGCCTCGGCGGAAAACTCGAGCAGGCGCTGCACCAGGGCGCGCTCGCTGGGCTCGGCGG
>JBKPIV010000001.1:0-8136 GCA_046730395.1 Actinomycetota bacterium | reverse complement strand
GACGAACGCAACGAACAGGTTCTCGCGGGTCGGTATCTCCTTCACGAGCTCGACCGCGATCCCCTCCTCTTTCGTCGGGTAGTACGTGGAGGTGGTCCGCAACTCGGGACGCCGCTCCGGGCGATAGAGGCAGAGGGCGCCCGTGTCCGCCTCGTCCGCGTTCGTGAAGTAGAGCAGGCAGGTGACCGCGTAGTGCGCCGGGTCGCTGTGCGGGTCGAGGTTGTAGCCGGGAATGCGAACGCATCGCCGTCCCTGGGCGAACTATTCCCCCCGTTTCCCCGATATCAGACATTAGGGGCATCGGGAGGCGCCCAGGCTGACACGCCCATAGGGGGTGGAGGGTGCCGACCGGAGGAGGCGGCCGGGGGCAGGGATCCGTACTGGCCGACTTGGGATCGAGAGAGACCTGAGACGATCTCGGCTGGCCTCGCACGCAAGCGAGAAACCGCCTGCGGCAAACTGACCAGTGATGGCGGTGGGCGCTGTGGCTCGTTGGGCTCGGGTCGTCCGGTCGAGGTTCGGGCAACGACTCGACAGACGAGGGGCATTCGCGCCCGAGGAACTGCGCGCCTGGAGGAAGCGCCTCGGAAAGCTCGAGCGTGCGGGCCAGGTCGAGGCCGCGGTTGCGGAGGCACGCCGGATGGTGATTCGCCGCCCCAGAAGTCCCTATGTGCACCTGACGGTCGCCGAGTTGCACCTGAGGCGTGGTCACACTGAGGCGGCGGTTTCGGCCTTTCGAAAGGCTTGGCGGGTGGCCCCGCGGCGGGGGCGGTGGAAGATCACACCCCGGCTCGCGCGCGGGATGACCAGTGCCGGCCGCCATGAGGAGGCTCTCGACCTCCTCGGGTCGCTCGATGGAGTGATGGCCCCCGGCCCACTCAGCGTCGAGCGGGCGTCTCTCTACGAGCACCTCGGGCGCGGCGACGAAGCTGTCGAGGAGCTCACGCAGGCGCTCGAGAAGAACCCGCTCTACCAAGACGCCTGGAGCAGATTAATCGATCTCCTGGAAAGTCTCGGCCGTCACGAGGAAGCGGAGGCGGCTCGCCGGCGGCGCGACGCATTGCCTCCAAGGCGCTCGACGGCCGATATCGTCGACGCAATCGCGGCCCGCGCGGACGACTCGAGCAAGTACGTGGTCAATCTCGGCTGCGGAGACGGCAAGACGAAGGATCCCTGTTACGAGCTGTACCGGCGAGGCTATCCGGGCCTCGCCGTCGACGCAGTCGAACATCCCCGCCTCCGCCGAAACCTGCCACAGCCCCACGTGCGCAAGGTGGTCGGCACCGCGCTGGCCCCGCCCAACGTCGTCGACCTGCTCGAGCGCGAGGGATGCCCGCGGGAGCCCATCCTGCTGAAGATCGACATCGACAGCTTCGACGGCCCTCTGCTCGAGGCGACGCTCGCAGGCTTCGAGCCAGATGTCATCCACATCGAGGTGAACCCGGACTTCCCCCCGCCGCTGAAATTTGCAGTCCAGTACGACCCGCGTTGCTCACCTTCGGGTCGAGCTGGGTTCTTCGGCTGCTCGGTCGCCTATGTGACGTCGATCGCACGCCCAGCCGGCTACGAGCTCCTGCAGATCGACTTCAGCCACCCGACACGCGGGCAAGACGCGACGCTGGTGAAGAAGCAGCATCTCCCCCTCTTCGGTCTAGAGGGTCCCGTTGACGAACGCGCGCTGTTCCTGAAGCAGCCGTTCGGTGGCTGGCGCGGACTCGCCGAAATTGGAGTCGACACCGAGGCGTGGCGTGCCGAGACGGACTTCCAGGCCCTGCTATCGAAAGCCTGGGACGCGTGCGTCGCCGCCTCGGTTCACCGGAGCGGGACCGTGCTCCCGTTTCTCCTGAGCCTATAGCAGCGAAAAAATTTCGCGGGCTAAATCGGCTCTTCACCTCGTTTCCCCAATGTCAGACAGGGCATCGGGAAGCGCCCAGGCTGTCCACCCCTGGACACTCGACACGCCCCTGGGGGTGGAGGGGGTGCAGGCGCGAGGAGTGACCCGGCAGGGGGATCCGTACCTGCCGCGGATGATGGCCGGCGTCCCGGCGAGTGTTGTCGACCTCGCTCCCGGGAGACCCGCGAAGGTCGGTCAGCTTACGCTGCTGATGAGCTCGAGGAGCTCGTCGCGCCGGTAGCCGTTCTGCCGGGCAAAGGCGATGAGTTCCTTCGTTCGTTGGACGACGGCGCCTCGTTCGGGTGTGCCTGCGACGGAGATGCCTCGTCCGCGCCGGAACTCGAGTAGACCTTCCTCGCGGAGCTGGCGGAGCGAACGCAAGACGGTGTTGGTGTTGACGCCGAGGACGGCGGCGAGGTCGCGGGCGGGAGGGAGCCGCTCGCCGGGCTTCGCTTCGCCGTCGGCGATCGCACGCCGGATCTCGGCCGCCACCTGGTCGTGGAGATCGACCGGCTCGTCGCGGTTCACCTTGACACGGAGCATGATGCTAGCGATAGTAGCATCTGCGACGAAGGAGGCGCCGTTGGCTGTCGCAGATCCGCCACGCGCCCCTGAGCAGGAGCGGGTTGACGCGGACGCGCTCGACGCGTTGATCGAGGAGGCGCGTCGGCGAGCGCGCCGCCGTCGCCTGGGGTACGCGGCGTGTGCGCTCGCCGCGATCGCGGGCACCGGGATCTTCTTCGGCCTGCGTGGCGGCGGAGGGAGCACCGGTCGCTCGCCGCAGGACGCATCCTCTGCACCGATCAACGCTCGCTCCGCACCGCCGCAAGGCGGATCCTCTGGACTGGTTGCGGTCGCCCGCGTCTAATCGCGGTCGAGGCACGCCCGACGAGCTTCTGCCTATGCGCGCGCTCCTCACGCGAGCAGAGAGTCACATCCTCCTCGTCGATCCGTCCAGACGGAGCCGCCCGCGCGACCTCGGAGCCGGCTGGGGGCCGTCCTGGTCGCCTGACGGCCGGAAGCTCGTCTTCACCTACGGGGTCGGCCATGGCGGCCGCGGCTTCGGCGGCGGCCTGGAACGCCTGTTCGTCATCAACGCGGACGGGAGCGGACGCCACCCCCTCCCGATGCCTTCGCTCGGGTCGCCCCGGTTCGAGGATTGGGCTCCGGCCTGGGCGCCCGATGGCAGGCGGATCAGAACAACGGCGGCCCGGCCTGGTCAACCCGACGGAAGGCGGATCGCGTTCTCCTTCGGCCGCCCAAGCGCTACTGGGGGACCAGAACAGGTCATCGGACTTGCCGTCATCGACCGAGAAGGCAGCCACCGCCACACGATCCTGCGCGGTCGCGGCTACTGGTACGGCGGCTCCGCCTGGCAGCGCCACTGATCTGGCACCAGACATCGTCGGCTGACCTGGGTTTGACGGCAAGGTCGGGCGCCGGATGGCTGATGAGTGCATCAGTGCGAGCCGCGTCCGCTACCTGTCCGACAACGACTGGCTGGAGGTCAGCGTCGGAGCCGCCGCCATCGGGCGAGTCTAGAACTCGCCAGGGTGGGTCACGAGCTGGGGTTCCGCACCGAGGTCCCACAGGGGTCTGCACCGGACCGACAAACCTCGCAGAGCGTCTAGGGTCGAGGCCTGGCTAGGGCATCATCCCCAGCTGTTTGAGCAGCACGAGCGAGTCGAAGTACTGGCGGCACTCGCTGATCGCTTCACCGCTGAAGCTCATGAGCATCGCGGCTCGGCTCGTCTGTTCGTTGCCGGTGGCGGGCGTATCCCCCCACGGGCCGGTCATCGTTCCCTTCCAGGTCACCTCCAGCGCAACGTTGTCTCCGCTCTCGAAGGTGCTTGTCACCGTTCCCACCGCGTCCGGCATCGTCTGCTTCCAGCCTTTGAACAGGCGTGTGCTGCATCGCTGAGCGACTGACCAGGCACTTGCCACCTCCCTTGTCTCTCGGCTCTGGAGCGCCACTGGGTAGGCCGCAATACCGGGGAATCCCCAGCGCGCTGTGCGTCAACGAACCTACTGCGCTCATGCCAACCATGCAAGCGAGCCGCTCTCGAGAACGGTGATCCGCGACTGTCACATCAAGCCTCTAGTCCCCATGTTCAGTGACTCGTGGGGAGCACCGGTGGAGCATCGCATGAGCACGTCCGGGCTTTTCGGGCACCGCGCGACTGACTTTTGGCCTAGGGAAGGAAAGGATGACTCCGCCGTAACCGCCGACTCTTTGGGCGGCGGCGCTGTTGTCAAGGCAGGATCCACGCACCTGGATTTCGAGTCTTGTAGCTTTCATGTCGGAACAGTTCACGACAGGGGAGGCAGACATGCTTCGCATGATCCCCGTGACGATCGCCGTCTCTCGTGTCTGGCCGCGATCCAAACGGCGTCAAGCGCACCCGCGCTGGCCACTGAGGTCTCGGGAACAGTGAGTGCGGTCGACTTCGGAACGACAACCTGTGTTCCACGCGGACCGAGCAATCTGAGTTGTACGCAGACCGGTTTTGTGACCGCGTTTCTCGGGTCATTGCAGGGTGCGTCAGTTGCCGACAGCGTTGCGCAGCTCGACTGCGCGAAGCTCCGCTACCACGGTCACGGCACCGAGACATTCACGGGTTCCATCGCAGGTATCGGCTCGGGAACGTTGACGTGGCAGCTCCACTTCACCGGCATCCTTGGGCCCGACTGTTCCCTTCTGACGTTCGAGGGGCGCGGGGTGGTGGTCAGCGGAACGGGTGGGCTCGCAAGTCTGCGGGGCAACTTCGACTTCACCATCGACGCGTACTCGGGCACGCTGCACTGAAATGTCAACCGTACGGACGCTCTGAGGAAGGTCGCAGACTACGGGGTGGCCATGGTGCCGCCCCTACCCCTCACCAGCCGACTAACGCCTCGTAGTCGAGCTCCGCCTCATCGGTCAGGACGTGCGTGTACGTGCTCGCGGTGACGGCGAGGTCGCGCTGGCCGACCTGCTCTCCGATTCGCGCCCAGGGTATCGAGGAGCTCGCCCCGGGAAAGCCGGGCTCGGTCACCCGAACCTATACGCTGGTTCGGCGGGCGGCGCCGAGAGAGGGGGCTGGATCCCCCCAGACAATCGCCCGCAATGAGGAGTGGTAGGCCTCATCCGTCTTTCGGTTTGTCCCGCAGGTGGGCTCGACGCGCCTCCCGGACTCCGCGGAACGAGACCGATCCGCCTCCTGCGCCTTCTCGTCGTTGATGTGCCGGCGCGAGGAGCGACCCGGGGGCGGGGGATCCGTACGAGCCGTCGATGAGGTCGCCTGTCGCTGGCTCAGGCCATCCATGCTGTTGCTCCGACAGACAACGCTTGCCAGGCCTGGTGAAGGAGGGCGGGTCGCCGGGAGCACGGCCGCTGGCGAGAGGCACACGCGATGAACTGGGCACCGAGGAAACGCGCCCATCCCCGCATCGTGTAGGACGATGCCGGCGCAATAGGCCGCCGGTGACAGTTCTGTCACAGCCACCGGTCCATGCGCCGAGCTACCTCGGGGTTGACGGTCTTGACCGGGACTATCGGAGCGGACGGTGGGCGATTCTCACCATCGCCAGGCGCGCGCCTCGGCGGGACCTGAGTATCCTGCGACGCCGATGACCCGCCGGCGAAGGATGCTCGTCTGGTCGCTGATCGTCGTTTCGACGGTTGTCCTGCTTGTTGCCGCATTGACGGTGTGGGTGAAGCGGGAGGTGCTGGATACGAACAATTTCACCGCGTCGACGACCGGGTTGATGCGGAACCCGAAGGTGCAGAGCGCGCTGGCGACGTTCCTGGTCGATCAGATCTACGAGAACGTCGACGTCAAGGCTGACCTGGAGAAGCAGTTGCCCAAGAACCTCAAGGGGTTCGCTGGTCCCGCTGCAGCGGCACTGAACGACTACGGCACCCGGGTGGCGACTCGACTCCTTGGCACGAATGCAGTGATCAATCTCGTTCAGGCGGCGACCCGACTGGCGCACACCGAGTTTCTGCGAATCGTGGACGGCAAACCCGGTGCCGGTCAGAAGGTGTATTTGCAGCTGCGGCCGGTCGTGCTCAAGCTCGCCGGGCGGTTGGGCTTGGAGGATCAGGTGGCTGCGAGGCTGCCGCCTGACGCGGGCCAGTTCGTCGTGCTCGACGACGCGAACGGAACGATCCACACCGTGCGGCAGAGCGTGAAGCTCGTGCGTGCGCTGTCGCTGTTTCTCCTGCTGGTCGTGGTGGCGCTGTACGCGAGTGCGATCTGGCTCGCACGCGGTTGGCGGCGCGAGGCGATCCTGCGCTGCGGCGCCGGGGTGTTGATCGTGGGGCTGCTTCTATTCGTGATCCGTCACGTCCTTCAGGGTGTGTTACTCGACGCTCTCGTCGGTCAGCGCCCGGCACGGCCGGCGGTCGGCGCCGCCTACCTGATCCTTACCGAGCTGCTCATGGCCATCGCCTGGACGGCGGTCGCCATCGGCTTGATCACAGTCGTACTCGCCTTCCTTGCCGGCCCAAGCCAAGTCGCACGCGGCTTTCGTGCCTTCGCGGCGCCCGGTCTCGTGCGGCACCCGTGGATCGCCTGGACCGTCGACGGACTGGCGATCCTGCTGATCCTGATCGCCGCGCCGATCGACGACTGGAACAAGCTGATCTCTCGGTTCGTCACGTTCGCGGTGATCATTGGCCTCACCGAGGCGATCCGCCGTCGGGCGAAGGAGGAGCATCCGGACGGCGGCTGGCGCTGGGAGAGCGTGGACCTGCCGTGGCAACGCACACCTGCAACAGCCGCGGCACCGGCAGGTGATGCCGTCGGCCAGCTCGAGCGGCTCACCGCGCTGCACGACAAAGGGGCGATCACGAACGAAGAGTTCGACCGCATCAAGGCAACTTTGATCCCCGGAGCGCCCGCGTCGGACAGCTGATCGACCTGAACACCAGATCTCACCGTCCCTCCGCAGCGCCACAGAACTGCTCCCTCCCGAGCGACGGCGGCGGTTTCCAGCCCGCTTCTTCACCCGAAGGAGTTAGTCCAAAGACAATCAAGTCTCGCTAATGACAGTTGCGGGCGGGCACCGTCAACGCGAAGAGGCGGCGCGTTGGCCGGCTTGCGAGACGAGGACGAGGCGGCCCACGTCTACAGCGACTCTAGGCATCTCTCGTCTGAGTACGGATCCCGGCTGGCGCTGTGCGTTCAGCCTCCCTCAGAACAGCGAGGTATCAGCGGGCGAGATCCGGCCCGGAGGAGGGTACCCCCTCCGCTCGCTGATTTGCCGACCTCCGTGTTCGCCGCTCCGGAAGACTGGGGCGCCGCCGAGCTCGGCGAGCGTGTCCGACGTGCCGCGACCGAGCTCGCCGTCGTCATCCAGGGGCAGATCGAGCAAAGGTCTTGGCGCCGGAGAGGGTTCCGATCGTGTCCCGCTCGGTGTCGACCAGGCCGAACGTGCGATCGACGGCCCTGCGCCACGCGGCGACGCCATCAGCGCGCTCGTCCGAGTTCATCTGCGGCTGCCAACGACGTGTGGTCGTGTAGTTCGCACGCAGCTCGTCGAGCCCCGACCAGAACCCGGTGGCGAGCCCTGCGGCGTAGGCAGCGCCGGTCGCGGTGATCTCGGTGACGGCGGGTGCTGCCACTGTAGAGCCGAGGACGTCGGCCTGGAACTGCATCAGCAGGTCGTTTCGGGTCATGCCTCCGTCGACTCGCAACTCCCCGGGTTGCGCGACTCCTGTGTCGGCGAGCATGGCCTCCACCAGGTCGTATGTTTGGTACGCCGTTGCCTCCAGCGCCGCACGCGCGATATGTCCCTTGTTGGCGAAACGCGTGAGGCCGACGATCACACCGCGCGCGTCGTCACGCCAGTACGGCGCGAACAGGCCGGAGAACGCGGGAACGAAGACGACACCTTCCGAGCCTTCGACAGAGCGTGCGAGCGCCTCGACCTCACGGGCGTCGTCGATGATTCCGAGGTTGTCGCGCAGCCACTGGATCAGCGCGCCGGCAATGGCCACCGACCCCTCGAGTGCGTAGACCGGTTCCGCGTCACCGAGCTTCCACGCAACGGTGGTGATCAAGCCGTGCTCCGACATCACAGGCTCCTTCCCGAGCGTGAAGTTCAGGAAGGCCCCCGTGCCGTACGTGTTCTTCATGTCACCGTGGTCGAAGCATGTGTGGCCGAACAGTGATGCCTGTTGGTCGCCGAGGACGCCCGCGACGGGCACGCCGGACAGGTCGCCGGCGGCGGTCGCGTACACCTCGCTGGAAGAGCGG